>JACADU010000490.1 GCA_013388415.1 Bryobacteraceae bacterium
CCGCCACGACTGCAATATCGAAGTCGTTCTCGTGGACACCGAGGCCCATCGCGCCCTTGACGTCTTCCACGTCACCTCCGACGGCGTGAAGCTCGGGCCCGGCGCGCTCCGAGAAGTGCGCGATGCCCTGCTTTCCGCCTGCGCCTGAGAATCCTTCCGCGCTTCCGCGGTCTCCTTATCCACAGAAGAGGCCTTCCGCCTCCAGCGGAAAGCTGTATGCTTGTTTGTCTCAGGGGCCAATACTTATGCCGATGGACCGGAGAAACTTCTTCGCCCGCGCCACCGAGGCGCTGGGCGCCCTGCTGGCCGCAGGCCTCGGCCTGCCGGCGGCGTTTTATCTTCTCTCCCCGGGCCGGCGCAACGCGTCCGCCTGGGTGGACGCGGCCGGACTCAGCCAATTGAGTCCCAGGGTTCCGGAAGAGGTCACCCTGCGGCGGACCCGCTTGGACGGCTGGAAGATCGTCAGCGAGAAGTCCACCGCCTGGATCGTCAAACTCAGCGACACCGACATCGTGGCGTTCTCGCCGCAATGCACACACCTCGGCTGCGCCTACCACTTCGACGAGAAGAAACACGAATTCGTATGTCCTTGCCACACCTCCAATTTCTCGCTCGAAGGCAAGGTCCTCACGGGTCCGGCGCCCAGACCGCTCGACCGCTTCGAGGTCAAGGTGGAGAACGGCAGAGTTCTCATCGGAGCGCTGGTTGCGGGCGCGAATCCGCCGTCGAAGGGGTAAGCCATGCTCAAGGCAGTTTTGGAATGGATCGACGACAGGACCGGCCTGCCCTCCGCCATCCGCTCCTTCATGGACGAGGAGATCCCCGCCAGCTCAGGCTGGCATCAGGTCTTCGGCTCGGTCGCCTTATTCCTTTTTCTGACGCAAGCCTTCACCGGCACGATGCTCGCCCTGAACTACGCTCCCACGCCCGGCGACGCCTACAACTCCGTCCGCTACATCATGAACGAAGTCACCGGCGGCGCCCTCATCCGCGGTCTTCATCACTGGGGCGCTTCCGCCATGGTCATCGTCGTGGTCCTGCACATGCTCCAGGTCCTTTTGTGGGGCGCCTACAAGAAGCCCCGCGAAGCCACATGGATGGTGGGCGTCGTCCTGCTGCTGTTGACTCTGGCTTACGCTCTCACCGGCTACCTGCTTCCCTGGGACAATCGGGCCTACTGGGGTACTGTCGTCACCACCCAGATCGCCGCCTCGCCTCCCGGAGCCGGACCCTGGGTCCTGCGGCTGATGGGCGCCGAAAACGGGGTCGGCGTCGTCACCTTCGCCCGGTTCTATAGCGTCCACGTCCTTGTCCTGCCCCCCGTGACCATGCTGCTCATCCTGCTGCACGTCTACCTCGTGCGCCGCCACGGCGTCGCCCCCGCGCCCGGCGACGAACACCGCCCCAGGAAACGGTTCTACCCTGAACAGGCGTTCAAGGACACGCTCGCGGTCTTTGCCGTCTTCGCCGTGCTCTTCACTCTCGCCATCGCCGCCAAAGCCCCGCTCGGCCGTCTTGCGGACCCCACCGACACCACTTACATCCCGCGCCCCGAGTGGTACTTCCTTTTCCTCTTCCAACTCCTCAAATACTTCGAGGGGCCGCTGGAGATTGTCGCCAGCGTGATCCTGCCCACGATTGCCATCGGCTTCCTCTTCGTCCTGCCTTTCATCGACCGCGCGCCGGCCGTCGCCGTCACCCGCCGCACCTTCGCCGCCGCCGGCATCCTCCTCGGCGGCATCTTCTGGGGCGGGCTGACCGCTGCTGCCATCCGCTCCACTCCCCCTGAAGCCTTCGCCGCCGACCGCGAAGGACCCATGGAATGGCGCGAGCTCTCCCCCGAGGAACTCGCCGGCGCCGCTTACTTCCGCAAGGAGCGCTGCGGCGCCTGCCACGGCATGGGCCTCACCGCCGAACCGAAGACCGGACCCAATCTCGGCGCCGGCGGGCGCCCTCGCGACGCCGCGTGGATGATCGCGCACTTCAAATCCCCTCAGAGTCTTATGCCGGGCAGTTCCATGCCGCCTGTCGCCCTCGCCGATTCCCAATTGAACGCCCTTGCCGCGTTCCTCCTCAAGCTCACACCGCAGAACGCCCTCAAGCTCCAGGACGTCCCCCAATACGCCCTCGACGGCGCCATCATCTATCAGAGGCACCGTTGCAGCCTCTGCCACGAGGTGAACGGCGTCGGCATGAAGACCGGCCCCTCCTTGAACGGCTTGGCCCGCCGCCGCGACGAAGCCTGGGTGAAGGCTCACTTCCTCGATCCACAGAAACTCAGCCCCGGTTCCACCATGCCCGCCTATCCCTTCCAGCCGAAGGAGAACGAAGCTCTGACGAAGTATCTGCTCGCGCTGCCCTGACTCTTCCGCCCACCGCGGGGTACAATAGCCAATTCAGTCTCAAGGCCGCCTCGCCTTCCAGGCGGCGGAGTGCTGTGCCCCTACCCATGCCACAAGAAATTACTCTCGACTTCCTCGGTGGCTTGCGCCGTACGCATTCCTGTGGTGAGTTGCGGACTTCCGACGAAGGCCGCCGCGTCGTCATCATGGGATGGGTGCATCGCCGCCGTGATCTCGGCGGAGTCATCTTCCTTCACCTCCGCGACCGCGAAGGCGTTTCGCAGGTCGTCTTCCGCGCCGAGTGCGACGCCGCCCTTCACGCCAA
>JACADU010000464.1 GCA_013388415.1 Bryobacteraceae bacterium
GCACAGACGCGCGCCTTCGATGATCTTGGCCGGGTTGGTTCCTTTAGGCGGATCAAGCTCGACGGAGACCTGAAAGCGTTTGCCGAGATTGGCGGCGAACCGTGAGGCGGGGGGCGGACCTCCCCCCGGGGTTGGCGGCTCGGGTGTGGGTGTGGACACGAAGGTGACCGTGGCGGCCGACGGCGGCGGGGTCCACGCATCGAAAACCTTCTTCATCGCGGCAATGTGCGCCGGGGTTGTGCCGCAGCAGCCGCCGAGGATATTGATCCAGCCGTGGTCGACGAACTTCTCGAGCTGCCGGGCGAGGGATTCAGGGGTTTCGAGATACCTGCCTTCCTCGTTGGGCAGGCCAGCGTTGGGATAGCAGGAGACGCGTGTCCGGGCCATCTCGTGGATGGTGCGGATGTGGTCGGTCATGAACTCAGGGCCGGTGGCGCAGTTCAAGCCGATGCTGAGCAGACCGGCGTGGGCGACGGAGGCGTAGAAGGCATCGGCCGTCTGGCCGGCGAGCATTGTGCCCATGGGCTCGATGGTGCCCGACACCATGACCGGGAGCCGCACGCCGGCTTCGGCGGCCAATCTGTCGAGGGCGAGAAGCGCGGCTTTGACGTTGCGGGTGTCCTGGGCGGTTTCGATCAGGAAGAGGTCGGCGCCGCCGTCATAGAGGCCCTTGGCCTGCTTGTAGAAGGACTCGACGAGTTGGGGAAACGTGACGCCGCCGGTGACTGTGATGGAGCGCGTGGTGGGACCCATGGCGCCGGCGACGAACCGGGGGCGGTGTGGAGTGGAGAACTCATCCGCAGCCTGCCTGGCAAGTTCCGCAGCGCGCCGGGAGAGCTCGTAGGCGTCGGCGGCGAGGCCGTATTCGGCCAGCACGAGCGGCGTGGACCCGAAGGTATTGGTCTCGACGATGTCGGAGCCGGCTTCGAAATAAGCGCGATGGACGTCCAGAATCACGTCAGGGCGGGTGCGGCAGAGGTTTTCGTTGCAGCCCTCAAGATCCGCGCCGCCGAAATCCGCCGCAGTGAGATCGCGCTGTTGCAGCATCGTGCCCATGGCGCCATCCAGAATGAGGATGCGCTCGCCCAAGGCGAGATGAAGACTGCGGATTCGGTCGGATTTGGAAGCCATGCAGAAGGAAGGAAGTACTTCCAGGATAGCGGCCGGGAGGGGGAAAGACAAAGGCGCCCGCTGGCCCGCGCCGGCAATCCACCGCCGCTAGCCCGGCATGGTCACAAATGAGGACGGGCGAAATGAGGGGTCAGCACGCGGGTGAAGTGCGAAGGGGGCAGGCTGAAAGCCGAAAGCGGCGATGAGCCTGCCCCGCCCTGTCAGGGGTTCATGTCAGGAATCGATGTCAGGGTTTGATGTCGAAGTCGCGGAGGAAGCTGGTCCACTCCTCGGTCCAGTCGTACTCGCCGATGCCGCCGAGGAAGGTCACGGTGGAATCGAAGAAGCCGTCGTCCGGAGGAGCGACCCAGCCAAGCCGGTACAGCGGGCTGTTGAACTGGCCTCGGAAATCGGGATCGGAGTATTCGAAGGCGCGGCGGAAGCGTGGATTCTCAGCCGTGAAGTTCTTCATCTTGTCCGGGTTTCCGGTGATGAGAGCGTAGCTTTGCGGCTGGACCTGGCCCTCAACCGTGTTGGGCGAATTGGTGCCGATGCCGTTGCCCCACAGCAGGACGCCGTCCACGGTGATGTTGCCGGCTCCGACCTGGGATTGCGTGTTGCTTCCATCCAGGAAGAAGCCGGTGGAGTAGAAGTCGCTGACCAGCATGTTGGCGAGGATGCCGCCCGCGTTGCGCCGCAGGTAGATGCCCGGAGAGTTCGGCTCGTCGACGCCCTGATTCTTGGACCCGATGAAGGTCATGTTGTAGAGCTGCGGCTTGGAGAGGGGCGAGGCGGTGGCCAGGTATTCGCTGTTGTCGGCTTCGATGCCGCGGTTGCCGCGCTCGTCGGGCGATTGGTAGAAGAGGCCGAACTGCGCCTTTCCCGTCCAGCCAAGCTGGTAGTCCACGAAATCGTCGGCGCCGAGCCCGCCGACGAGATAGCGGGCGCTGGCGCTGCCGCCGAACCATTCGAAGGCGTCGTCGAGGCCATAGGACGCCTGGAGGTATTCGGCCTTTGTCTTGCTGCCGCAGCCGGCCCAGGTGAAAGCGTTCAGCTCTGAATTCGGGGCGAAAATCGAGCCGGCGTACTCCACGCGGACGTACCGCAGGGAGCCGCAGTCATGCTCGGGATCAGTGCCGCCGTAGGTGGTGTCGGGGTTGCCTGGGAGTCCTTCCAGGAAGAACTCGCCCTCCGGGTTACCCACCGGTTGGCCGCCGACTGTCACGTTGGCGCCGACATTGATTGGCGCGCGGCCCATCATGACCAAGCCGCCCCAATCGCCGCGCTGGCGCTCGCCGAACGGCAGCGAAGAGGTCATGACGATCGGGCGGGATTTGGTGCCTTCGGCGACGATTCTGCCCTCACGGGTGATGAGGAGGGCGGAAGCCGGCTGGGAGCCGGGCAAGCCCATGATGAATGTCCCAGGCTCGATGGTCAGAGTGGCGCCGCCTTTGACGAAGACATTGCCCTTGACCTGCCAGAGGGTGTCGTTGGTGAGAGTGCGGTTCTCGGTGATGTTGCTGTCGATGAGCGTGGTTCCCTTGACCACGCCGATCTTCATGTAATTGCTCTTGATGATGCGGATGCCGGAGGGGTCGCGGAACTGGACGACAAGGGTGTGCATGCCGTACTGCTCAGGAACGCTCAGAGGCGGAATCAGCCCGCCTTCGCCGGCGAGGATTTGCTTGGTGGTGTCGCCAATGGGAATCGGATTCATCCCATCGGCGGGTTTATTGCCGAAGATGTCGGTGGCGGTTTCGGTCCCGGCGGGCAGATAGTATTTCTTGCCCGTCTGGTTGTTCTGACGATAAGCGACGAGCACATAGGGCCCGGTATCGCCGTTCGTCTTCACGGTCCAGCGGACAGTGATGCTCTCGCCTGGCTGGTAGGTGTACTTGTCGGACCAGATGTAGGAGGCGAAGGTGCCGAACTGAGCCGCGGCGGGGGTGGAAGCCAAGGCAGCCAGGCACAAGGCCGGCGCCAGGACGGATTTCAACTGTCGGATTGGATTTTGGATCATTCAAGGCTCCTTGCTGACTTTGGATCGATCGCAGGACAAATGGGGACGGGCGCGTAGGCCGCGAAGGGGACAGGCACGGATGTCCACACGGGAACACCCGAGCCAGTCCCCAAGCAGGCCGCGCCAGTCCCCATTTGTCAGAAGATGGTGTAGCTGACGCCCACCGTAAAGGTCCGGCCGAGCCGGTAGGAACGTTGCGTAATACCGCTCTGGGTCCAGTGGTAGTGATTGTCGGCGAGGTTTTCCGCATTAAACTTCAAGACCCATTTGGCTTTCTCATCGAGTGTGTAGTTGTAGGTGAAGTCGATATATGTGTTGGCTTCCTGATAGATGTCCGGCAGCGCGAAGGTGCCGACGTCGGTGATGCGGCGGGAGACCCAATTGACGAAGAATCTGGCGTTCGATCTCCACTTGGGACGGGTCCACTCGGTGTTGACGTTGTAGATGTATCGCGACTGGCCAAGGAGAGGGCGCTCTTTTGAGGTGAGGAGATAGGCGTCCTCGGGCCTGATCTCGATGTTGGAATCAACGAAGGTGAAATTGCCGGAGACGGAAAACTCTCTCAGCCGCTGGCTGAGGAAGGAGAGGTTGCGGCGCGCCTCGAGTTCAAAGCCGATGTTGAAAGCTCCCTTCGCATTAATAAAGCCTTGCCGCAGGTCGTTGGCCGGAAGGATCGTCACCTCGATGGGGTCGACGAATTTCTTGGCGAAGAAACTGGCGGCGAGGACGCCGCCGCCGGCGAATGCTTCCCAGCGGGCGTCGTAGTTGTCGATGGTTCCGCGAACCAGGTCGGGGTTGCCCTGGGTGACGAAGCCGCCCTGGACGTTGTTGAAGTCGAAGGGAGAGAGTTCGCGGAAGTCGGGTCTCGTCACGGTGGCTGAGTAGCTGAAGCGCAGATTCTGGCGGGGGGTGAGCGCATAGATGACGTTAACGGCGGGCATGGGGTCGCGGTTCACGAGTGAAGCCACGGAGGGGGTTGCGTTCGGCACGAGGGGGTCGAGGGTGGTCACCTTGATGTCGGCGTCTTCGATGCGGACGCCGCCGACGATGCGCCAGCGCCCGCCAAGGGCCAGGTCGAGCATGGCGTAGCCGGCGTGAACGTCCATGTCGGCGACGTAGGTGTCGGTGGCGCGCGTGAACTCGATCAACTGGAAGCCGTCGGGACGGATGTTCTCTTTGGCGAGGAGCTGATCGGAGGGCAAGAAGAGGTTGAGGGTGGAACTCCGCTGGGGGATGAAGCGGAAGCGGCGAGCCTGGAAATCACGCTCGCGGAAGGTCCCGCGGTAACCGACCTTGATGATGCCGGTGAAGGAGCCCTTATAGAAGGGCTTGGCGAATTCGGCCAGCGGCTCGTAGATGCGGTCCTCGAGCTTGTTGAAGAAGCGCTGGGCGGAGTTGGACAGCGCCAGGTAGCTGTAGCGGCCGTCGGGGAGTTTTCCGCGGATCACTTCGCGGAGGTCGGGTTCATCGCGGGAGGATCGCGAGTAGGTCATCTGCCAGCGGAAGAGGCTGTTGCCCAATTTGGCGAGGGCATGCTCGCCCTCCAGGCTGCTGGACATCAATCCGCGTTCGATGTAGCGGAGGCGCTCAGACTTTATCTCGCCGTCGATGCCTCCGTCGTAGCCGCTGAAGACGCGGGTTTCCTTGTCGGAGTCATGGGTCAACGTGTTGCGGAAGATCAGCTTGTTCGACGGAGAGAGGCGGA
>JACADU010000253.1 GCA_013388415.1 Bryobacteraceae bacterium
CCCGATGCCAGCGGCCGGATGGCTGAGGCGGCGCGGCAGGTCCTGCGCCAGGCGGTCAAGGACAACCTCACCACCGAACAGGCCGACGAATACGAGAACGCCAGCACCGGGAAGATGCAGCTGAGCCGGCAGACCGTTTCGCGAATCGTGAAAAACCCGGATGGCAGCGAGCGAAAGGAAGTCGACGTGTTCGGCGCCAACGCCCCTGGCCGTGCGATGGCCGGTGAAGGAGCCCTCCAGTTGCGCGAGCGCCAGATTTACGACCGGCGTCCGGTGGACGGGCAGGTCGTGGAGCAGTTTTCCATCCAGCGGCCCGCGCTCGATGACGCAAGGAGGCTCTCCGCCCCCCAGTTGATCAGCGAGACCGTCTGCGTCGGCAAATGCAAGTAGCCTGCTACGCCCCAAATACCGCCCGGACCTCGGCGTCGAATCGCCTTGCCAGTCCCTGGCCGGGATCGAAGCGCAGCTTTTCGAGGTAGACGTCGCGCAAGGATGTGTAATACCACTGCTGGTCCTGCCTCCCGCGCTTGAACCGCCTCCACGCCTGTTCGCCCGACCTTGCCAGGGATTCACGGATCGACGCGATATTGTCCAGCTTATCGGCCAGCGTGACGAGCAGACCTTCTTCGTCGCTTGTCGCGCGAAGCCGGTCGATGGTGTGCTGCTTGCGCCGCTCCCAGCTCCAGAACTTGTCCGGCTCGGTGGCCAGTTCGACGAGTTCGGCGACTCGGGCGCCGAAGCGTGCCGCCAACTCCCCGGCGCTATGGCGGGTGTCCTCGATCACATCATGGAGCACGGCAGCGACCGCCACGTGCTCGGCGCAGCCGGCTTCAAGCAGGATTCGCGCCGCGGAAAGCGGGTGCAGGATATACGGGATCGGTGTGCCCTTGCGCGTCTGCCCGCGATGAGCCGCCATCGCGAACTCGATGGCGTCGAAAATCATCGGATGATGCCCCATGCCTGTAAAATCCAGTAAACCACGGGGACCGAAAACAGGCTCGAATCCACGCGATCCAGCCAGCCGCCGTGGCCGGGAAGGATGCTGCCGCTGTCTTTGACACCGGCTCCGCGCTTCATGGCGGATTCGGCCAGGTCGCCCACTTGCCCGCTCAGATTAGCCGCCATGCAGAGCAGACCCGCCTTCCAGAGCGGGATGGCAGGGAACTTCCAGGCGAACAGGCCAAGGCCCAGCGCAGTGCTCATCACCACGCTGCAAGCGGCTCCCTCCCACGTCTTATTCGGACTCACCTCCGGGGCCATCTTGTGTTGCCCGAACAACTTGCCGCCGTAGAAGGCAAATGTGTCCCCCACCCAGTTCACAGCCACCGCGAACAGCAGCCACCAGGGGCTCGCCGCCCGCAGTTCCACGGCGGCGCGCCACGACCCGAACGTATACAGAAGTCCAAGCACCAGGGCTGCCGACAGCGGAAGCACAGCCTGCATCGGTCCCCGCCACGTGAGGTAGACCATCACCGCCAGCGCGAACAGGACAGCCAGCAGCCATAGGTGCATGGGGAGAAGAAGAAAGAGCAGCCCTGCAATGTAGACCGGGACAAACCGCTGCACATTCGGGCAGGACGGGAACGTCGCCGCCGCAATGCCCAGAAACTCATAAAGGCAGAAAACCGCCACAAGGGCCAGCGCGCACAGAAAGACCGCCGATGGCGCGAAAGTCACCAGCCAAAAAAACGTTGGGGTGAGAATCAGCCCCGTTGTCAGGCGTTTCATTGGGCCGGCTGCCACAGGGGCGCATCAATGGCCGGCTGGCCGGCCGGACTCGCTTGAACCGCTGAATCGACTGCGCCAAACCGCCGGTCGCGCTTCTGATAGGCGCTGATGGCCTTGAGGAGTTCCATCCGGTCGAAGTCCGGCCAAAACGTCTCGGTGATGTACAACTCGGCGTAGGCGATCTGCCAGAGGAGGAAATTGCTGATGCGCAGTTCTCCGCTCGTCCGGATCAGCAGATCCGGTTCAGGCTGGCCAGCCGTATAGAGATGCTCACTCAGGTTTTCTTCGTCCACTTGCAGCTCGTCGAGGCGTCCCTCCGCCTTTGCCGCCGCCAACAGCCGGTTCACCGCGTCGACGATTTCCGCCCGCCCGCCATAGTTGATGGCGAGATTCAACGTCATGCCGGAATTCAGCCGGGTGCGTTGCTCGGCTTCCGCCAGCATCTCCCTGACGCGGTCGTCCAATTGTCCCAGCCTTCCAATCGCACGGAACCGGATTCCGTTTTCGACCAGCCGGGGCATCTCGCGTCTCAAGTAGAACTGAAGCAGCCTCCAAAGCGTGTCAACCTCCGCCCTCGGCCTCTTCCAGTTCTCGACTGAAAAAGCATAAAGAGTCAGCACGTCGACCCCAAGCCGGGCGCAGGTCTCCACGCACATCCGGACCGGCTCCACTCCCGCCTGATGACCCGCCGCCCGCGGCAGGCTGCGCTGCCGCGCCCACCGCCCATTCCCATCCATGATGACGCCAATGTGAGCGGGAATCCTGGCGGCATCCAGGGACGCGGCCAGAGCATATTCAGCCGTTCCCGGCTTCAACTGGCTGATCAAAGCTCTCATCTTTGACGATTAATCTTCCATGCTACCGCATCTTCCTGGCGAGCCCTCGAGGAGGCCATGAAATCGGAGGCATAGGTGCATTTTTGTATTGCAATCGAAGCGAATCAGTAACATAGTTGTAACCAGATGAGGAGTCTTCCGGCCTTCGCCATTCTGATAGGCTTGGCTGGCTCGACAGGCGCCGGCGGGGCTGAACCTGTGCGTCTGGGAGTTTACTTGCAGGCTCCCGCATCGACATCGGCGGAGGTCCTCGAATCGCTCCGCCTGGAGGTTGAACGGGTTGTCTCGCGGCCCGGGATTCAAGTTCATTGGCGCAATCAGATCGACGGAAACGAGGCGTTTCATCGGGTTCTGGTCGTCCGTCTCCGGGGCTCCTGCACCACGGAACTGCCCGCGGTGCTCCGCCGCCCCGCCGCATTGGGCAGCACCCATGTCAACAATGGGCGGGTCCAGCCATTCATCGACATCTCCTGCGATCAAGTCACGTCTGCCCTGTCGAGGAATTGGGATTGGCCCACGCCGAGGATTCCTGGAGATCTGTATGGACGCGCCCTGGCGCGTGTGGTGTCGCACGAAATCGTCCATGCCCTGACAGAAAGCGTCGACCACGACGAGTGCGGGCTCATGAAGCCCTTTTTCGATCGCCACGATCTTCTGGCGCGCAACTTGAGCCTGGCCCCGCCCTCTCTTGCGAGGCTCGACCGCGCTCTCAGCCTCGGCATCCGCGGCGCGGACTGAATTCCGGCCGGCCTGCCTCGCATTCCGATACAATCGCCGGCTGGAGGTGTTTGATGAGCATTCATCCCGGCGTGAATATGGAGTTCATCCGCTGCGAGGATCAGAGTTTCGAAGCCGGAGTCGCGCGGGCAAGAGCACTGGGCTACGACTGGGTCGAGCCGATGGTCCACAACGGCCGCGAACTGCTGAGCGAAGCGGGCTACTTTCATTCCTGGTCGATGGACAACGAGCCGCTGGAGATGAAGGACATCCTCTCAAGGCACGAGGTGCGGGCCTCGGGACTGAGCGCTCACACGCCATTGATGCGGCCGGAGATCAGCGTCCCGTATCTGGAGAAGGCGATCCGGCTCGCCTCCGTCATCGGCGCGCCGGTGGTGAACACCGATGAAGGCATCCGCCCTGACTGGCTCGAGGAGGAGGAGTGCTTTCATGTCATGCGCTATACGCTCAAGAAAACCCTCCAGATAGCAGAGCGGTACGGCGTCATGATCGCCATCGAACCCCACCAGAGCATCACGAAGAAGACCGAGGGACTGCTGCGGGTGGCCACGCTGGTCAATTCTCCAATGCTCAAGATCAACTACGACACCGGCAACGCATTCCTCGGCGGCGAGGACCCTTACGCCGGGCTCGAAGCCTCTCTCCCGCTGCTGGCCCATATCCACGCCAAGGACATCTCCTTCTCGCAAGCTGAAGAAGAGAAAGGAAAAGTGACCGGCACACCCGTGGGCTGCGCCTGCGGAGAGGGCGTCATCGACTGGAAGCGGGTTGTGTCGATCCTGCGGAAGGCGGGCTGGAGCGGCGTGCTGTCGGTCGAGTGCGGCACGCCGGCGCAGGCAGCCGCCAGCCTGTCGCATCTCAACAGTCTCCTTTCTTCCTGAGGGAACCTACCGGCAGCCTGGCGCGTTATACCTGCGTAGCCATGCCCGTACCGCTGCTCTGCCTGTTTCTGGCTGCCGAGCCGGAAGCCGTCGAGATCATGTTCAAGATGGCGGCGAATGTCGAACGGCAGGTCGAGGCGCGAAGGCAGTACGTCTACGATCAGGTGGTCCGCTCCACGCTGACGCGCTCCAACGGCAATGTCGCGCGGCGCGAGAAGCGGGAATACACGGTGATCCCCACGCCGGATCACACCGAGAAGAAGCTGGTCTCCTTCGAGGGGGCTTACGGAACCGGCGGCAAAACGCTCACTCCTTACTCAGAGCCCGGATTCAAGTACAAGGAAACAGATATTGACGGCGAACTCATCGAGGATCTCACCGACGAGCTGGTCGACGCCAAAGATTCCCGCGACGGAATCCCTCACGCCCTGTTTCCGCTCCGCACCCGCGACCTGCCCCACTACAAGTACACGCACCTGGGCGAGGTGAACCACAAGGGGAGGCGGACCTACAAGATCGCTTTTGAGCCCGTCAAGAAGAAGGAAAAGAGTTACGGTATCGGCGACGGCGATGCTGAAGACCACGAGATGCGCCCGTGGAAAGGCGAGGCTTGGATCGACGCAGAGGAGTTCCAGCCCGTTCGCATCTCGACCGACATGGCCTATGGCATTCCCTGGGGGGTGAAGGTCTTCCTCGGAATCAACCTGCGGCAGACCGGCTTCTCGGTGACCTACGGCCGCATCGCCGAAAACGTCTGGTTCCCCGTCACCTACGGCACGGAGTTCAAGGTGACCGTCTTCTGGGGCTACAAGAGGACCATCTCGCTGTCCATGGTTTCGAGCAACTTCCGGAAGACCGACGTCTCCTCAAAGATTAATTTCGATTCAACCGCCCGCTGAGGCTCCTCTTCCAGTAGTTTCAGACGATATAGTCTGAAAGAGAGACCCGGCGGTCATGGTGAGAATCGCTCTACCGGGGCTCCTGGCTTGTGGCATGCTCATGCAGGCCGGAGACCGGATGCGGATCGGCGTCAGGTTGCAGACCCCGCCATCGATGCCCCCCAAGCTAGTCGAAGAACTCGTTCGCGAGACGGAGCGGCACTGGGACTTCCCTGCGCTTGAGATCCACTGGCATCACTCGAACGCCACCTGCAAGGGTCACGACAACCGGCTGGTGATGGTCCGGTTCCGCGGCGCTTGTTCCTCGCAGCGCCCTGCTGCGCCGGCTATCGAAAAGGCGCTCGGGCATACCCACGTCTCCGACGATCATGTGCTGCCCTTTGTGGAAATCGACTGCGACGCGATCGCCGCATCGCTCTTCACCCGGGAGCGCGGCTCCCGGACGCACCTCAGCGTGGAGCGGTATGCGCATGCCCTCGCGGTGGTGCTGACCCACGAAATGGTCCACGCGCTGACAGCCTCGCGCAGCCATGCCAAGTCGGGCATCATGCGTCCTGTCCTCACTCCCGATGACCTCGACGAAGAAAGCATCTCGCTTGCGCCGGAAACCATCGGGGACCTCGAAGAAGCCCTTGCCGTTCCGCTGGTTGAAGCGCGCCAAGAGTGAAAATCAACTGAACCAGGCGGCGAGAAGGGCAGCCACGCCAAGAAATGAGCCGAAGGGCAGTTCTTCCTCCGACGCTTTCCTGCCTTTCATGAAGATCCACAAGCCGCCAAGCACGCCGCCAGCAATCGACGCGCCAAGAATCGCTGTCATCGCCATCTCCAGGCCCAGGAACGCGCCCATCGCCGCCACCATCTTCACGTCGCCGAAGCCGAGCCCCTCCCGGCCGCGGAGCTTTGCGTAGAAAGCCCCCACCAGCCAGAAGCCGCCGGAGAGCAGGATCGCCGAGATCACCGCGTTCAGTGTGGAGCCGAGCGGCGTTTCCGACGGTCCCCCGACCAGCAGCGTGATCAGCCCCGGCGGCAGGGCAGCCAGTGGAGCGAGCATGATCCCCGCCGCAGCGCCCCAGAGGGTGAACTCATCCGGAAGAATCCGCGTCTCGATGTCGGAGAAGATGAGTTCAATCATGACCGCCGCCAGCAGGCACCACTTTGCCGTCTGCCACGAAGCGCCCCAACGGGCGGCGCCCGCCCAGAACAGACCGGCAGTCAGGGCTTCCACCGCCGGATAGCGCCATGAGATGGGCAGCCGGCATACCCGGCACCGCCCACCGAGGAGCAAATAGCTCAGGATGGGGATGTTGTCGTAGGCGGCGATCCAGGCGCCGCAGCGCGGGCAGTGCGAGCGCGGCAGCCAGATGCTTTCATCCATTGGCAGCCGGCTGATGCACACGTTGAGAAAACTCCCGATGATCGCGCCCAGCACACCGCAAAACAAGGCCAGCAAAGCGGCATCACTCAATGCAGGTCACCTCTCGATACGCCGATACGGTCCGTTCCAGCATCTTCTCGATTGAGAACTCTCGCTCGACCATCCGGCGGCCGGCATCGCCGAGGCGGGCCGCCAGGACCCCGTCGTCGAGGAGCCTCAGGACAGCGGCGCGCACCAGTGCCGGCTCATTCCGATCAACCAGCAGCCCCGTTTCTTCATGCCGGATGATCTCTGGAAGCCCGCCCACACGGCTGGCGACCACCGGCACTCCATGCGCCAAGGCAGCCAGCGCCGCGCTGCCAAGCCCCTCGCTTTCGGTAATGTACACGAACACCCTGGCGTGCTCGAGCGCCTCCATGAGGCGCGCTGTGAACTCCGCGCCGACACGGGCGGCTTCAATGACCGCCTTCCCCTTCAACGGATCCTTCGTATCCAGCGCCACGACGCCGCCGTCGCGCCGCCCGGGCACAGCCGGCAGCGGCGCCGCGTCATAGACAACGCGGATTCTTCCTGGCGGCACCCCAGCCTTCGCCAATTCCGACTCGACAGCGCGGCTGACCGCGAGGTACAACGCGGCGCGCGAGTATTTCCACCGGGACATGGGCCCGCGTTTGACCGGGAACGCCACCCTCCGGCTGACCACGAACGGAGATGCGCACCAGAGAGCGCAATCGGCGTGCGCCCTGGCATCGTGGGCATGAACGATATCGGCCCACTGCGACCACTTCCGAAGGCGCCACGCCGCCGCCTCCTCCGCCTGGATTCCGAGCATCTTCGCTTCGGCGAGCAGCATCGTGCCGGCATGCGCCAGCAGTCTCACTTCTTCTCCCGCGGCGCGCAAGGCCCGCATCAGATGCAGCGCCTGCCACTGTCCGCCCCTGGCCTCGCGTCCCGTATCCAGATGGAGCACCCGCACGGCACTATTTCCCGCCGGCCATGAACCGCGCTTTCGCGTACTTCAGGAACGTGTACATCGACGCCATGTAGGCGATGGTCAGGCCCTCGATTCCGTCCAGAAAGCCGCGCTGGAGGACGTAGGTCTTGAAAAAGGTCCAGGGGGGATCAAACAGGAGCTGGCGCGCTCCGACGGGTTTTTTCCGCGCAACCACTTCTTCGGCCGCCAAGGTCGTGTAGCGGTCCATTGTCTTGAGGTGCTCGCTCAGGCTGCCGCAAGTGTAGTGGAGAAGGTTCCCTTTGAGCTCTCCGACCCGCCCCTCGCTGACCACGCTCTCGTGAACATAATCGCCCACCCATCGCGCCTTGCGCCGGTCAAACAGCCTCACTTTCCGGTCCGGGTACCAGCCGGAATAGAGGATCCATCTCCCGAGATACTGGGCGAGCCGCGGAACCGTGTAGGCGTCGTAGGCGGGTCCGTTCTTCTTGAGTTGCCAGATCTCGGCTTCCAGGTCCTCGCTCAGCGCCTCGTCGGCGTCAATCGAGAGCACCCAGTCGTAGAGAGCTTCGTCGCTGGCGTAATTCTTCTGGCCGGCGTAGCCACGCCAGTTGGCATCGACAACGCGAGCCCCGAACTTCGCCGCGATCTCGACAGTGCGGTCCGTGGAGCCGGAGTCGACCACCAGAATTTCATCGCAGCATCGCAGACTCTCGATGGCGCGCGGCAGGCTCCGTTCCTCGTTGCAGGTGATAATCGTGGCGGAGATCTTCATTGGGCGCGAAAGAGCCCGCAGCTCATAGCAGTCCTCTTCCCCCGTCATTGTACAGAACGGGCGCCGGAATGAAGGACAAAGCAAAAATCGCAAAGGCGAGTGCGAGGACCCGCTTGCGTGCGGGGTCGAGCCCGGTTGCATCCGCGACCATGAAGTGCCGCCTGCCCAGCAGAAAGAGCACGGCCGCCCAAATCCACCAGGGCCAATAAACGAAGCCCAGCGGAATCAACAGAAGAATGACGCCGAGCGAGACGCGCCTGTGCTTTTCTCCGAACGCCGCATAGACCAGATGACCTCCGTCCAACTGTCCCACCGGCAGCAGGTTCAACGCGGTCGCCAGCAGACCGACCCATGCCGCGCGAGCCACCGGGTGAAGCGAGATATCCTCTGCCGCAACCCCGGGAAACAGCCACATCTCAATGAGCCGCATCAGCAGCGGCGTGCCAAAGGTGAGGTCGCTCTGTCCGCCCAGTCCCGGCACCACTCGCGAGAGCGCAAGCCCGATGCCGAGCGCCGGGACGATGAAAAGAAACCCGGCCAGGGGCCCCGCCACGCCGACGTCGAACAGGCTCTTCCGGTCGGGAACCGCGCTGCGGAACCGGATGAACGCGCCGAATGTCCCGATAAACAGAGGCGATGGAAGGAAATACGGAGGCGACGCCGAGATCGAATGGTAGCGGCAGGAGAGATAGTGGCCAAGCTCATGCGCCGCCAGAATGAGCAACAGAGTGAGCGCGTAAGGAAGGCCGTCGCTCAGGACTCTCGGGTTGCGCCAAGCCGCCAGGAGCGCGTTCATGTCCCGCTCCATGTCGTAGACAGGCAGGTTGTGCTCGAATGCGAAACGCATTCTGGCGCCGAATGCGCATGTGGTCGCCAGCGTCAGCAGAAAGAGACATCCTGCCAGCCACCACCGGCCGCGGCGCTGCGGCATCGCTGCTGACTGCGGCTCGTGATCCTCCAAGCCGGTGCCCTAGTCGAGCGTCTGCAGTTCTTTGCCAGGCTTGAAGCGCACGGCTTTGCCCGGCGGGATGGCGACTTCCGCGCCTGTACGCGGATTCCTCCCAATGCCGGTCTTGCGCGGCCGCACCGTGAAGATGCCGAAACCACGCAGTTCGATCCGGTCTCCTTGCGCCAGCGCGCGCTTCATCGATTCGAAGACCGTCTCGACCGCCATTTCGGCCTTGGTCTTGGTGATCCCTGTGCGGTTGACCACCTCGTTGACGATATCAAGCTTGATCAAGGTCGCCTCCTACAGCCCCAGAACAGGCGCATGCGTGAAAGTTAATGATAGGATTGGGTTTATAGCCTTGTCAAGCGACCTCGACTCCAATCTTTTCCGGCGGGCCTGCTCCATGTTCGCCACAGGCATCACAATCGCCACGACTTGCGACGCCGAAGGGCGTCCTCACGGGCTGACCGCGAACTCGTTTTCCAGCGTCAGTCTGGAGCCGCCGCTGGTGCTGGTTTGCATCGCCACGCGCTCCGCGGTGCACGAAGCGTTCTACTCATCCAAACACTATGGAATCAATATCTTAGCTGAGGATCAGCAGGCGCTTTCGAACACTTTTGCCGCCGCCGGAGAGGACCGTTTTCGGGGCGTTTCCTGGACGCCCGGACCACTCGGTTCACCATGGCTCGACCGCGCATTGGCCCACTTTGACTGCCGCACCGTCGAGCGGCACCCAGCCGGGGACCACACGATTCTGTTGGGCGAAGTTTTCGCGGTCCGCATCGAACCGGGCGCCCCGCTGCTCTACTTCTCCAGCGCCTACCACACCCTGAAAAAGTGACAGGCACTTTTTTTGCGCGGTCTTCCTGGGGCGGCCTTTCTTGCGAGGCTCAGGCGTGACTCCGGCGCTGGCGGCAAGCTTTGTCGCGAACTCTTCGTCACCGAACGGGCGTCCGGTGGCGGTGCAGCGCTTCAGCAGATCGGCGGCTTCGGCGTCGTCAACCTGATTCAGGAGGACGGGCCAATCGAACCGCCGCCCCTCCCTCGCCCACCAATCCATCTCAACCATCCGGAGGGGATCCTTGCCGCAGACATGGGCGTACGCTGATGACCAGCGCCAGTCCAGAGCCTGCGACACCAGGCCTGCGCGCACCGGGTTCTGCTCGATATACCGGATGGCGCGGGTGAGGTGCGACTGCGACAGAGGACACGAGTAAAACCTGCACTGCCAAAGATGTCCGGCCATGCTTCGCCGCGCTTGGTAGCGCAGCGCGTAGAGATGATGCGCGCGCCCGAAGAGCTTGCTCAGGCCGTCCTCGGTCTCCGGGATGGCGATCCAGTGGACATGGTTCGACATCAGGCAGAAGGCAGTCATCCTCACCGTGTACTTGGCGCTATAGTGCCGGACGATGTCCAGGTATTCAGCGCGGTCCTCGTCATTCTGGAAGATCTGTTGCCGGTGATTCCCGCGGTGCGTGACGTGGTGCCAACAGCCGGGGACGACGATTCTCTTTGTTCGAGGCATCCTGTCCTTACAGTCTTCCCACCGCCCCGTTCCTCTCAGAAAAAGTGCCTGTCACTTTTTCTCGCTCGGAAAAAGTGACAGGCACTTTTACAGGACTTGCGAGAGGAGGTCGCGGGCTTCGTCGATGAGCTGCGACAGGTGCGATTCGCTCTTCAGGCTTTCGGCGTAGAGCTTGTAAATGTTCTCGGTGCCGGAAGGACGCGCCGCGAACCAGCCGTCTTCGGTTACCACCTTCAGCCCGCCGATTGGAGCGCGATTCCCCGGCGCCTTCGTCAGCTTGGCCGTCACCTTGGACCCCGCCAGACGGTCAGCCGTCACCATCTCCGGCTTCAGCCGCGCGAAGGCCGCCTTCTGGGCGGGCGTCGCCGGCGCGTCGATGCGCCGGTAAAACGAAACGCCGAACTCCTGTTCGATCTGCCGGTAGTGCTCGCCCGGGTCGCGGCCGGTCCGCGCCATGATCTCCGCCGCCAGCAGCCCGAGAATCAGCCCGTCCTTGTCAGTGGTCCAGACCCGCCCGTCGCGGCGGAGGAAGCTCGCGCCCGCGCTCTCCTCGCCGCCGAAACAGACCGATGAATCGTGCAGACCTGGAGTGAACCACTTGAAGCCAACAGGCACTTCGTAGACGTCCCGCCCGAGGCTCGACGCCACCTTGTCGATCAGGCTCGAAGAGACCAGCGTCTTGCCCACGCGGGCCGATTTCGGCCAGCCCGGGCGGTTCAACAGGAGATACCGGATCGCCACACACAAGTAGTGGTTCGGATTCATCAGCCCGGCAGAGCGCGTCACGATGCCATGGCGGTCGGCGTCCGGGTCGTTGCCGAAGGCGACGTCGAACCTGTTCTTCAACGCCACCAGTCCCGCCATGGCATAGGGGCTCGAACAGTCCATGCGGATCTTGCCGTCATGGTCAAGCGTCATGAAGCTAAACGCCGGATCCACCCGCGTCTGGACGACCTCGAGGTTCAGCCTGTACCGCTCGGCGATCAAGGGCCAGTAGCCGACCGAGGCGCCGCCCAACGGATCAACGCCGATCTTCAAGCCGCTGGCGCGGATCACGTCGAAGTCGATCACCGAGGCTAGATCCTCGACATAGGCTGCTGCGAGATCCTCCTCCGCAGCCGCGGCAACGGCCGAGTGCTCGACCTGGGCGTTGTCGCTCGCGAGCAACTCGTTCGCCCGGTCTTGAATCCAATTGGTGACGTCCGTATCGGCCGGCCCGCCATCCGGCGGGTTGTATTTGAAGCCGCCATCGGCGGGCGGATTGTGCGAGGGCGTGATGACGATGCCATCGGCCCAGCCGGCCTCGCGCCCGCGGTTGTAGGCAAGGATGGCGCGTGAAATCGCGGGCGTCGGCGTGAAACCGCCCCCGCTCTGCACGACGACCGAGACGCCGTTGGCTGCCAGCACATCAAGGGCGACCTTCTCGGCGGCGGCAGACAGCGCGTGAGTGTCCCGTCCCATGAACAGCGGTCCGGTGTAGCCTCGCATTGCCCGGTATTCGCCGATCGCCTCGGCGATCGCCGCAATGTGCGCTTCGTTGAACGTCCGCGCCGTCGACGTGCCCCGATGCCCGCTCGTGCCGAAACTCACGCGCTCCAAAGGATTCGCGGGGTCGGGCTTCAACTCGTAGAAGGCCCGTTCCAGCGCGGCGACGTCAGTCAACATCTCAACGGGCGCGGGCTTGCCCGCCAGTGGATGCAGTGCCATAGCTCAGATCATCTCCCGCAGCAGTTCGGCGCGCGGCGACGCGATCACGACCTTGTTGACCAGCAGTCCTTTTCTGCCAACGGCGCGCGCTCCAGCCTCGACCGCGCTGGAGACCGCCGCCACGCTGCCCGTCACCGTCGCAAACGCTTTTCCGCCGAGCGCCATCGCCAGCCGGATTTCCACCAGCCGCACGTTTGAAGTCTTCGCCATCGCGTCGGCGCCCTCGATGAGGCTTGCCACCGAAAACGCCTCCAGCACGCCCAGCGCCTCCAGCGGTCCGGCGGCTGACGTTCCGCTCAGGGCGGGAAAGATGTCGTCATGCACGTTCGGAATGATGAAGCTGTCAACGATCGAAAACGCGCCCGTCCGCGTTCCTGCTTCCACGGCGCTCTCCACGGCGGCCACGTCGCCGCGGACCATGACCATATACTTTCCGCTACAGATGGAGCGCGCCACAACCAGCTCCACGTCGCTCGCCTTCAGCATCGCGTCGGTCACCGCAAAGCCCGAAGCGATCGAGCTCAATTCAATCAGTCCAATCGAATTCCGCGCCACGGCTGCGTTTCCTTATGCCTCAATCCAAATTTCGTCCGGCCCCACGCGCGTCACGCGCCCGCCGATGCTGGCATGAACGTCGGCGCCCAGCTCGCCTTCCTTCATCCGAGCGATCGCCTGTCCGGGCTCCACGAGCGCGCCCTCTTCGACCACCGGAGTTGCCGGCTTGCCCGCGTGCTGCTTTGTCAGCAGGCGCACCGACTTGGGTTCAGGGCCCTTTGGCGTGAACGGCGTCGGCGCGTCGTACTGGTCCACCTGAAGCCGCTTCCTGAGCTGCTCCTGCGGAACGCGGCGATACTCCTTCATGGGGTGCACCTGCACAGGGTGCGGCTGCGTGTACTTCATCCCCGCCTCGCGGAAGCTCGACTTCGCCGAATCGCACGCCTCCTTGGGGAAGAGGTCCTCCGGGCAGGCGTAGAGCGTACACAACCCGCAAGCGCAGCAGAGCTGCCCCCACTGGCTCCAGTTCTTCTCCCCGGCGAGCGTGAATCCGAGAGTGCGCATCACCTTGTGCGGCTGCACGTCGTAGCCCAGCAGGTAGCGCGGGCAGAACTCGGTGCAATAGCTGCACTGGTCGCACGCCGAGCGCCCGATCTTCGCCATCGCCTCGACGGGCCTGCTTTTGCGCTCCACCAGCGTGTGGTCGCGCGGCAGCACGATCAGCCCGCATGTCGTCTTCGTCACAACCTTTTTCAAGTCGAAAGTGAGCGTACCCATCATGAGCCCGCTCTCGAAGACGCCGAATTCGTCGGATGTGACGCCGCCGGCAGCCGCCAGCAGTTCCTTGAAGCTTGTCCCCAACGGCGCCCAGAATGAACACGGCTTCTTCACCGCGCCGCTGATGGAAACGAACTTCTTCGTCACGGGCTCGCCGTGGGCCGCGCGTTCGACGTTATAGAGAGTCTCGACGTTGTTGACCACGCAGCCGACATCCAGCGGAATGCCGCCCGCGGGAATCAGCCTGCCGGTCGCAGCGTAGACGATCTCGTACTCGTCGCCCGAAGGGTAGAAGTCGCCCAGGAATGTGAACTCCATTCCTGCCTTTTGCACGTGAGGCGCAAGCGCGTCCACTGCCGCCTTATTCTTCGACTTGATGCCGAAGCGGATCTTGCTGGCGCCTGTCGCCTCCGCCATCTTGGCCAGCCCCGCGACGACGTCCGCCGGATACCGCTTCATCAGCTCGTAGTCCTTGTGCAGCAGCGGCTCGCACTCGGCGCCGTTGGCCAGCATCCACTCGACGCGCGACTTCGCCTTCACCGACGCGGGAAAACCGGCGCCGCCGGCTCCCACAACCCCCATTTTGTGCAGTGTTTCGCTCAACATGATCCGGCAGCCCAGGAAGCGACCAGAATAGCGCAGCGGCCTCGCCGGGCGAAACCTCGAACCCCTCCCTACTTCGTCTCCAGCCTCGCCATCCAGAGGTTTCCCGTCCTGGAGGCGATGGTCACCAACAGCTTGTCCTTTGACGCGAGGAGAAACATAGACCGGCCCCACACCGCATCGGAGGCCTCAGGATTGTGGAAGTGCTGCACGCAGAATTGGCTGCCGGCCGGCCGTCTGGTTCGAGGGTCAAGAGGCTGCGCCCAGATACAGGCATGGCCATCGCGATTGCTCATCATGTACA
>JACADU010000459.1 GCA_013388415.1 Bryobacteraceae bacterium
GCTTGCTGCCGCTTGTACTCGTTGCGGTCCACTCTGTTGATGATGTCGCGCACGAGACCGAGCGGAAGATTGTGTTCGGCGGCGATCGCCGCGGGCGATTTCATTTCTTCGACGTAGCCCCGGAGGATCTTGTCGAGCTTGTCGTATTCGGGCAGGGAATCGGTGTCTTTCTGATCGGGACGGAGTTCGGCTGACGGCGGCTTGGTGAAAACGCGCTCGGGGATCACCGGGCCTTTGCGGCGATTGACGGCGCGGCAGAGCTCATACACCATTGTCTTCGGAACATCGCTGATGACGGCGAGCCCGCCGCACATGTCGCCGTAGAGAGTGGCGTAACCGACGGCCATCTCGCTCTTGTTGCCGGTGGTGAGCACGATGGCGTTCCACTTGTTGGAGAGCGCCATCAGGGTCAGTCCGCGCAGGCGCGACTGGATGTTCTCTTCGGTGACATCCGGCGGGGCGCCGTTAAAAAGCGGCTGGAGCGAAGCCAGCGTGACCCGGTAGGCGTCGTTGATGGAGGCGGTCTCGAAACGGATGCCAAGGTTGGCCGCCAGAGCGCGGGCGTCGGCCACCGAGTGGTCCGAGGAATACGGCCCCGGCATGGCGATGCCGGCGACGTTCTCGGCGCCGATGGCGTCGGCGGCGACACAGGCGACCAGCGTCGAGTCGATGCCGCCGCTGAGGCCAAGGAGCACGCGCTGGAAGCCGCACTTGCGAATGTAGTCGCGCGTGCCGAGCACGAGGGCGTCATAGACGGCGTCGATTTCGCCGGGATGGCTCTCGCGGATCTCGCCCGAACCGGCGCCGGGGTCGGCGACGATCATCGCCTCGCTGAAGCTCGGCGCGGCGGCGATGACGCGCCCCGCGGCGTCCATGACAAAGCTGGAGCCGTCGAACACAAGCTGATCGTTGCCGCCGACCATGTTCACATAGGCGAGCGGAAGCCCGTGCCGGCGCGCGGTGTTTGCGAACACCTGCCGCCGCAACTCCCGCTTGTGCATGTGATAGGGCGAGCCGTTGATGACGATCAGGATCGAGGCGCCCTGCGCAGCAAGATCGGCGACCGGATCGCGCTTGTAAAGCGGGCGATCCCAGAACTCCTGGTCGTTCCATGCGTCTTCGCAGATGGAAAGCGCGATGCGCGTTCCCCGGAAGGTGAACAGCGCTTGTGTTTCTGCCGGCTGGAAGTTCCGCGACTCGTCGAAGACGTCGTAGGTGGGCAGCAGCATCTTGGTTTGGGTGAAGATAATCTCGCCTCGCTCGATCACCGCCGCCGAGTTGGTCGCGCGCCGGGGCGAGCCTTCACGAGCCCTGCCGGCATAGCCGGCGACAATCGCCACCGGCAGATGCCTGGTCGCGGCGGCAAGGTCGTGAAGCGCCTGCTCGGTCCGGTCCAGAAACGAAGCCTTCTCCACCAGATCGCGAGGCGGATAGCCCGTCAGGGCAAGTTCAGGAAAGACGGCAAGGTCTGCGCCGGCATCGGCGGCCTGCGCGGCGAATCGCTCGATCAGGCTCGCGTTGCCTTTGAGATCGCCGACTGTGTTGTCGATCTGACAAATGGCAAGTCGCATGGAAGGCTGAGACAGGATTCTTCATTGTAGCCGCCCGCTACACTGGGACCATGTCCGAGGCCGCCGGCCGGGGGCTGTGGCGCTCGTTGCGGGAAGCGATCGCCGGGGTCGACCGGGACTACACGCAGGAACCGTTGAACCGCGCGATCGTGCTGCTCGCAGTGCCGATGGTGCTCGAGATGTGCATGGAGTCTCTGTTCGGCATCGTGGACATCTTCTGGGTGGCGAGGCTGGGCGAGGCCGCTGTGGCGGGCGTCGGGGTCACCGAGTCGCTGCTGACGGTCATCTACGGGCTGGCGCTGGGCATTTCGATGGCGACCACGGCCATGGTGGCGCGCCGGACCGGCGAGAAGGACGCGGAAGGGGCAGCCAAGGCAGCGGCTCAATCGATCCTTCTCGGGTTGATTGTCTCGGCGGCCATCGCCATCCCGGGTTCGCTGATGGCGCCCCGTCTGCTCGAGTGGATGGGGGCGGAGCAAAAGGTGGTGGAGTCCGGCGCCGGCTATACCCGGATCATTTTCGCGAGCGCGCCGAGCATCTTAATGCTGTTCCTGATGAACTCCATCTTCCGCGGGGCGGGCGATGCGGTGATCGCGATGCGCGTTCTGTGGGCGGCGAACCTGATCAACATGGCGCTGGATCCGGTCTTGATCTACGGATTAGGGCCCATTCCCGCCATGGGCGTGGCCGGCGCGGCGTGGGCGACGGCGATCGGGCGAAGCTGCGGCGTCCTGATGCAGCTCGTGGCCTTTGTGAAGCGCCGCAGCAAGGTGAAAGTGACGAGGCGGCACTTTACCCCCTCGTGGAGTATTCTCAGGCGGTTGTCGAGGATCTCGGCGACCGGGACGCTGCAATTCCTGATTGCCCAGGCAAGCTGGATCGCCCTGATCCGGGTGATCGCCGTTTCCGGCAGCGCGGCGCTGGCGGGTTACACGATCGCGATTCGCATCATCATCTTCTCGATCCTGCCGTCGTGGGGCCTGTCCAACGCCGCGGCGACGCTTGTGGGGCAGAATCTCGGGGCGCGCCGCCCGGAACGCGCCGAGTCGAGCGTGTGGCGCGTCGGCCTCTACAACATGGTCTTCCTGGGCGCGCTCAGCGCCGGTTTCATCGTGATCCCCGAACCGCTGGTGGCGCTGTTCACCAGCGAACAGCAGGTAATCCTCTATGGCGGCGAGTGCCTGCGCGTGCTGAGCTACGGCTACGTTTTCTACGCCTACGGGATGGTGCTGGTGCAGGCGTTCAATGGCGCAGGCGACACGACGACGCCGACCATCATCAATCTTTTCTGTTACTGGCTCGTGCAGATCCCCCTGGCATGGCTGCTGGGGATTCACTTCGGGCTGGGGGCGTACGGCGCCTATTGGGCGGTGCCGGGCGCGGAGGGATTGCTGGCGGTGGTGGGCATCTGGGTCTTCCGGCAGGGGCGCTGGAAAAAACAAGTAATCTGAGAATCTATGGGACGGATGCTCCTGTTGCTCGCAATCTCGGCGGGCTTGTTCGGGAAAACAGCCAAGCTCGACGGGCGGAATCTTTACTACGAGGCGCAGGGGGCAGGTCCGCGCGCGGTGGTGCTGATCCACGGCTGGACCTGCGACCACACATTCTGGTCCGCTCAGGCTGGCGCGCTGGCGAAGAAGTATAAGGTCATCGCGCTGGACTTGCCGGGGCACGGGCGGAGCGAGGCGGCGGCGGAGTATCCGGTGACTCTGTTCGCGCGGGCGGTGGAAGCGGCGATGCGCGCGGAGAGGGTTTCCAAAGTGGTGCTGATGGGGCACTCGATGGGCGGGGCGGTGATCTTGACGTTCTCGAGGCTGTTTCCCGCGAAGCTGGAGGCGGCGGTTCTGGTTGATTCGGTCATGCTGGAATCGGGCGCGGCGGCGGGCGCCGTCAAGTTCTACGAGCGGTTCACGGGGGAGCAAGGCCTGATAGCGCGCAGGAAGATGGTGGAAGGCATGTTTTCCGAGGCTTCGACGCCGGCAGTGCGCGAGCAGGTGCTGCAAGTGATGCTTGCCGCGCCGGAGAGCCTGGCGGTCGGGGCGATGAAGGGGATGTTCGCCCCGGAGGTGTGGAAGGAGGGCCAGTCCTCCGCACCGGCGCTGGCAGTGGTGGCGAACCCGGCGCAGATACGGGAAGAGGCTCTGAGAGCCCGGTTCCCGAATCTGACTTACAAGACCCTGCCGGGCACGGGTCACTTCCTGATGATGGAAAAGCCCGCGGAGTTCAATGCGATCGCTCTGGAGTGGCTGGCCAGACGGTGACGCCGCGGCTCAAGCGCTCCAATAGGCAATCCAGTTGACGCCCGCGTCGCGGCGGTAGCCGGCGATACCGCGCAAATAACGGTTCTTCTTCCGCTGCGCCTTGAGGTTCGAGTTGAACTCGGACTGGTTCAGATGGAACTGGCAAAATACGCCCGGCGCTTTGGAATGCCAGATGCCCGCCATGTTCAAGCCGTCCGAGTGCCAGTAGGCGCCGCAGCAGACCAGATGAAGGCCGGCGTTGTGGTTCGCATCGAACTTGTTGTCGAATTCCGCCGGCGATAGCGTCGTCCGGATCTCCCACTGGCCCACGTCGCGCTTCTCCCAGCGCGCCGTATAACTGCGCTGACCTCCGGCGCTCACCACGCTCACCTCGGCGGGCGCGAAGCCCTGCCCCTTGAGCGTCTCGATCAGCGCTTCATGCTGTGCCTTGCTGCGCCCGTGGTAAGCCGAGAATTCCGCTCCGGGCGATTTCTCGAACAGCGCGGCGTAGCAGATGCGGTTGCGGGCGTGGCTCCAGTAGCTCGTCACGTGCGCCAGCCTGTATTTCTTGTTCGTCACCCAGGTGTTGAACTCAGCCTGATACTCGTTCCCGTCCATGCCGTGGCGCGCTTCATATACGATGCCGGTGGCGGGCCTGAAGATGACGTTGAACCAGGTCATGCTCATCCAGGTGAACCCGTCGATGAGAACCGGCTTGAAACCGCGCGAGTGCATGTCATTGAAGACCGCCTGGTATTGCGACTCGTGGACCTGAAGCTTGACGATCTCGGGCCACTCGGGCAGCTTCGCCGAGGGGCTGATGAAGCAATCGCCCTTCCACCATTCGACGGTGCTGCCCTCGGGGATGCCGCGATTGGCGAGCTTCGACCAGAAGCCCCGCTGGCTGGCTTCCATGATGAGGTCGTTATCGATGGCCCAGGCGCCGCGGAGAATGATCGGCCGCAACGGGCCGGTTTCCGGCTGAGTGCCCTGAATGGCGTGAATGTGGAGATGCGGAGCCGTGGAGTTGCCGGCGTTGCCGGCAAGTCCGAGCTTCTCGCCTGCCTTGACCTTCGCGCCAACACTGAGAAACTTCTTGTTGATCGAGCCTTTCTGCATGTGCGCGTAAAGCATCACCTCGTCGCCGTGCTGGACGTAAAGGTGGTTTCCGGCGCCGCCGTGCTGGGCTTCAAACGCGCCCCAGAAGTCGTCCTTCTGCTTCTTCAGCTTCTGGTTGAGATCGTCCTCGCTGGTCCAGGACAGCGGCTTGGGGTTGTCCGGGCACTCGTTGAGAAAGTGGACCACCTGGCCATCGGCCATCGCGCGGACGGGCTTGCCGAAAATGCGGTGGTCGGCGTTGTTGCTGCCATCCGTGCCCGGCAGCAGCCAACTGTAGGAGTTGTCGTCATGGTTGACGCCCCACACGCCCATGTCGTAGGCGAAGCTCTGGCTGCCTTCGCTTCCCATGGCGTGCGTGCAGCCGTTGAGCTGCCAGAATTCACCGAGCTTCATGTCGCCCGCCGAGGATGGAAACAGGTAGGCGCCGCCGGCCACCGGGCTCACGTGCGGGGCGAGTTTGAAGGTGAACGTTTTCGAGGGCGAGAAGCCCGTGCACTTGATGCTGAGCTTGATGTCCGCCGGGCCCGGAAGATCGAACAGGATGTCGTCCTTGGGGTCCGCGAACCACCACAGAAGGCTCTTGTTCTTGGCGATGTTCTTGCCGATGGACTTCGTCTCGGCAGGCACGTTGGAACCGGGAAACTCCACCTTCACCGATTCGACGGTGACCGTTTTTGATTCGTTGTTGGTGATCCGAAGCCGCAAAATGACGCGGCCGCGGGCTTTTTCCTTGGACGTCTTGGCCGCCATCGGCAGAAAGGCGGCCTTGTTGTTCTCGAACGGCTCAACTTGTAGAGACAGGTTTGGCGCTGGCATTTTCCCTCCGACAGAATTACACGCAATGGATGGAAAGATAGCACGGATGCGCCGGCGGCGGGGGATTCTGCCAGAATGAGGGCGATGAGAGTTCTGCTGACCCACGGCGCGAGGAAACCCGTCGACGCGTATCTGGCGGCGCTGCGTGGCGCCGGTCTGGAGCCGGTGGAGTCGACGCCGCTCGATCAGCCTCCGCTGGCCTCC
>JACADU010000487.1 GCA_013388415.1 Bryobacteraceae bacterium
GGATGTTGATCAGCCGCGCTCTCAACGCCTCCGGACCGCCCGCCTTCAAAGCCGCCAGCAGCGCCCGCCGGTCCCGCCGCGCCTCGAGGTCCCAGGCAATCAGCATGCGCCGCGTCTTCAGCCGGTCGGCCCCGTAGAAACTCATGTCGTCGAACAGAACGCCGTCCAGACCGATCTCCACCAGCGCCTCGCCTGCCGGCGCCGCCAGCGGGCGCATCAGCGCCAGGTCCACACGCACCGGAAACTGCTCGCCCGGCGCCACGTCGAGCGCCGGCACCGTCACCGATGCCTTTCCGCCCGGCGCCACCTGCTGAGCCAGCACCAGCAGCGAAACCCCTCTGAGCCGCCTCGGACTCGCGTTGCGGAATTGCAGCGTCGAGTGAATCTCCACTTCCATCGCGCCGCCACGCGCCGTGGCGCGCGACGAGCCCCAATCGGCTGAGACCAGCGCCAGGGGCGAATCCTGCGGCAGATTGACCTTGAACGCCCGCCCCGCCTCCGGACTCTGCCCGCACACCAGCCCCGCCACGAGCGCCAGCAAAAGCCTAACGAGCATCGCTGTCCTCCCACGCCACCTGGTGGATGGTCACCTGCCCCGTCTCCCCGTCGAAGTAGCGGGCGCGAGCCGTTCCATCCCAGTTCACCGTGCGCACCGCCGCACTGCCCTCCGGGCTCTTCAGCTCCAGCGCCGCGCCAGTGCTTCTCAGAGCCAGTCCGCCGGCTCCCGCTTCCACAACCGGAGCCACCGACGCCAGCATCGCCCGGGGCGGCTCCGTCCCCGTCTGCCGGCCAAGCCACACGCCCGCGCCGAAGACGAAGGCGATTGAAGCCGTCACAGCCGCCACGCGCCAGCCGGGCCACGCCCGGCGGGCAACTGCCGGCTCGCCATCCACTACCCTACCCGCGGCCAACCCGAGCCGGATGTTGGCGCGCATCTCGGCCTCGAGCCGCGCCCAGGTTTCCGGGTCGAGATCGCCGCTCCACTTGGCGGCATCCTGGCGCAGCTTCCTGTAGTCTTCCAGCACCGTCCGGCACGCCTCGCAGCCCCGCACGTGCCGGCTCACCCGCCAACGCTCCAGCAGAGGCAGATCGCCGCCGGCCAACAGCGCCAGCGCCGCCTCGTCCGGATGCCGATCCCGGCGGTTCATGGCTGCCTCCTTTCCAGGTATCTCTTGAACTTCACGCGCGCGTTGGCGATGTGCGAACGCACCGTCGCCTTGCCGCAGTTGAGCCGCTGCGCCACTTCCTCGGCCGGCAGGTCCTCGATGTCCCGCAGAACCAGCGCCGTCCGTTCCCGCTCGGTCAGTTTCGACAGGCCTTCGTCCAGCAAGGACTTTTGCTCGCCGGCAAGCAACTGCGCCTCCGGCCCTGCCTCGCCCGGCATGCTGAGCGCCCCCGCCACATCTTCAAGCGGCGTCCAGTTCTGCCGGTTCCTCTTCCGCAGAAAATCAATTGCCGTGTTCGACGCGATCCGCGACAGCCAGTGGCCCGCCTTCTCCAGGTCCTTCAACTGCTCGCGCCGCTGCAAGGCCTTGATGAAGGTCTCCTGCGTCAGGTCCTGCGCGTCCGAGACGTTGCCGACAATCCGGTAGATGACGACGAAGACGCGCCGCATGTAGAGCTGGACAAACCGCTCCTCCAGCGCCTCCCGCGAGGAGAGATCCGGCTGAGTCTCGGTGTCCGGGCGCTCGTCCATCGGTCTGTTGACCAGTCTCCTGTCCAGGCCGTGCGCCAGTGCCGCCATCATCCTGCTCTCAGAATGAATGACGACGGCCGCGCCCGGCGCGTGCAAATCAATCGGACCCTGAAAACCACAGGGTATGCTGTGATTGTATGCCCTGGCGCCAACCCGCGCCGGCCGCATCGGCTTTTTCATTCTGAACGAGGCATAACCATGCAGTTAGCCGCTTCCATGGCCCGCATCGGCACCGAAACCGCCTTCGAAGTCCTGGTCAGGGCTCGGGCGCTCGAAGCCGAGGGCCGGAGCATCATTCACCTGGAAATCGGCGAACCCGACTTCCCTACCCCCCGCCACATCCTCGAGGCTGCCAAGACCGCGCTCGACGAGGGCTGGACCCACTACGGCCCTACTCAAGGCCAACCCGACCTGCGCGAGGCCATCGCCCAAGCGGTCTCCGCCTCCCGGGGCATCCCGGCCGACGGATCGCGCGTGGTCGTTGTCCCGGGCGGCAAGCCCATCATTTTCTTCCCCTTGATCGCTCTGCTCGAGCCCGGCGACGAAGTGATCTACCCGAACCCCTCGTTCCCCATCTACGAGTCGATGATCAACTTCACCGGCGCCAAGCCGGTCCCCATCCCGTTAATCGAAAACCGCGGCTTCAGCTTCGACCTCGACCTGTTCCGCTCAAGCCTCACCGACCGCACCAAACTGGTGATCCTCAACTCGCCAGCCAACCCCACCGGCGGCGTCATCCCCGAAGAGGACATCCGCGCCATGGCCGAAATCCTCGCCCCCCGCGACATCATGGTCCTTTCGGACGAAATCTACTCGCGAATGAGCTACGGCCCCCGCGTGGTCTCGATCGCATCGATGCCGGGAATGCTTGAGAAAACAATCATACTGGACGGGTTCTCAAAGACTTATGCGATGACAGGCTGGCGGATCGGCTACGGCGTCATGCCGCCCTGGCTGGTCGATGCCGTCAACAAGCTGATGGTGAACTCAAATTCATGTACAGCCAGTTTCACGCAACGCGCGGCGCTTGCCGCCATCACCGGCCCGCAGGAGCCCAGCCAGCAGATGATCGCCGAGTTCCGCCGCCGCCGCGACGTCTTTGTCAGCGCCCTGAACACCCTGCCCGGCTTCTCCTGCCCGCTGCCTGAAGGGGCGTTCTACGCGTTCCCGAACATCACCGGAACCGGAATGAAATCAAGGGCTTTGGCCGACGCCCTGCTCGAGCGGGCCGGCGTCGCCGCCCTGAGCGGCACTGCCTTCGGCGCCTTCGGCGAAGGCTACCTGCGGTTCAGCTACGCGAATTCGCTGGAGAACCTCCTGGAAGCAGTCGAGCGGATGCGCCGGTTCCTCCAAGACGGAAATCTAAGTAAATTTTAACCTTAAGAGAGTGTCCCTCTTTTAGGTGTTTCCGCGCTTTCAAGGGCGTGGAACTCGGTGCGCTGTTTATCATTACTCGCGGCGGCGAAATCCTCGCTTCGAACCCGCTCGCTCGTCAACTGCTTTCACCGGAGGAAAGGTCCTGGTTGGTGGAACTGGCGCAGGCCAGAGGCTGGCAGCAGGAAGGCTCAATTCAACGCTGGGAACGGCCCGGCGAAAGGGGGCCGTGGCTGCTCTGGTTCACTCCGATGACCAACGGCTCCCCCACGCCCTCTTTTTGCGCTGTCACGGTTTGCGACACGAACCCGGCGCTTCAAATCCCTGATCAGGTGCTGACTTCTCTGTTCCGGCTCACCAAAGCCGAGATCCGGCTGACGCATCAGATGCTGGCGGGCCGGTCCCCATTGGAGGCGTCGCGCGAAATGGGAGTGACGATCCACACGGTTCGCACTTACCTGAAGCGCCTGTATCTGAAGACCGGCGTCAAGACTCAGGCGGCGCTGGTGCGGAAGCTGATGCAGTGCGCGCGGCTGCCTGTTCCGCCGCAGTGAAGGATCAGCCTCAGGGAGCGAAGCAGAGGACGCGGCCGTCGACGGTGGCGACAATCAGCCGCCCGTGCGCGGCCGCCGGCGACGCAGTCATCGCCGCTCCGGCGTCGTGTTCCCACTTTTTGGCGCCGGACGCGGCGTCAAAGGCGTAGATGCGGTTATCGGCGCCGGTGACATAGACCACGGTTCCGGCGGCGAGCGGCGAGGATTCCACACGGGCGCGCGTCATGTAGCTCCACTTCTCTTTCCCGGTGGCGGCGTCGAGCGCGTGCACCATCTTGTCCTTGCCGCCGATGAGGACCAGCCCCGCCGCGATCGCCGGAGAGCTGGTGTAGGGGAACTTGCGCTGGGGGTGCTCGTACCGCCAGACGATTTTCTTCGATTTGAGATCGACGGCCAGCACCTCATTGTCCTGCGTCCCGAAGTAAGCGCGGCCGCCGGCCAAGGCAGGCGACGAGGCGGTATACGAGCCTGTCTGGACGGTGATGACCTCCTTGCCGTCGGCGATTCTCACGCCTCGCAGGAACCCGTCGCAGCCGGCAATGAAAGCGATCCCCCCGTCGATGGAAGCGCTCGAGTGAACCTGCCCCGCCGTCTTGACGGCCCAAGCGAGCTTGCCCGTCTGCGCCTCGAGCGCATACAGCACGCCATCATAGGAGCCGACGAGGACTTTGCCGGCCGAAACCACCGGCGACGCCTTCACCTCGGAACCGGTCTTGAACGTCCACACGCCTTTGCCGTCGGCTGCCCGCACCGCATGAACCACGCCCGCCAGATCGCCGACAAAGACCAGCCCGCCGGAGACGGCGGGCGAGCTCTCGCCGATCCC
>JACADU010000465.1 GCA_013388415.1 Bryobacteraceae bacterium
AACCGATCCAGCGGCTATCGGGCGACCAGAATGGATCGATGGCCTGCTCGGTGCCGGCCAGCGGTTGCGCCGACACCGCGTGCAGCGGCCGGACCCAAAGTTGCCTTTTGCCTCCGAGCGTGGCTGTGAATGCCAGCAGCTTCCCGTCCGGCGAGATGGCGGTTTCGTGGAATGCGGCGTTCTCCGGCGGAAGGATCGACACGACTCGAAGCGGCAGTTCTGTGGGAGCTTCCCGGGGCTGAAGGATCGTCAACGCCAGCATCGCCGACGCGCACACTGCGGTTGCCACCCAACGCCAGTTTCGAACGAGCCTGCCGCGCCAACCGGGATCCGGCGGGTCTTCCTTGACCGGCGGAGGCTTTGTGATGTCTTCCAGCGGCGCGATGAAGCGGTATCCGCGCCGCGCGACCGTCTCGACGTAGCGTGGGCTTTCCGCCGAGTCGCTCAACGCTTCCCCCAGCCGGTTGACGGCCGCGCTCAGGCCATGGTCGAAATCGACAAACGTATCACGGCCCCAGATCCGCTCCCGAAGTTCGTCGCGGCTGACCACATCGCCCGGCCTTTCCAGGAGTGCAATCAGAATCTTGAACGGCTGATCCTGTAGCTTGATCCGTACCCCGTGTTTGCGCAACTCTCCTTTCCGAAGATCCACCTCAAAGGCGCCAAATCGGGTTGTGCTCCCAGATAACGTCCCGGACATTGCCAGCCGCTTCCGATCTTCAAAGTAGGGTAACACCCCGGCTCGAATCGGAGGGACAGAAATAACCCATTTCTTTACAGCGCATTGAGCCGTGATCATTGCGTGCCGAGAATTGACCTTCTCAGGAACTCCGCGCGATGGAGCCCCGCCGCCGGCGGGCCCACTATCGGCGAATGCGACGCGCGTTCTTCCCCTTGGTCAACCTCCTCCTCTGCCCGCTGGCGGCCCTGGCTCAGCCGCGAGTCACCATAACGCTGTTCGACCTCGCGGGACTAAGCTCGCAGACGATTCGTGAGATGAAGGCGGAAACCACCAGAATCTTCCGTGCAGCAGGCGTAGGAATTGAATGGCTCGATTGCGAACTTGCCGGCAAGCCCGTGAATCTGGCTGTCTGTGCCGAGCCCCTCGGCCCTACCCGGCTGATGCTGCACTTGATTCCAGGCGTGAACAAGACCAAGCCCAAGGCCTCCGGCATGGCGTTTGTCGAGGGCGGGGCGGGCGTCTTCGCTTGCCTCTATCCCGATCGTGTGTGGGAACACGCCAGCGGCGCCAATTGGGAGTTCGGCGACCTGCTCGGCCATGCCGCGGCCCACGAAATCGGGCACCTTTTGCTCGGCTCCAACGCCCATTCGCCCGCCGGAGTCATGCGCGCGAGATGGGAGACCGAGGACCTGAGGCGCCTCTCCCATGAGGGGCTGACCTTCCTCAAAGGACAACTCAGATCCGTTCAGACTGCCGTGCGTCAAGCGCCGGTAGCGGAGCGTTCGCAGCGCTGAGACGGTTCCCTTCGGGTTCGCGGCGGTCGTGCAACCGCGGAATCTTATCCACAGCGGTGTTCCGGAGGATCTGCCCGTCCAAATCAAAGCAGGCGTGCACGACCCTGTGGCGGACGGCCACTAACTGTTGCCAGGGTACCGGGCCGGATACCGCGGTCTTCGCGAAACGTTGAGTGGTGTAGCGATGGCCAATGCTCTCACATATCCCGTGGGCAATCCTGTGATGTTCATCTACCTATTCCCGCTCGACTCGCTCATGGCTTGCCTAACCAGGAATACTGCCACCCGAAGGAGATGGTGTGGTAGTTGCCGCCAAACCGTACGTAGCTTCCGACGCTGTAGTTTGCCTTGAGTGATAGGCGCCTGTTGACGGGGTAGGAGAATGTTCCCCCGATGCGCGAACTCGTTTGTTTTGTCGCTAGATTCTGCACCCCATTCAAGCTGGCGATGCCTCCGAACCAGAAATTGCCATCGAGCGACGCCCAGAATCTTCGCTTGCCGAAGTCACGGCTCAAATGGCCTTCGAAGGAGCCGATCGGCGTCAGAGTCTGTTGCGCCGGGGTGGCGCCTGCATAGGCGGAGTCGTTCGCAGTGTAAAACCACACTCCTGCGTATCCGTCCAGCACCCACTTGTCCCAGCGCTGCGAGTACCCGAACTCCGGCTTGAACGCCCAGCGGTTCATACCCCAGTTGATCAGTTTGAATGGATCATACTGACCACTTGGAGCGATCACCCTCAGGCTCACACCGAGGAGCACCTTCTGCCTCCATTTCAGGAAGTCTTTCACTTGCATGGCGGGCCCGCCCTTCAAGTTCACAGAAACGCGGTAACCCGTGTCCATCAGCCCGGAACGGTACACCTGCGCTTGCGTGCCCAAGACATCGCCTTCAAAAGTGCCAACCCCGTAGGGCAGGGAGGCGGTTGCGTTCGCTGACCGCCCGAAGAAATTGAACGAGTGGTAGTAGCTGATCACCGGAACGCTGTAAGTCCCGGTGGCGTCCGTAATGGGCACTGTCCCGTTGAAATTCAGACCACCATCAAAATAAGAGTACGTCAGATTGATCGCGTTGGAATGCGTCGGCGTGATGACGTATGCGCGTGGGGCGAGGTCTTGCGCGAACGCCATGGTAAGTGAACACGCCACAAGCGAAGCGTCCCATGTCAGCTT
>JACADU010000491.1 GCA_013388415.1 Bryobacteraceae bacterium
GAATTGGCTGCCCTCCCCCGTCAGCCGCACCACCATCGTCTTGCCCGGCTTGAGCTTTTCGCTGCCTGACGGCGTGAAAACCTCCGCTTCCCCCTTCCTCACCGTGATCTCCACCGCGCCGTCCGTCCTCACCGTCACCCGGTACTGCCCGTGCGCCAGCGGTCTCACCGCCGCCCCAGGTGTCGACAGCTCAATTTGCGCGTCTCCTCCTTTCAGCGCGCTCAGCGTCACTGTTCCCCGCGCAATCTGAATCTGGTACTTCCTGTATTCCAGCTCCGAGAGCCGCACTTCGCTGTCCTCCGCGAGCCTCAGCCGGTGGAAATAGTCGAACTGCACCTCCGAACGCGAACCGCCGCCCGTCAGCACCCTGTCTTCCACCATCAGCGGCGCATTGATCGCCGCCGCCACCCAGTCGCCCGAGTCGCCACGACGCACCGAGACGTCTCCGTTCATCAGGCTCAGCCGCGCTACGCCCCGCCCCGGACCGTCGTCATCGCCACCCTGCGCCAGCACCAACGGTCCCGCCATCAACAGTGTCAGGAGTGTCCGTTTCATGGCTCTGCCCGCCTCCTTGCGGCTACTTTACTGCTCGCAACTGAATTGCCAACCCTCATCTCGTTGATTTCGCTATAATTCATCGGGATCGACCCAGGTTTTGAGATGGCCGAAAACCACCACCTTGCTCGACTTCGGCCGCCCGCGCTGGCCGCCTTCTTCCTCCTGACAGCGATCGTGGCCGGCTTCTACTGGAAACTCATCCTCACCGACCAGTACACTTGGCTCGCCGGCGACGACGTCTCCTCCCAGGTCCTGCCTTGGCTCCAGTTCCAAGCCGGAGAATTCCACCACGGCCGGTTCCCCCTCTGGGATCCCTCCCACTGGGCCGGCCAACCCCTCCCCGGCCAAGCCCAGCCGGGCGCCCTCTATCCTCTCAACTGGCTCCTCTTTTCCCTGCCCCTCCGCGACGGCTGGATGAAGCAAGCCCACCTCCACGCCTACTTCCTTCTCATCCACCTCCTCGCCGCCTGGTTCGCCTACCTCCTCGCCCGCGCCGCAGGAGCCGCCCGCCCCGGCTCAATCCTCGCCGGCGTCGTCTTCACCCTCTCCGGCTGGATGGGCCAGACCGAATGGCCGCAGATGCTCAACAGCGCCGTCTGGGCGCCCCTCACCGCCCTCTTCCTCCTCAAGTTCCTCGACTCCTCCCACTGGCGCCACGCTGCCTGCGCCGGCTTCTTCCTCGGCGTCGCCTGGCTCGGCGGACACCACCAGATCCCCATCTTCGTCTCCTCCGCCTGCCTCGTCTTCTGGGCTTGGGCCCTCTGGCGCGACTGGCGTTCCTGGCCCTCCGCCGCCCTCTTCTGGACCCTCGCCTTCCTCGCCGGAGCCGCCCAGATTCTCCCCGCCCTCGAGTACGGACGCCTCGCCGTCCGCTGGGTGGGCGTCCCGGACCCCGTCGGCTGGCAGGACAAAGTCCCTTATTCCGTCCACATCACCTGGAGCACCTCGCCCGCCGGCCTCCTTGGCTTCCTCGTCCCGTACGCCTTTACCCACACAAGCCCCTTCCTCGGCTTCGTTTCCCTGTCGATGGCCCTCCTCGGCGCGATTTGGAACTGGCGCCGCCGCGCCGTCCGCATCCTCTTCCTGGCCGCCCTCCTCGGACTCCTCCTCGCCTCCGTCCACTACACCCCCCTCCACGGACTCTTCTACGCCCTCGTCCCCATGGTCGAAAAGGCCCGCAACCCCACCACCGCCCTCTTTCTCTGCGGACTCGCCGCCGCTCCCCTCGCCGCCCTCGGCTTCTCCGGTCTCTCCCAGCACAAAGACTCCCCCTGGCTTCGCCGCGTCATCCTCTTCGCGCTCGCCTTCTCCGCCCTCGTCTTCGCCACCCGCCTCACCATCATCCAGCTCAAGGGCTACCCCGGCATTGGCGAGCAGCGCGAACTCGAAATCGCCGCCGTCGCTCTCGCCTCCGCCGCTCTCCTGGCAGCCTTCCGCTCAGGCCACCTCTCCCTCACCGCCCTCCAGTCCGGCCTCATCTTCCTCGCCCTCTGCGAATACACCGGCCACGCCGGCGTCTTCTTCCCCAATGTCAAAACCGAACCCCAACGCATCGCCAAGCTCACCGCCATGGGCGCCCACGGCGACATCGCGGACTTCCTCCGCCGCCAGCCCGGTCTCTTCCGCATCGACGTCGACGACCAGGCCATCCCTTACAACTTCGGCGATTGGCACGGACTCCAGCAAACCGGCGGCTACCTCGCCAGCGTCACCGAAAAAATCTATCGCTCCGGCGTCCACAACCCCGAGGTGCTCAACCTCCTCGGTGTCGCCTACCGTATCTCCCACCAACCGCACCCCCAGTTCCCCGAACTCGCTTTCACCAGCTCATCCGGCCTCAAGGTCTGGCGCAACGCCAATGCCCTGCCCCGCGTCTTCGGCGAACCCCGCGCCTGCGCCTCGGCCTTTCCTGTCGCCTACCATCCCGGCTACATCCGAATCGCAGCCAATCTCTCCTGCCCGGCGGCCCTCGTCTTCTCCGAAAACCACTACCCTGGCTGGCAGGCCACCCTCGACGGCAAACCTGCCCCCGTCAAACCAGCCCACGGCTTCCTCCTCTCCGTCGACGTCCCTGCCGGCTCGCATTGGATCGAATTCCGCTACCGCCCCTTGAGCGTCTGGATCGGCCTTGCCCTCTCCGCCCTCGCCCTCCTGCTCGTCGCAATCGCCGCCCTCCCGCTCAACCGCCCACTGTAAAAGTGCCTGTCACTTTTTTCTCCACGCCGCACGAGCAGTCCAGACACCCGTGCTCGGCGCACGTTCCACAACACAGTCTCACCCGCTCCCGCATTGCCGCCCGCGCCCGGTGGACTCTCACCGCGGCATTCCCCTCGCTGATTCCCGCCTTCGCCGCCAGATCCTTCAGGCTGCCGTCTTCCATGTCCACCAGCCGAAGCGCCTCTCTGTACTCGGGCTTCAGCGACTCCAGCAGCCCCTCCAGACACTGGCAGATCTCTTCCTCCAACTCCGGCGGCGGCGTGACCGAAACAAACTCCCTGCCGTACTCTTCCATCGCCCTCTCCGCCGATGCCCGCGCCCGATAGTGGTCTATCACCGCATTCCGCAGCATCCTGTAGAACCACGCGACGACGCTCTCCTCATCGCGAATGTCCGCGCCTCGCTCCAAGCCCTTGACGAATGCCGATTGCAGAATGTCTTCAGCCGCTGCGCGCGACTCCACGCGCCTCTCGACAAACGAGAGGAATTCGCGGTGGTTGTCCACCAAACGTTGGATCGCTTCCGCCGTTAATCCCAGGCCGGTTCCCTGCCCCATGATTTCACTGTAAGGTTTTTGACCCGCCATCGTCAGCCTGATTGAACGCGAAAACGCGTTACATTAACTCAAGGAGAAAGACGATGACCAACTGCTGCGTCAACTGTAATTGCTCGTGCCCCGAAGGCTGCGAGTGCCGCGAAGGGCAATGTGTCTGCAATTGCCAGGCCTGACGGCTGAGCGGGCGGCCCTCGTTTATGCCTGCTTGAATTCCGCGAAGGAATGCGGCAGCGGAGCGAGAAGCCCGCGCAACTGCTCCTGAAGGTCCGCGAGTTGCGGCCGGTAGGAGGGATCGCCTGCCAGATTGTCTTGTTCGAAGACGTCCGTGGGCAGGTGGTAGAGTTGGTCGCGGTCGAAGTAGTGCGGAAAGTCGGCCAGCGCGCTATAACGAATTCCCTCGTTCGCGTAACCTGGGTGCGGATTGCGCACCCCGTCCAACGCGACGTAGCGCTTCCGGCCGGTCTTCAGCGCTTCGGCCGCGTCCTCCTCGATTCTCCGCCAGACACTTTCCGGCGGCCGGTTGGCGATGTACTTCCACTCTTCGCTGACGGCCGCCCGGATGTTCGAGGTCTCCAGGAGCAGGCTCTTTCGCCACACCTCGGGCTTGGCCGCGCCCTTGAGCATCGCAGCGAAACTCGCCCCGTCCACCTGCGATGAGACCGCCCCGCCCGCGAGATCGAGGAACGTGGGCAGCAGATCGATGTTCGCGGTCAGCGCGTCCACCTTCGAGCCCGCCGGTATTCCCTTGGGCCAGCGCGCGACAAACGGCACTCGCGAGGACTCGAAGCAGGTGTCTTTGCCGCGGCTCTGATGATCGCTGGCAAAGACGACCAGCGTGTTGTCCGCTTGCCCGGTTTCATCGAGCGATTTCAGGATCGCGCCCACGAGATCGTCGACCCAAGTCGCCGGGGCGTTGCGTTCGTCGATGCCCGCCTTCTTGAGTCTTCTGAAGATGTCCTCGCGAGGCGGCATGACCGGTGGCGCTTTGTCGAGGATGCCCGAAGGCGTGAACCGCGGATCGTCCCTGAGCCAGGCGGCGGTGTACTGCGCGTGCGGGACGGTCAGCGGCACATAGAGGAAGAACGGGGCCTCGCGCTTCTGCCGGATGAAACGCACAGCCCCGTCGGCGAGCCACTCCAGGTTGTGCACCTGCATGGCGCGCGGCAGGCCGAGACCTTCCTTGTTCTGGAAGTAGAGGCTTTCGGCGTAGTCCCATCCGGCGCGCTCGCGGATATGGGCTTGCCCCGCCTTGTACCAATCCCCGATCTTCCGCTGCAATGCGGAGTCCCACGGATCGGCCCCGGGATCGATCCCCTTCAATTGGTATCCGCCGGCCATCCCGCAGTGCCACTTGCCCACCATGCCCGTGGCGTAACCGGCTCGCTTCATCGCTGTTGCGAGGTTTTCCTGGCCGGGTGCGAGATCGGTGTCCCACCGGATGGAAGCCTGAGTCCCTGGAGGGTTCTTTTTGCAGAACTCCGGGCTGCGGCTGGCGTACTGTCCCGTCAACAGAGAGTAGCGGCTGGGCGTACAGATGGCGGTGGTGACGTAGAACCGGGAAAACTGCACGCCCCCGCGCGCCAGCGAGTCGATGTTCGGCGTCAGCATCCGCGGATCCGCATAAGCCCGGTTCGTCTTGCCCCCGGCGTAGCGGCCATTGCGCACCGCGCCGGTCGTGCATGGGAACTTGTCGATGTCGTAACAGCCGATCTCGTCGAAATCGAGATCGTCCGCGTAAATCAAGACGATGTTCGGCCGCGCCGGGACCCCAGGCTGGAGCGCGGCGGCTCCAGCCATGCCGGCAAATTCTCTGCGAGTCATGGTCTAGTAATACAACTTCAGCCCGAACTGAATGATGCGCGCCCGCTCCGCGCCGGTGATCTGGCCGAAGTTCGGCTGGCCGAACGTCGTGCCGCTAGGATTGGAGAAGTTGACGTTGTTGAAGGCGTTGAAGAACTCGGAACGGAATTGCAGCCGCATCCGCTCACTGAAACGGAAATCCTTGAGGATCGAGAGATCCCAGTTTTGGAGACCCGGCCCGAGATTGTCCGGCAGGAACCTGCCGACGTTGCCGAACTGGAACGGCGCCGCGTCGGCAAAAGCCGCTTTGTTGAACCACCCATAGATGCGATCCCTCGTGCCGCCCTCCGTCTTGGAGGCAACCCCTGTCGAGTTGGGCCGCTGGCCACCGCCGAAAGAGCCCGTCGTGTTGTTGCGCGAGCCGATCGAGATGGGCGTACCGGACTGAAGCGATGTCACGCCGTTGACGATCCAGCCGCCGAAGACGTAGTCCGTGAAGCCTCCCCTGGTCATCCAGCGCCGTCCTTTCCCAAAGGGCAACTCCCATTGGTAGTTGAAGGTCAGGTTGTGGGGCAGATGGAGCGCCGAAATGGACTTGTCCAGATCGCGCCGGTTGTTGTTGGTGTAGCCGGGGTTCTGTTCTCCCAAAAACCCGGCGACCGATGAGAAGTCGTCGATCATCTTGGACCAGGTGTAGGCGGCGAGGAACTGAAGACCGCCGGCGTAGCGCTTCCGGAACTTGGTTTGCAGCGCATGGTAGGAGGAGTGCGCCAGCGTCCCAAAGGACTGGGTCAGGCCAGTGAGCCAGGGCCGCGGCAGTAGCAACTGGCCGTATGTCGTCGTCGCCCGTCCGATGGAACTGGCCGCCGGCAGGATGCCGAAAAACGGGTTGGCGACTACACGATTGAGGTCGTTTCCCAGGGCCAGGTATTGATCGGCCAGTTGATTGAAGCCCGCGTTGGCCTGGAGTTTGACTCCGGTGTTGCCCGCGTAGGCGACGTCGAGCAGCATGTTGTCAGGAAGCTGATACTGAAGGTTCCCGTTCCACTGCACCGAGTACGGAATCCGGTCGTACCGGAAATTGCCTGTGATGCCCTGCCCCACGAACGTCAGCAGCCCGTCGGCGCCGTTTTTCGGCGGGATGAAACCATCGGGGAACGGATTGGAGATGGTCGTGTAGGGCGTTCTCCCTCCGTCGATCGAAGATGTGTAGGGAGTGCTCGAATTGAAGCTGATCCCGCCAGCGTTCGTCGCGTTTGGACCGATGCCGGTCGTCGGCGCGTAGAAGAAGCCCACCCCGGAGCGGAAGACCAGGTTCCGGGTGATCTTGTAGGCCAAGCCAATGCGCGGGGCGAAGTTGTTCAGATCGAAATCCTTGACGCCGCGAGGCGCGCCGGGTGTGCGTGAGCCCGCGAAGACGATGCCGCCGTAGAAGGGCCCCATCCCAGGAACCGTCAGCGGGATCTTCGCGTCGAGATCGAACCACGAAGCGCGGTCGAACCTCTCCGTCTGCGGATGATCGACGTCCCAACGCAGGCCGAGGTTCAGCGTCAGCCGGTCGTTCACGCGCCAGTCGTCCTGAATGTAAAGCGCCGTGTATTTCACCTGCAACGCCAGCGAAGGCTCCGTCTGAATCTGCCCGCTGCTGGCCAGCCCCAACAGCATCGAGGCGATGGCGTCGCCCCCGCCCGTTTGGTTGAAGACCCGGCGCGTGAATCCGTCGTTAAAGGTGTATGTGCCTGAGGGGTTGTTCGGGCGGAAGTTCGAAACCCTGTTCAGGCGGTGCGTTCCGCCGAACTTGATGGTGTGGCTGCCGAAGAGTCTGCTCGCGTCGCCGGTCCAGGTATGCGTCTCAAACTTGTTGCCGATGATGTAGCTTCCCTCGGGACCCAATTGGCTGTAGCCGGCGGCTGAAATCGTCGGGAAGAGGTAGAACTGCGCGACCGCGTCGACGTAGGCGGGAAATCCCAATTCGCTCGGCTTGGGTGTCCTTCCAGGCAGCGGCTCGCGCGGGTTGGTGTGGTAAGCGTAGCCCGCGTTACCGTGGATCACCCACCCCTTCCAGATCAATGTGTCGTCGATCGTCGCGCTGTTGTTATTGACGCCGTCCCATCCAGGGTTCGGCGACGCGATGTTCCCGTACTGATCCGCCTGCGTGTTCGTCGCATAGTCGCGCGAGAACCGGCCAAAGATGTTGTGGTTGTCGCTGAAGCGGTGATCGATTCTCGTCGAGATCACGTTCCGCTCGTTGCGGTTGCCTCTTTGCGTGAAATAGTTGTTGATGACCCCGGATCGCGTGGGCGTGGGGTAGTACGATATCAGCTTCTTACCCACCGCGTTGTGGCGGGACGCGGGGATGATGTTGCCCGCGAAAGGCTGACGCTGCCCGGCGGCGTCGATCGTCGCCGGGTCGTAAATAATGCCGGAGATCTGGGAAAAGTCGCCGTTCCTCATCTGTTCGGTCGGCACACTGAACGTTGCCGATCCCGGATTCACCGTCCGCACGCCCTCGTAGTTCACGAAGAAGAACGAGCGCTGCCTGGACTTCGAAAGCGGGCCGCCCAGCGTCGCGCCAAACTGGTTGAAGCGGAAAGCGCCCTTGCTCCTCCCGTTCAGGTTGTTGAAAAAACCGTTGGCGTCAAACTTGTCGTTCCGCAGGAACTCATAGAGCACGCCGCTGAACTTGCTCGTCCCCGAACGGTGCACCATGTTGATCACCGCGCCGCCCGAGCGCCCGTATTCAGCCGAGAGGTTGTTCGTCTGAACCTTGAATTCCTGAACCGCGTCGGGCGATGGGACATAAGCCGGCTGGTTGAAGCCCATGACTTCCTGCGGGCTGCCGTCCACCAGAATGGAGCTCGACACGTTCCGCCCGCCGTTGGCCGAGAATCCGTTGCTGCCGATGCTGCCGCTGCCGGAGGTCTGATTGCGGTAGATCGAGTTCACGTTGATGCCCGGGGTCAGCGCTACCAGTTGCAGCACATTCCGCCCGTTCAACGGCAGGTTCTCGGTCGTGATCGAGTTCACCACCTCCCCGAGGGTGGATGATGCAGTCTCCAGCAGCGGGGTCTCCCCCGTCACTTGGATCGACTCGGTCAATTGGCCGACTTCCAGCGGGACGTTGATCTCCGCCACCATCGCGACTTCCAGCGTCAGCCCGCTGCGGTTGTACTTCTTGAAGCCCGGAACCTCCACCGAGAGGCTGTAGTTCCCGGGCGGTATTTGAAGAAAAACGTAGGCGCCGGACTCGTTGGCCTTGGTCTCCCAAGACCGGTTCTGATCCACATTGGTTAGTCTTAATGTCGCATTCGGAACCGACGCGCCGCTCGAATCCTGAACGAGACCGCGGAGACTCGCTTGCTGTGTCTGAGAGTAAGCCGCCAGCGACAGGGCGAAAACGCAGAATCCTAACTTGAGACTCATAGAGAGGCACCTCAAACAAGATTTGCGTGGATCATGCCAGAGAAGGCGCTTTCGTTCAAGTCAGAAACTGTCAGATACTTGTCTGTAACCAGTGATGCGTGTTCAGCCGGAAGGACTTGCGCACCCGGAGCCGAACAGCGGCCCACGCCTCCAGGACGAGTGGCGGTTGTTGGTGGATCGTGTGTGCTCAAGCCCCCAGTTTCGCAAGGCGCCGCGCATGCGCGAACTGTTTCAGTTTCTGGCCGGTCGCTCCATCTCCGCTCCCGGGGCGGAGATCACCGAATATGAAATCGCTGCTCGGGTTTTTGGCCGTGGAGAGGATTTCGATCCCAGTGAAAGCAACGTCGTGCGGGTCGCCGTCCGCCAACTGCGCTCGAAGCTCAAGGAGTATTTTGAAGAAGCCGGCGCCGGGGAGAAATGGATCGTCGAGTTTCCCAAGGGCGGGTACGAACTCCACTTCATCAGCCGCTCGGAAAGCACGTCTCTTCCATCCGCCAACCGAACGGGAGAATTCCGCTGGAAGCGCATAGCCGCCGCCTTGGGCGTCCTGGTGGTCCTTTTGGCGGCCGCCCTGCTCTGGACAGCATCCCATCCTCGCGTTGACGCGCGCTCCAACCCCTCGGCTTTCCTTCCCCGAATCATCCAGACGTTTGGCGGTCCGGTTCAGGTGATCGCCGCCGACTCCGCCTATGTTCTCATCCGGCACTTCGGCGCCATCCCTTTGGACGTAGAGGACTACGAATCCGGCAGGTACACACGGCTGGTAAAGCCGGAGGAACTCCCTCCAAGGACTCGGGATCTCTGGCAGGCTCTGCAAACCCGGCAGTACCTGAACATCGCCGACGTGAACATCGCCTACCGGCTGGCCGCCGAGTTGTACCCCGACCCCCCGCTCCTCCGGATGGCCAAACACCTGAGAGCGAGGGATTTCCGCGCCGGAAACTATGTCATCCTCGGTTCGGGCTCGTCGAACCCTTGGCATCTGCTGTTCAGAGACCAGTTGAATTTTTATTACGAGTGTGAACCCGCACGGCCGGTACACATCCGGAACAGGAATCCCAGACC
>JACADU010000090.1 GCA_013388415.1 Bryobacteraceae bacterium
CGCCCTTCGGCGACCTCAAGCCGGTGAAGAAGTTCACCGACCGCAAGACCGCCGTCGCGCGGATCTGGAAGGCGGTCCAGGCCCTGACGCCCACAGCCGCGACCCAGGCGGCCCCTGTCGCGACGAAGAAGACCAGGGCGGCCAAGGAGGCCACCAACGGCGACGCGGCGAAACCCGCGCGCGAAGGCTCGAAGAAGGCCATCGTCCTCGAACTTCTGCGCCGCCCCGAGGGCGCCACACTGCAGGAGATCATGTCCGTAACCGGCTGGATGGCGCATTCGGTGCGCGGCTTCCTCTCTGGCGCGCTCGGCAAGAAGATGGGCCTCGCGATCGAGTCCATCAAGACGCCCGATGGGGCGCGTTCCTACCGCCTCAAGACCCAGTAGCATCCGAACTCCCACCCTGCCGCCAGCCTCAGGCGCTGGCGGCTTCTCTCTTCCGCTCGACCAGCGTTTCCAGGCGCTCCTCAAGCAATGCCTCCCGCAGCTCGGCTTCCGCTTTTCGGAGGTACAATCCGTTCAACCTTAAAATGATCCGGCTCTCGAGCTCAGCCAGTTCCTTGCGCACCTCGGCCAGGAGCGCCCGGTTCTGGAGGCTCACGTAGGTGGCAATCAGGCCGGAGACAAGGCCGATGGCCGGCACGATGGCAGTCAGGATCCGCTCATCCATTCCTCACGCTCCCGTTTGAGGATCCGCAACTCCTGCGCCCAGTCGTGCAGCGCCAGGCACAGGCCCGCGACGTCCGGGTGGCCCTCTCGCAGCAGACGCTCTGCCTCGGCCATTTCACGCTCGCAGCGGGCGACCTCACGCCGCCACTGCTCCTCGTTCCAGGGCGATCTCGTCGAACCCTCGGCCGTCGGACTCGAGCACGGCGCGCTTGCCGGAGAACTCTTCAAAACGCCGGATGATGACATCGCAGTACTTCGGCTCCAGTTCGATCAGCCGCGCTTGGCGGCCGGTCTTCTCGCAGGCGATCAGTGTCGACCCGGAGCCGCCGAACGGATCGAGCACCGTGTCCCGGCTCTTGCTGCTGTTGCGGATGGCCCGCTCGATCAACTCCACCGGCTTCATCGTCGGGTGCAGATCATTGACGACGGGCTTCTTCACAAACCAGACGTCGCCCTGGTCGCGGGCGCCGCACCAGTAGTGATCTGTACCTTCCTTCCAGCCGTACAGGATCGGCTCGTACTGCCGCTGGTAATCGGAGCGGCCCATCGTGAAGGTGTTCTTGGCCCAGATGACGAACGTAGACCAGTGACCACCGGCTTCGCGGAACGCCTTCTGGAGCGTGTGCAACTCCGAGGACGACATGCAGATGTAGATTGCGCCCTTCGTCACCGCAAGCATGTTGACGCAGGCATCCCTCAAGAACTGCTCGAAGCCGTCGCCGAGATTGTCATTCTTAATGGCGCGCCGCTTGCCGCGGAGTTTGTCCTTCATTGTCGCTCCGTAGTTGACGTTGTAAGGCGGATCGGTGAAGACCATGTCGGCCAGGCCGCCGGCCAGCACCTTTTCCACGGCTTCCATCTGCGTGGCGTCGCCGCAAAGCAGCCGATGATCCCCCAGCAGCCAGACATCGCCGGGAACGGTTACCGCCGTCTCCGGCGCCTCAGGAACCGCATCGTCATCGGTGTTGCCGGCGACGGGCTCATCCGGCTCCGCAAGCAGAGCCTCAACTTCGTCATCGGCGAAACCCAGCAACTCGAGGTTGAAGTCGTCGTCTCGAAGGGCCTCCAACTCGACGCGCAACATCTCCTCATCCCATCCGGCGTTCAACGCCAGGCGGTTGTCGGCCAATACAAGCGCGCGCCGTTGTGTTTCGGTCAGATGATCGAGCACGATGACCGGGACTTCGGTCATGTGCAATTTGCGGGCGGCCAGCAGGCGGGCGTGGCCGGCGATGACGATCCCATCGGCGCCGGCGAGGATCGGATTGGTCCACCCGAACTCGGCGATCGACGCCGCGATCTGGGCGACCTGCTCGTCACTATGCGTGCGCGCGTTCCGGGCGAAGGGAATCAGTTTCTCTACCGGCCAGCGCACCACCTGGAGGTCCGTCATGCTTTGCTCGGTTGAGTCTTCCGGAACAGCCCGAGTTCGTTGTGCAGGTCCACAATGCGGGCGATCATCGGGACCACGATGTTGACCAGCTTCTCCCATGTGAAATCCCGCGCGACGTCCACAATGCCGCCGTCATAGGCGGTCCTGAGGATGTTCAGCACGAGGTCGAGTTTCTTCTTGCCCTGGCCTGGTAGCGGGATGGCGTCTTCGACGGCCCGCACGGCCGTCAGCACCACGGGCAACATCTTGAGAATGATGAGCACGGTGTTCATCGGTTGTGGCTCCCTTGGAAAAATCGGGGCGGCTCGAGGTGAACCGCCCCAGGCCGGAGGAATGATCTACGCGGTCTTCGGCTGCGTCTGGTTGACGGTGTTGGCGATCGCCGTGGTGGCGGTGGTCAGGGCCTGGACGATCTGCTGGAGGGTGGCGAGCACCGGCGTAATGGTCGCGTCCACCTGCTTGGCGACGGCGGCGGCCACAGCCTGCGCGTCGACGCCCACGCCGGCCGCACTCACGTCCGTGGCGCGATTGGCGGGAACGGCCCCCGCGGTCAGGTTCATTCCGGCGCCGCTGGCTACGGGATTCCAGAACGAATCGTGTGCGAGGTTATTCAGCTCGATGCTCCGCTTGCCCACCATGTTGGCCGTCTCGACGGCGTTCTGCAGCGCCTGCGACGCGATCTGGTTCAGCCGCGTCTGCTCGATCTGAGCCTGGCGGGCGGCCTGGATGTCCAGATCCTGGTAGACATCGTAGGTCCGTTTGATGTTGGCGTACGTCACGCGCTGGTTCTCGTTGTGCGTGGCGGTGCCGGTGGCGTTCGCGTTCTTGAAAGACTCGTCCGTCCCGGTCTCGAACTCGCGTTCGGCCTGGTTCGTAGTAGCAACTTCAGGCATGATTGTTCTTTCTCCTTCGAAGGGGGATTGACTGCTACACTGTCTGCGCCACGGTCTCATTCCGCTTGCGCTGCGGACCGTAGCAGGGCATTCCATTGGGCTTGCGCCGGATGGATTTCGAGTCGGCGCCGCGCAGGTCGGCCGCCGCATCCGCGGGCGCCTCACGCGCGCGGGCGATTTCGGTGAACGTATCGCCGGTTGCAGCCAGCGTCGGCGTCACGCCGAAGGCATCCATCGCGCGCCGGAGGATCACGTCGCAGTAGGCAGGGCTGATCTCGCAGCCGTATCCGGCTCTATCGAGTGCGCCCGCCGCGACCAACGTGGTTCCGCTCCCGAGGAAGGGATCGAAAACGACGTCGCCGGGATCGGAAAACGCTTTGATGAAGAACTCGGGGATCGCTCTTGGGAACGGCGCCGAATGCGATCCCTGACTGGATTCCGTCTTCGCCTCAATGACATTCGATGGCCTGGCAATCCCGGCGTGGCGGCCGTCTTCATCGCGGCTACCCGGCTTGCTGGCGGCCTCGCCGCGCGCGCCGGTACCAAGCAGGCCGCTACCGGAAGTTGACTTCGGATTGTCGGGCGAGTACTCGAAGCAGTCCTCAGACCGGTGGCCAACGGCGAACGGATGGAACTTGATGCTCTCACCGCGACTGAAGTGTGCGATCGGCTCCCAGGCGTTCTTGAATCGGTTGTTCCATCCACCCGGCACGCCGTTATCCGTTTTCCGCC
>JACADU010000091.1 GCA_013388415.1 Bryobacteraceae bacterium
CCAGGACTTCATCGATCACGAAGATCGAGGCGTCGCAGTGCACGGCAATCGAGAAAGCCAGCCTCATCACCATGCCTGCCGAGTAGACCCGGACCGGCTCGGGAATTGCATCCCCAAGCTCAGAAAAGGCGACGATCGAGTGGAAGTTCGCCTTCACCTGAGCCTTGGTCATGCCCAGCAGCGCCGCATTGATGTAGATGTTCTCCGCCCCGGTCAAATCAGCATGAAATCCAGAACCAAGCTCGAGGAGCGGCGCGACGTTCCCGCAGACTTCGATTGTTCCCTCGTCGGGCGCCACCAGACCGCATACGAGGCTCAGCAGCGTGCTTTTCCCGGCTCCATTCGCGCCGACAAACGCTACGCTTTCCTGCTCTTCGACAGAGAAGGTGATGTTGCGTAGTGCGCAAAAGGGCTTCTTCACGGCGCCCTTCACCGCGTTCTGAAGATGCTCTCGGACTGTCGCGCGGTGCCTGCGGCCGCGAAAGTACAGTGAAACACTCCGGACGTCGATCACAGTCATGGCAGCCCGTCTACAGGTATTCGTAGAACCTCCGCTCAAACAATCGAAAGACGCCCAGCCCGGCGAACAGGCTTGCGAAGGATACGCCTGTCAACTTGGTGAGAAGTACGGTCGATGGAGCGTGTCCGCCGATCACCACTTGGTGAGTGGCGAGGATCAGTGCCGCAAGAGGGTTGTACTGGTACAGATTGCGGAATTCGACCGGCACCATGTCGAAACTGTAAATCACCGGCACAATCCAGAAGAGCACGACGATGACGGACTCGACGACGTATCGTGTATCGCGGACAATGACGAACAACGCCGACGAAGCCAGCCCCAAGCCGATGATGAAAAGCAACTCGAGCCCCCAAACCAAAGGAAGCCAAAGCCAGACGCCGGTCACCTTCAGCCCCGAACCATAGACGAACCCAACCAGGAGCAACAGTTGAATCACAAGGTGAGTCAGGTTGGACAGCACTGCCGCGATTGGGATGATCTCTCTCCGGATCGGAATCCTTTTCACGAATCCGACGTTGTCCAGCAACGAGGTGGTCGATGCCACCCAGGCGTAGCTGAAGAAATTATAGGAAATGAGCGCGCTTAGAAGATGGACCGTGAAGTACGGAATCGGGTTCGTAAATATCTTGGTGAAAACGTACGTGTACACCGACATCATCACCAAAGGATTCACCAGCGACCAGAAAACGCCCAGCGACATATTTCGGTAGCGGATGCGAAAGTCTTTGAGGATCAATTGACGCAACAGGAAACTGTAGTCGCCAGACCACATATGGCGCCGCTTTGTGGGACCTTTCGGGGATTCTGGACTACCAGGATGTCCAATGATCAATCATAGCGCACACACTCCACCGTGCTCTGGCCGCCTCCACCGTGCGCGTATCAAACAGACGGCTCAGGACATCGACAGCCAGCGGGCGATGGGCAGCAGGTGGTAGATGACGCCGGTTGCAACCGGCTGCCCGGCGCGGATCTCGTTGAACGTCTGCTGTAGCGTGCTCTTTTCAGAGACATTGGCCTGGATCAGTTCCCGCTCGACGAATGCCTGCATGTGGGACGTCGTTAACCAGGCGGGCCAGGTATCCCAGCTCGTGCTGCCCCCGACGCTCAGCCGCGCCCAGCGGTCCATCAGCTTCAGGTGAGTGAGCGTTGTCTCAAAGATCCGCTGAATGACAGGCGCGGTTTTCAGCGGCAGCAGCGAGTGGCCCGAGACGACTCGCGCCAGATGCGGCGCCGACTCCCGATACATTGGAACGTACATCCGGTTGTAGGAGATACTGGCGGGCGGCAGCCTCAGGCACATGCGGAGTTGCTCGACATCCCCGGCGAAGGGGAAGTAGATCTCCACGTGCCCCCGGCACAACACCCCTTGCTGCCCGCTGAACCGGCTGACCCGGTTCTGCATCTTCAGATTCCGCACCAGCACCGAGACCGATCCGCCCTCCGGACGCACTTGCCGCAAAGTCTGGCTGATGTCGTCCAGCATCTCCGCACGGCGCGAAGTCACCTCTGCAATGAACTCTGGCGAGCAGAACTTCTCCAGCGGCCGCTCGATCCAAGTCCTGGCCAGGATGCCTTCCGCCAGCTCGTCGTACCGTTCGGGGCCGACGCGAAAATCGCGGTGAATCGTCAACAGGCTCTGCAATCGCCCCGCCAGGGTCTGCCCGGGCAGATCGGTGTAGAACGACCCCCCGTAGAAGACATCCCCATAGAACCCGTCCAGCAGCGTGTCGAAACCGTGTTCGCGAGCCGCGTGGGCGGCGGCATAGCGGGTATAGAAAATCCCCATCCCGTTCAGCCGGAACATCGTGTCGTAGGCCTCGAGATAGTCCTCTACCGGCGTCGGGACGTGGTGGAACTCCGCCCGGGCGGCCTCGGCGGCGCGCCGGGCGATCTCCACTTCCGTCGACCCGGGGACCCCGTAGGTAAAACACGTCTGCCGCTCCGACGGCCAGTGGGCGAGAATGAAGCGCGAATCCAAACCCGCGCTCTGCAATTGCGCAACCTTGCCCCCCAACGCCGCGTGGCGCCGGCAGGAGCGCTGGAAAGCCTCGGTCAATGCGGCCGGCTCGGGGCGCAGACTCTCGTCCGGCTCGATGGCGAAGATCGGCTCCGGCCAGCTCACCTCCCGCATCTTTGCTTCGCCTTCGTCGAACGTCAGGATGTGTTCCGGACGCAAAAACGAAAGCGACTTGAGCGCCGTGCGGCTGGCCAGCGGCGAAGCGGTGAAGATCCACTCCGCGATGCCGGCGTAGTCCGGCTCCGTGTCAATCAGGCCGGACTCGGCCAGCGCCGGAGGCCGCGTCGAAACCAGATAGCCTCCCGAACGGGCCGGCGCGTGATAGACCGGGACCAGCGTCAGCGGGTCGGAAAGGATGTGGAGCCGCTGTTCTCTCGCTTCGTGGACCGCCATGGCGAACATGGCGATGGTCAGGCGCTTCAGCGCGCCGGCCAGCCCGCCCGCCGAAACCGCCGCCGCGAAAGCGCTCAAGTGCTCGTCCGGTCCCGCGCTTTCGGGCAGCAAATCCGTCAGCAGATATCCGTCAATAAGCACCTCGACGCTGCCATCCGGACTGCTCGCCCGCACAGGACGGCGGCAATCCTTCGGCCGCGAGACGAACAGGCGGAATCCCGGCCCCTCCAGATAGTGCAGCCGCGACTCCAGCGGGGGGCGGATCCACGCCTTCTCGATCGCTGCGAAATCGAGCGCTTGAACGGCGGGCCCAACCGCCGCCAACAGTCCATGCATGAATCCTGACCCTCCTCGCCACCCCAGAATGCCGTGGGACTTCCTCGATGATCGGGTCCCACGGCCAAGGATCATCATCCGGAAGCCGGATGGGCCTGTCAACTCACACGAGTACCCCCAGCCCCTCGGATTCCTCCGGTCCGCTGAGTCCAACACACGCCGGAGGGGCCTCGCACGCTCATGCTAGAGTAAGGGAGCACGCGCGAAGACGCTCCCCCATGAAGCTGAGTGAGGCGCTCCGGATCGTCCAAACGCCAGCCCCGGAAGGGGCGCAGTCCTTCACTCTCGCGCTTGCTTTCAGCCACACCGCGTTGCATTTGGGGACCTTTCTTGCCGCTCACTTGAGGCAAGCGCTTCCCTGCCGCGCGGTGGCGATCGCTTCCGGGCTGTACGACGACCTCGCTGGATCGCTGGCCCGCTTTTCCTCCTCGACCGCCGACGCGATCGCTGTCGTCCTCGAATGGAATGACTTCGATCCCCGTCTTGGACTCCGTTCGCTCGGCAGTTGGGCGCCAGACAGACTGGGCGAATTGCTGGAGGAGGCTCAAAGGCGCGCATCCCGGCTGGAGGAGCTCATCCGGTCGGCGGCGCAGACCGCGCCGGTCGCCGTCAGCCTTCCAACACTGCCGCTTCCGCCGTTGGATCATACCTCCACCGCCCAGTCGGGGGTGTTTCAATGCCGGTTGCAGGCGCTGGCGGCTGATCTGGCGCTGCGCCTGGCGCAGATTCCTCGCGTGCAGGTCCTCTCCTCTGGCGCGCTTGACCGGGAATCACCCGCTCCGGCGCGCCACGATGTCCGCGCTGAACTGGATGCCGGCTTCCCTTATCAGTTGCCCCACGCCGACGCCCTTGCCCGCGCGCTCGCCCGGCTCATCGCTCCGCCACCGCCCAAGAAGGGCGTCATCACGGACCTCGACGATACGCTTTGGCGGGGGATCGTTGGTGAGGAATCCGCCCAGGGCGTCCACTGGGATCTCGAGCACCACGCCCAACCGCACGGCCTTTACCAGCGCCTTCTCGACTCCCTGTCGCGTTCCGGAACCCTGGTTGCCGTTGCAAGCAAGAACGATCCGGAAGTCGCGCTCGAAGCGCTGCGCCGCCCGGATATTCTCATTCCAGCCGGCCGGTTTTTCCCCATCGAGTGCCACTGGCGGCCGAAGAGCGAGTCGGTCGCCAGAATCCTGGACGCCTGGAACATCGCCGCCGACGCCGCCGTCTTCATTGACGACAATCCGCTCGAACTCGAGGAAGTCCAGCGCGCCCATCCGGGCATTGAATGCCGGCTGTTTCCGAGGTCTTCCCCCGAAGGCGTTTGGAAGCTCTGCCACGATCTGAGAGATCTTTGCGGCAGGCCGGTGCTCTCCCCCGAAGATGAGCTTCGGGCAGCCAGCCTCCGGCAGAGTGCTGATTGGCGGCGCGCCGCCTCCGGCGGCTCCGCAGAGGAGGACTTGCTCGCGGGCGTGAATGGCACTGTCGTGTTCTCCTGGTTGAAGGACCCCTCCGACCCCCGGCCGCTGGAACTGATCAACAAAACCAATCAGTTCAATCTGAATGGCAGGCGCTGGACGGAAGGCGACTGGCTGGCATGGCTGCGCGACCCCTTGTCGCGGCTCCTGGTGGTCAGCTACAGGGATAAGTTCGGTCCGCTGGGCAAAATCGCCGTTGCCGCGCTGAGAGCGGTCGGCGGCGCGCTCACGGTCGAAAGCTGGGTGATGAGCTGCCGCGCCTTCTCGCGGCGGATTGAGCACCACACGCTCAAGGAGATTCTCGATGCCACCAGCGCCGCGTCGTTGCGGTTGAATTACAGCCCTACCAGCCGGAACAGCCCGCTCAGGGAGTTTCTGAGCGGATTCGCCGAACTCCCTGACTCGGAAGGAACCGTCACCATCGAGGCGCGGCGGTTTCGCGAGCTTTGCCCGCCGCTCTACCATGCCCGCGAGTCTGACCCGCCGCCCGCCGGGCCGGAGCATCCGAAAGGGAAGACAACGGCGCCGGTTGTATAATGGTTGATTGGGCTCCGGAGTGTGTTGTGGATCGTCAGACCCGTCATGAGTTAAAGACCGACAAGTTTGTGGAAGAGGTCGGTCACACCGTAGAGTTCTTCGAACAACACCGTTCGCAGATCATCAGATATGGCGGCATCACTGCCGCCGTCGTCTTAATCGCCGCCGGAGCATGGCTTTATACTTCCAAGCAGCGTTCGAACCGGCAGGCGGAACTCGGCGACGCGATCGCGCTGGTCAACGCCCCCGTGGGCCCGGCCGGCTCGGGCCGAAGTGTGAGCTTCCCGACTGAGGAGGCCAAGGCGCTGGCCGTCCAGAAAGCGTTCAACGACATCGTCACAAAGTACGCGGGATCAAACGAGAGCGGTGTTGCTCTCTATATGCTTGCGCTTGCGGAAGCCGACAAAGGAAAGTTGGCCGACGCCGAAAGATTGCTGCGCCGCGCCGCCGAGGAAGCCGACGACGAGTATGCCTCTCTGGCTCGCCTCGCCTTGGCGGACGTTCTCTCTGCCAACGGGAAGACCGCTGAAGCGGAGAAGATACTCAGGGATCTGCTCGCGAAACCGACCGCGCTCGTGACCAAGGAGCAGGCGACTCTCAATCTGGCTCGTGTCATTGCCAAATCCAAGCCGGCGGAAGCCAAGAAACTCCTCGATCCGCTCAGGTCCAGCACTGGCCCGGCATCGGCCTCTGCCATCGCCCTTGTCTCGGAACTGGGCATCTGAACGAGGTTCGGCGCTCCATGCGGCTCCAACGGCTGCGTCTGCCGCAGAACGAGCTTCGCGGCCGCCGCTATCCGGAGCCCCCACACCCCTATCGGAGCGAGTTTCAACGGGATCGCGACAGAATCGTCCATGCGCGCGCCTTCCGCCGGCTGGAAGGCAAGACTCAGGTCTTCGGAGAACGCCTCAGCGATCATTTCCGGAACCGCCTGACCCACACCATCGAGGTCGCCCAAATCGCGCGGACTGTGGCTGGCGCGCTGGGCCTGGACGAGGATTTCACCGAAGCGCTGGCGCTTGCCCACGACATCGGCCACCCGCCCTTCGCCCATGCCGGGGAGGAAGCCCTCGACGCCGAGATGCGGCGCTACGGCGACGGTTTCGATCACAACGTCCACGCGCTTCACATCGTCGAGCATTTCGAAGTCCGATACGCGCGCTTCCCCGGCCTCAACCTCACGTTTGAGGTCCGCGAGGGCATTGCCAAGCATTCGCACGACATTCAACCTGGCGAGTCTGCGGAACTCGATGAATACCTGCCCGGCTTGCGCCCCCCGCTGGAAGCGCAGATCATCGACCTTGCCGACGAAGTCGCCTATAACACCGCCGATCTCGATGACGGTTATTCGGCTGGGCTCTTCACCATGGAGGACATCGCCTCAGCCGTCCCGCATTATGAAGAGTTCATGTTCGAGATGGAGACTTCCTTTCCCGGTGCGCCGCGAGGCGTGCAGTTTCAGGAAGCCTTGCGGCGGCTGGTCGACTGGCTGGCTTCCGGGCTGATTGAAGGAACCATTGAATCTGTTGAGAACAGCGGGGTTGGCTCTGTCGAAGAGGTGCGGCGCCACCCGCATCGGCTCGTCGCGATGAGCCCGGGACCCGCGGCGACCAACGCCGCGCTGAAGCAGTTCCTGCTACGCCGCGTGTACCTCACCGACGCACTCCAAATCGAGCGGCGCGAAGCAGCCGAGGGCATCGCCCGCGTCTTCGAGTGGTTCATGAAGGATCTTTCACGATTGCCGGCCGGACATGCCGAGCGAATCGGAGAGTTTCCTGCCCACCGGGTGGTGTGCGATTACATCGCCGGCATGACCGACGGATTCTTCCGCCGCACCGAACGCCGTTTGTTTGGAGGCGGGTAGCGCCCTATTTGTCGTGCTCCGTCACGGAGGAGAGTTCGGCCTTTCTGACGCCGTAGTTCTTCCGCAGTTGACGGCAGAGTTCCTCGGCATAGCGGCGGGCGTCTTCGCCCTCGGGCAGGTCCACTTCGACTTTGAGGTAGTAATCGACGGCTTTCATACGGGGCCGTTTCCAGATTACAGGATGGTACGATAGCGGTTTCCATGGCTGATTCGAACAAGTGCCGCATTTGCGAGGTGCGTACACCCCGAAGGTTCTGTCCCGCAATGCGCGCGGAGATCTGCGCGCCGTGCTGCGCTCAGGAACGGGAAGTGACGCTGGATTGTCCTTTCGAATGCGAGCACCTCCGCGATGCCCGCCGCCACGAGAAGACGCCGGAACCGGATCCGGCATCATTGCCGAGTCCGGACATTGATCTGAATGACCGCTTCCTTCAGGAGCACCAACCGCTCATTGTCGTCGCCGGGCGTCTGCTCCTTGTGGCAGCCATGGACACCGAAGGCGCCGTGGACAACGATATGCGGGAAGCGCTTGACGCGCTGGTGAGGACATACCGGACGGCGGAAAGCGGCCTGATCTACGAGACCCGGCCCAACAATGTCGTCGCGGCCCGGATTCAGGCGCGCTTCCAGGACGAAATCGCCGCTTTCCGGGAACGCATCGCTGAGCGGAGCGGGACCCATTCGGTGCGCGACAGGGATCTTCTGGGAGCCCTCGTCTTTTGGCAGCGGATGGAGTGGCAGCACAACAACGGCAAGCGAAAGGGCAGGGCTTTCATCGAGAACCTCCTTGGCCTCCTGCCCCCAAGCGCTGTTCAACCGCCCGGCGAGCAGCCGGGACGCATCATCGTCGCCCCTTAGATCATCACTGAAGTGTGAGAGCACGGCTGATTCGTTCCAGGGAGATCGGACCCGAGGTCAGGGAGTTCCTGTTCGAGGCCGTGGGCGTTGAGACGCTGGAGTTCACTCCCGGACAGTTCGTTTCGTTTTCAAGCACCCACCTCGGCAGGCCGGTCACACGAGCCTACTCGATCGCCTCCGCCCCAAACGGCAACCGCTTTGAGCTTTGTCTCAACAGGGTCAGGGAGGGGTTGCTCTCGCCATGGCTCTTCGGCATGGCGCCCGGCGCGGAGATCGAGATGCAGGGGCCGCTGGGCTATTTCGGGCCTCGCCAGCCATTCCGCGATTCGCTGCTTGTGGCGACCGGCACGGGAATCGCGCCTTTCCGTTCCTTTCTGCTGTCCGGGCAGGTGTTGGATTCCGGCGCGCGGATCACGCTGCTGTTCGGAGCGCGTTACGAGGCGGGACTGGTCTACCGTGAGTCGTTCGAAGACCTCGAAAAGCGCCGCCCGGGCTTCCTTTTTCTGCCGACGGTCACACGGCCCGCGGCGGATTGGACCGGCAGGACCGGCCGCGTTCAGCAGCACCTGGAGGAGGCCTTGGTCGGCCGCAAGGACATCGACGTCTATCTCTGCGGGCTGAAGGCCATGGTCGACGATGTCCGGACTCTGCTCAAACAGCGCGGCTTCGACCGCAGACAGATCATTGTCGAAAAGTACGACTGAAGCCACCCGGCCGTCCCGCCGATAGATGCCTGATGGGATCGAATCTTGCCAAGTGGGCCACACTCGCCGGGGCCGCGATCATCATCTTCGCGGTGACTGTGCTCGTGGGACTTCAGATTCTGCCAGCTCCTCATAAGGAGATGGACTACCTTGTGATCGGCTGTGTCGCCACTCTGTTCAGTCTCACCGTCCTGTTCGCTATGTTATTGGCAACATGGATGAAATCGCCGCATCCGTTCTTCCGCAAGCGGCTCAAAGCAGTCGTGCCGGACGATCCCCCACAAAACTGATAAACTTGATAGAGATTAGGGTATAGTGCTAGTCTGGCGTTGAGCAGCCATGCCAGACCTCAAGCCCTCCCCTGCCGAGAACCTTAAGTCGCAAAGCAGGCGCCTGCGGGGGACAATCGCCGAGGAGCTACAGACGGAGTCCCCGCAGTTCAGCAAGCCGGCCGTGGGACTCCTGAAGTTCCACGGCATCTATCAACAGGATGACCGGGACCTTCGCAAGTCTCAGCCGGACCGCGTCTACAGCTCGATGGTTCGGATCGGGATTCCCGGCGGTCTGGTGAGCTCGAAGCAATACCTGGAGTTGGACCGTCTGGCGGGGGAAGTCGGCGACGAAACCTTGCGGATCACGTCGCGGCAGGACGTGCAGTATCACTACGTCGGAAAAAGGAATCTGAAGACGCTCATCCGGGCGGTCAATGAAGCCGGGCTTTCCACGCTGGCGGCGTGCGGCGACGTCGTGCGAAATGTGACCTACGATTCGACGCCTGTCGCCGCGCCGCACCGCGCTGACATCATGGAATACGTCCGGCTGGTGGCCTGCGCGTTGAAGCCGAAGAGCCGCGCCTATGTGGAGATCTGGCTGGATGGAGAAAAGGCGGCATCGATCGAGGAAGAATCCGAACCGCTCTACGGCGACGCCTACCTGCCGAGGAAGTTCAAAATCGCGTTCACCTTCCCCGGCGAGAACCTGATCGACATTTATTCGAACGATCTGGGCTTTGTTCCCCGGGTGGGTAACGGCGAGGTGCAGGGGTTCACGGTTCTGGCTGGCGGTGGGATGGGGCAATCGAATGGAGTGAAGCTGAGCCATCCGCGCATGGCCGATCCGGTCTGCTCCATCGGACCGTCGAAAGAAGAGGTGCTGGCGATGGCCAAGGCGGTGGTCAGCATCCACCGCGATTTCGGGAACCGTTCGAACCGCAGGCTCGCGCGGCTCAAGTATGTCCTGGACGAGCGCGGGCTCGACTGGTTCAAGACCGAGCTGTCTTCCCGCCTGGGCGCGCCGCTGGCGCCCTCTGAGCCGCTGAGCTGGCGGCGTCAGGAAGACTATCTGGGCTGGAACGAGCAGGCTGGCGGGGGCTGGTTTTACGGTTTGCGGGTCATCAGTGGCCGGCTGAAGGGAGCAATCCGCGCGGCGGTGCGGGAGGTGGTGGAGGCGACCGGCTGTGATGTGCGGTTCACGGTTCAGCAGAATCTGCTGTTTACAGGCCTCAACGAAGACCAGAGAACAATCGTGGATCAAGCCCTGGCCCGGCACGGAGTGGCGGACGTGAAGGCGCTGCCGCCCGTGCTGCGGCAATCGATGGCTTGCCCTGCGTTGCCAACCTGCGGGCAGGCGATTACGGAGAGCGAGCGCGTTCTGCCTTCGCTGGCGGAGGGCATTCAGGCGGAGCTGAACGCGGCAGGGCTGGGCGAGCAGCCAGTGGTCCTGAGAATGACTGGCTGCCCCAACGGCTGCGCGCGGCCGTATACGGCCGAGATTGGAATTGTCGGAGAGTCGGTGGAGCTTTACACGATCTACCTTGGAGGATCGCCGGTGGCAGACCGGCTGGCGCGTCCATGGAAGCGGCTGGTGAAGCTGGGAGAGATCCCCGCCATTTTGCGGCCGCTCATGAATGAATACAAATCAACGCGCACGCCCGGCGAGCCGTTCGGCGACTGGTGTGCTCGCTCGCTGGAATTGGGATCGTACTCATGAGCCGGATCTATCTTGTCGGCGCTGGACCCGGGCGCGCGGACCTGCTGACGGTCCGGGCGGCGAAGGTTCTCTCACGGGCGGGCGCGGTCCTTTACGACCGGCTGGTCTCTTCCGAAGTTCTCGAGCTTGTGCCCGCGGCGGCGGAGCTGATCTATGCCGGCAAGGAGGAGGGGCGGCAGGAGGAGACTCAGGCGAGGATTCTCATTCAGCTCGAGGAATGCGCGCGGCGCCACGAAGTCGTGGTGCGGCTCAAGGGCGGAGACCCGATGGTCTTTGGCAGGGGCGCGGAGGAATGGGTTTGGCTCGCGCGCCGTGGCTGGGACGTTGAAGTGGTTCCCGGCGTTTCGAGCGCGATCGCGGTCCCGGCGCTGGCAGGCATTCCGGCGACCCTGCGCGGCGTGGCGGGCGGTTTCGCTGTCGTCACGGGGAACCGGAAGTCAGGCTGCTGCCAGCAGTGGCAAGCTTACGCCGCGGCGGACACGCTGATCGTGCTGATGGGCGTCGAGAACAGGGCGGGCATCGCTGCCTGCCTCATCGAGGCGGGACGGGCGGCGGAGACGCCGGTGGCGTTCGTCGAGAACGGAACGACGCCGAGAGAGCGCGTCCTCGTCACCTCACTGGGCAAGGTCGCGCACGACGAGGCTGATGTCACCTCGCCCGCGGTCATGATCGTGGGCGAGGTCGTGAATTTGCGCAGCGAGCTGATGCCCTACCTGGCTTGCGCCATCGCCTGATCCGCATCGTATGTGATAGAACGGGCTCGTGAAGTCCCGTCTTGCCTGCCTGACAATCTTCCTTGCAGCCGGTTTCATCCTGGAGGCGCAACCGCAGATCCCGCACGCCCAATGGTGGATCTCTCACACCATCGGCGATCTGATGCCGTTCTGGCACCAACCGGCGGCTTGGGGCAACCCCTGGGGCGATTTCGCGACAACCCGGTGCGACGACGGGACGCTCTTCGACCGCGCGAAGCCATGCCCCGAGATCGGCTCTCATAGCTGGCTGCGCACCGAGTGGACGAAGCAGCATCTGGTGGCGCTGTCACGGCAGACCTACGCATACGGCGTTCTCTTCCACATCACGGGCGACCCGACGTTCATGGATCTGATGCGAGCCGGCGTGTCGTATCTGCGGAGCGAGGTCGTGGACCGCGAAAACGGCGGCATGAAACAGGTGAAGGACACGGCAACCGGCAAATGGGACGCCAATCACCGGCTGCGCGACCCGCAGCAGCTCGCTTACGGGCTCCTCGGGATGAGCTTCTATTACTACCTGACACGCGACGACACGGTGCTCGAAGACGTCATCGCCGTGAAGAGATACATCTGGAAGAACTACTACAACGAGAAGCTGGACGCGTTGCAGTGGACGCTGGATCCACCCTCGCCGGCACAACCAGCGGAATCACGCCGCCTGACCGCACAACTCGACCAGATGAACGCATACATGGTGATGATGACGCCGCTGCTGCCCGCGGAGGAGCAGGAGCAATGGAAGTCTGACCTGATGCGCCTGACGCGAATCATGAAGTCGCAGTTCTACGTCGAGAAGGACAATCTGTTCTTCCTGAGAGCGGATTCGCCCGCATATCTCGACATCGAAAAGACCGGAACCGACTTCGGCCATTCGATCAAAGCCCTCTGGATGATGCGAATGGCCGGCCTGATGACTGGCGATCAGGACCTCGTTCTGTGGGCGGAGGAGAAGGGCAGGGGCATCCTCGACCGCGCCTATCAGGAGGACTGCGGATGCTGGGCCAGCGGCGTGCTGGCAGGCGGCGCGCTGGATCTCAACAAATCCTGGTGGATCTACGCCGAGCTGGATCAGTTTGCGGCAAGCGTCGCGCTGTCCGACCCCAACTTCGCGAGATACCTGCCGCGCACCTATGATTATTGGCTCAACCGGTTCGTCGACAAAACCTACGGTGAAGTCTGGACCACGGTCGACGGCAGGACGCACCTGCCTCTGAAGAACAATCCGAAGCAGTGGCCGTGGAAGAACGGCTACCACTCGCTCGAACACGCGTTAGTGTCCTACATCACCACCTTGCAGCAGTACGGCGAACCCGTCACGCTTTACTACAATTTCACGAAGAGCCCGGCGCCGGAGACGGTCCGGCCCTACTACTATTCAGGAAGCATCGAATCCATCGGCCGCTCCACCGACTGGCGGGGCGGCGAGATTCAGAAAGTGGTGTTCCGCGATGTCCGCTAAACTGCTCTGCCTGATCCTCCTGGCCGGCTGCGCGATTGCCGCCCAGGAACCGTCCGACTGGATCCAGCTTTTCAACGGCAAGGATCTCACCGGCTGGACGCCGAAAATCCGCGGCTATGCGCCGGGCGAGAACTTCGCCAACACGTTCAGGGTCGAGAACGGCGTGCTGAAGGTCAGCTACGACGGATACGGCGAGTTCAAAGACCGGTTCGGCCATTTGTTCTACAAGGAGCCGTTCGGCTACTACATCATCGCCGTGGAGTACCGCTTCGTGGGACAACAGGCCAAGGGCGGACCCAACTGGGCTCTGCGCAACAGCGGGATCATGATCCACGGTCAGGATCCCTACACCATGCCCAAAGAGCAGGACTTCCCCATCTCCATCGAGGTGCAATTGCTCGGCGGCGATGGAACGAACCCGCGCACGACGGTGAACCTCTGCACGCCGGGCACGAACGTGGTGATGGACTCGAAACTCATCACGACGCACTGCCTGAGCTCGAAGTCGAAGACGTATCACGGAAAGCAGTGGGTGCGCGCCGAGGTGCTGGTGCTGGGTTCGAGCCTCATCCGGCACAAGATCGACGGTGAAACGCTGATTGAGTACGTGATGCCGCAGATCGGGGGCGGATCGGTCAGCGGGCATGACCCGAAACAGAAGCAGGACGGGAAGCTCCTGGACTCCGGCACGATCTCACTGCAAAGCGAAAGCCACCCCGTGGAGTTCCGCAAAGTGGAGCTGCTGAATCTCGCCGGGTGCATGGATCCCAAGGCCAGAAACTACAAGAAGTGGTTTGTGAAGGCCGAAAACCACACCTGCCAGTACTGAGGAGCCGTCACGGCCGCGGCGTGAGGCGCGGAGGAGCAAAATGGCGGCGGGTTGCGTAGACGAGTGTCGAGGGGCGAGTGCTACAATCACGTCCGTGCCCCAAGAGGCGCCGAAGCGCTCTTACGATCGAGACGAAGTTTGCCGCCTGCTTTCCTTGCAGGAACGGTCCCTGGCGCAGTGGGAGGAGCACGGCTTCATCCCGCGGCTCGAGCGATATGGTTTCCGGGACCTGGTGGCGTTGCGGACGTTGAAAGAACTGCGGAGCAAGCGGGTCCGGCCCGAGCGGATTCGCATGGTTCTGGCGAGTCTCCGGCAGAAGCTGAACGGCGTTTCCGATCCACTGCAAGAGCTCAAGATTTTCACCGACGGCCGCCGCCTGGCGGTTCAGGTGGACGGAGCGAAGATGGAGGCGATGACGGGGCAACTGCTGCTCGATTTCGACGCCGCGGAAATCAAGCGCCTGCTCGCGTTCCCGTCGCAACGAGCCGAAGAGACGCTTGCCTCGGCCATCGAAGAGCGGCGGCGCGAGGCGCGCACGTGGTTCGAACGCGGGCTAGAGATGGAACAGGCGGGGGCGCCTGCCGAACGGGTGCTGGCCGCTTACCTGAAATCGCTCGAATGCGACCCGGACACGGCCGAGGTGCACGTCAACATCGGCACTGTCTACTTCACCATGAAGAAGTGGGAGCAAGCCGAGAAGCACTACCGGAAGGCGATCGAACTGCGCGCCGACTACGCGATGGCGTGGTTCAATCTTGGGAACGTTTACGATGAGCTTCACTCCTGGCAGGAGGCGCTCGAGTGCTATGAGCGCTCGCTGGCCGTTCAGCCCGGCTACGCCGACGCGCACTACAATGTCGCGCTGCTTTATCAGGGGATGGGCGACACCATGAAGGCCCTGAAGCACTGGCGGCAGTATCTGAAGCTCGACCCCTCCGGCTATTGGGCCGGCATCGCGCGCCGCGAAGTGCAAAAGCTGCGCCGGGATGCGCTGGTGCACGGGGCGTAAGCCGCTCGCCCCGGGCATCGGTCTCGTCCCCGTCAATGCTCTGCTGTTATGCTCGCGGATAGCCTATGACAAGCCGGCGCTCCTTTCTTGGTCATTCCGCTATCACTCTCGCAAGGCTTCCGCAGGAAGCGTGGACCGGGGCTGCTTCCATCCGCCGGCGAATCTCGCCGCCGGAGTTCCCTGCCCGGAACTTCCCCGTCACGAAGTATGGGGCGCGCCCGGACGGGACCACGGATTCCACGGCGTCCATCCGGTAAGCCATCCATGCCTGCGCCGCTGCCGGCGGAGGCCGTGTTGTCGTTCCCGAAGGCAGATTCCTGACCGGAGCGATTCATCTGAGAAGCGGCGTGAACCTGCATCTCAGCGATGGCGCCGTGCTGCTCTTCCAGACTGACCCCAAGGCCTACCTCCCCGCCGTCTACACCCGCTGGGAGGGCATGGAATGCATGGGCTACTCACCGCTGATCTATGCCTTCAATCAGCGCGGCATCGCCATCACAGGGAAAGGAACGCTCGACGGCCGGGCCGGTCCGGACAACTGGTGGCCCTGGAAAGGCCAGAAACAGCACGGCTGGAAACAAGGCGATCCTCATCAGGGGCCGGCGCGAAACAGGCTGATGGAAATGTGCGAGCGGGACGCTCCGCCCGCCGGCCGCATCTTCGCCGAGGGTTCGATGCTGCGGCCGCAGTTCATCCAACCGTACCGCTGCACGAACGTGCTCATCGAAGGCGTGACGGTTCTGAACTCGCCGATGTGGGAGATCCATCCTGTCCTGTGCGCAAACGTGACCGTCAGAAACGTGACGGTCGACAGCCATGGACCGAACAACGACGGCTGCAATCCCGAGTGTTGCCGCGACGTCCTGATCGAAGGCTGCAAGTTCGATACCGGCGACGACTGCGTTGCCATCAAGAGCGGGCGCAACCGTGACGGGCGCCGGGTGAATGTGCCATCGGAAAACATCCTGATCGCCGGCTGTGAAATGAAGGACGGCCATGGAGGCGTCACCATCGGCAGCGAAGTCTCCGGGAGCGTCCGCAACGTCTTCGCCGAGAA
>JACADU010000230.1 GCA_013388415.1 Bryobacteraceae bacterium
GCTACTTCAAACGTCATCCGCGTCCGCAACGAGGGCTTCTCGAACAACAAAGAGGCAATCCGCCCGCGCAGAGCGGAGCGCCACTTGTCCGGCTGCCGCTTGACCTCCCCCGCGAGTTCAAGCAACATCCTCAGCTCAGAGGCGGAAAGATCGAAATCCGAGCGCAGGTCCCCCGATTTGAGCCGGGGCGGTGAGGCAGGCGAATGGGTCTCCGTGATCATGAGCGGTCTGATGTATTTTTATTCAGTCTCTTGAATAATTACACATACCCGGCCGCGGTGTCAATGCAGCTCCAGCCCGGCCGCACGCCCCCTCCTTCGTACCAGTACATATCAATGGGCTAGCCAGTACAGAACCATCCAGATGGTACTTTTGCGGAGCAGAATCGCGCCGTATCGTGATGAATAGGACAGAGTGATTCTGGCCGCCGCCTGCGGGCGAAACATGGAAATCTGAAGCAAACAAAGACACAAACAATGAAAAAGCAACTCTTTCTCGGAGCAATTCTGGCCACTGTTCTCGGAGTGGCCGGCCAGGCAGCATTTCTGGAGGGTTCGATCACTCTCTTTTCCGTCGGCGCATCGATCAATGGGCCGGACCTCGCCGGCAGCACGCAGTTCACTCCCACGGGTTTCATCACGCCCGGGCTCATCGCCGGCGCCGGGGTTGGCGACTATGCCGCGATCCCTCTCCTGACGAGCATCACCGGCGGGACGATTGACACAACCAACCCCACTGCATTCACCCTGAGCGTGCCGGGCTATGGGGTTTTCGGCGATGCCGCGGGCTTCATCGTTCTCCAGACACAGGACTTCTTCCAGATGTTCTTCGAGGGGACTTTTACGCCGGAGGCGGGGCCTCTGGCCGGTTTTGATCCGTCGCCGGCGGTGGTGCGGGTCAGCCTCAACAAGTCGGGTCTTGGGGTTGCCTATGGCGCGACTCTCGAGTCGATTACGGCCGTTACGCCGGAAGAGATTCCCGAACCCGCCACCTGCGCGCTGTTCGGGGCAGGGATATTCTCCGTCGCTGTGTTGAGCCGCCGCCGGACCTGAAGTACCAGTACATTCGGGAGCTGCTTCTAGTACAAAATCGGTCCGGCGGGTCTTGGTTTCAACAAAAGACTCGTCTAAATTTGAGGGACCGTTAGGAGGCGCCTGGCCGCTGCGCGGTCAGGTCAATGGTATCAATTGTCAAAACAGGCAAGCAGACAAACCAAGAATCGACAAAAAGGATGCTTATGAAGAAATCACTTATCCTAGCCGCCATCGCGCTGGCTACGGTGCTCTCGCTGACAGCGAGTGCTGCGCCGCTCGACGGCTCGATCACGATCGGCGCGTTCGGCACGTTCATCGACGGGACGAATCTCGCCAACAGCACTTTGTTCGCGCCGATTGGGCTGGTTGTTCCCGGAGTGTTTGTAGGCGTGACCACAGGGGACTATACCGCGATCCCGCTCGCGACGTCCGGGGCAAACGGCGTGATCGACCTGAACAATCTGTCCAGCTACATCGTCTCTTTCCCCGGTTATGGATTCTTCGGCGCCACGGTGGGTGTCATCCTCAGCCAGACAGCCGAATTCCTGGACGCTTATTTTACAGGCAACTTCGTCCCGGATCCCGCCGGTCCGCTGAGCGGATTTGACGTTTCACCGAGCAGTGTTCGCGTGAGCTTGAATCAATCCGGCGACAGCGTGAGTTACGGCGCAACCTTGGCATCTCCGCCGGCTCCCCCGCAGGAGATCCCCGAGCCCGCATCGTACGCGATGCTCGGCGCGGGTCTGGTCGGGCTGGCGCTCGTCCGCAGGCGAAAAGCGGCCTGACTCCGTTCGACTTCCAATCTGAAGACTCGATCTCAGGGCCGGGCGGCTTGAAGGCCGCACCCGGCCCTGAGTGCTTGACAGCCCCGCCTTTTAGTCCCCCAGGAGTCTGCCATATTCCCGAAGCGAGGGAATCTGGTCGAATGCAGCCTTCATTCCCGCGGTGATGGGAATCGCCAGCACCAAACCGGCGCCGCCCCACAGCAGATACCAAAGCATGAGCGCCACCGTGACCACCAGCGGGTTCAGGTGCACGCGGCCGCCGACCACCTTGGGGTACAACAGGTTCAGCGCGATCAGGTGCAGCACGGCAACCACCGACGTGATAATCAGGTACGCGCCAAGCCCGGCATAGACCGGCAGCGCGGCGATGACCGCCGGCGCCACCGCCAGCGGCAGACCCAGATACGGTACGAGACTCAGGAAGCCGCTCAGCGGGCCGATCACCTGCCAGTAGGGCAGATTCACATACCAGAAGAAAAGGGCGCTCACCAATGACAGCATCACGCCGAGCAGGAAATTGCCCACCACATACGCCCGCGCCACATTCGCAATGCCATCCCAGGCGCGCTGAAAGTTGTCCTTGCGCTCCGGTCCGGCGAGCGTGATCAGGCTCCGCCGCACGTGGTCCCGCCAACTCAGAAAGAAGTACACCAGAAAGGGCACGAACGACGCCATGAGCAGCGAATCGTACACATCCGACAGCCGCGAGTACAATTCGCGCACCAGCGGCGTCTGTTCCGGCCGGATCCGCACCTCCTGCACCGAAGGCTCGGCGGGCGGCTGGGGTGGCGGTTGGCTCCGCAGGCGGCGCGCCTTTGCCTGAGGCTTTGTCTCGATCGGCGGCGGCGCCGCCTCGCGCAGCCGCTTGGGCACCACCGCCTCCTGGAGGTTCTTCTCGACCGTCTCGATCTGCTGCATCATCGAATCCACAATCTGGCCGACCCGCTCGCTGTATGCCGGTAAATCGTTCCACAAGGCGATCACCTGCGACCACAGGCCCAATCCCAGCAGGTAGAGCACGCCGAGCATCAGCGAGCACGCCAGGAAACTCGCCGACGCGCGTGGAAACTTGAACCGCATGAAGAGATTGACCGCCGGCTCGAGAATGAAGGCCAGCAGGACAGAGGTGATCAGCGTGATGAAAAAGATGCGGCCGATGTAAAGCAGGACCAGGCCGAAAATAATCACGGCCAAGACTCCCGCCAAGCCGCTGCTCCTGTGAGAAGGCTCCGCTTTGACCATGCGTGCGCGTCCTTGACCCGGCGCGCTACCGCCGTGCGATGACTTCCTGTTGGTTGCCGCGGGTGAGATAGAACTTGACGGACCGGAACTTACCAAACAGCTTCTCAATGGCTCGTGGAGGAAACGGCTCAATCTCCCGCTTCCACGGCCTCGATTCCACGCTGAGATGTTTGCTGTCGGTCACCCGGCACATGCTGGGCGCGACCGGGCCGCTGATCTCGCGGTGAAAAAACGCCAGAACCGGCGCATTCGCGCTCAGGATTCTGTGCAAACGGTCCACGACCCCTGCCGCGACGGGCAAGGGCATGAACTGCAAAGTGTCCCAAACGAGCGCTCCATCGCAGCTCTGGTCAGGAAACACAAACGTCTGCTCGAGAAACTCCTCCAACCGCGCGTTGGACACCTCGCGCGAGCTCTGCTCTTGCGGCGTGAAGAACGAATCGTAAGCCCGAAGCAGATCCTCCGCGTAGAGACGATGGCCCAAGCCCGTCACGTAATCAAGGTTCGCCTGGTTGAGCCCGCCGAAATCGAGCACCTGCAGGCTCTCGGATTCCTGCAGGTGCTGTGTGACACCCTCCAGCGCGTAGCTCCGCCACGAGCCGGGAGGCGCGGTTGCGTCCGTGCCCGGATTCGATCTGCGGGGCAGAGCGGAAGAAGCCATTACGGCCGGCTCTCCGGCTTGGAATTCGGCGTCATGGTCTGTTGAACCGGCCTCGGCGCGCCTTGCGCCGCGGCCGCGGCCTGAGCGCCTTCGGGCGCTAGCGCCGGAGCCGGCGCAGGCTTCGGCTTGTCAACCCGAATCGTCTCCACATTACCCTTGAAGTACGCCTCGTCTTCGATGACTGGCCGCTGCGCCTTCAAATCCCCGACGACCCGGGCGTTCTTCTTGATTTCAACCCGCTCGCTCGCCTCCAGGTTTCCCTGAACCGTGCCGAGAACGACGATTTCGCGCGCCCGAATCCCTCCCTGCACGTGGCCCGACGCGCCAACCGTCAGGCGGTTCTCGAGCAGCTCGATATCGCCTTCAACCCGTCCGTCGACGATCAGATCCTCCTTGCCGGTGACGTGACCGGTGATGAGGAGTGAGCGGCCAAGGACGGCGGCTCCGCGTGTGGTTCCGAATTCGGCGGTTTTCGTGGGGTAGGTTGCCATGGGGATTGCCTCTTTTGCTGGTTCGGCCGGCGCCGGCGTGATCGTGTGACGCTGCGGGAGTTCGTCTTCTTTCTTGCTGCGATTCCACATTGACATTAATGCTCCTGGTCTGCCTGCTTGTGTGGACGTTGCTCACGCGCGCGCCCGCCGGGAAGGGGCCGGACTTCGAGTGGAACGGCGCGGATTACCTTTCATCGTACGGGTATGCCCGCGCCGAACGCAATCCAATCCGCATGCTATGTTAGAGCATGGCTGGACTGGGATTCACCGGGCAACTCACCCTCGACGACCCCGTTCGCTTCGATCGCGCCGCTCCTCCGGCCGCCATCGTCATTTTCGGAGCCACCGGCGACCTCACCCGGCGAAAACTCCTCCCGGCTCTCTTCCGGCTCGCTCAGGAACGCCGCCTCCCCGCCACCTTCGCCGTCCTGGGCGTCTCCCGAACTCCGCTCTCGGACGACCTCTTCCGCCAGAAAATGCGCGAGAGCGTCGAGACCTTCCTCGAGAACAGTCCCTTCGACGCAGACTTGTGGGCCTCCTTCGCCCAAGGCCTTTTCTACCTCGACGGCGACATCGGAGATCCCGGCCTTTACCAGCGCCTCTCGGACAAACTGGCTTGGATCGAAACGCACAGACGCACCGGCGGCAATGTCCTCTTCTATCTCTCGACGCAACCCAGCCATTACGGACCAGCCGCCGCCGGTCTCGGCGCCGCCGGGCTTGCCCGCGGGCCCCGCCCTGAATCATGGCAGCGTCTCCTGATTGAAAAGCCCTTCGGCCATGACTTGGCGAGCGCACAGAGCCTCAATGCAACGGTCCAGCGCCACTTCCAGGAAGACCAGATCTACCGCATCGATCACTACCTCGGCAAGGAAACCGTCCAAAACATCCTGGCCTTCCGTTTCGGCAACGGCATCTTCGAGCCGCTCTGGAATCGCAGGTACGTCAATCACATCCAAATCACCGCGGCAGAGTCCATCGGCGTCGAAGGCCGTGGCGGCTATTACCAGGAAGCCGGCGCGCTTCGCGACATGATCCAGAATCACCTGCTCCAGGTGATGGCCACCATCGCCATGGAGCCGCCCGCCGTCTATGAGCCGGCAGCGGTCCGTGACGAACGCGCCAAGCTCCTCCGCTCCATCCGCATCATGACCTCCGCGGAGGCGAAACTCGATTCCGTCGCCGGCCAGTATGGGCCTGGACGCGCCGGCGGCGCTCAGCTTGCCGGTTTCCGCCAGGAGCCCGGCGTCGATCCCCAAGCGATGACCGACACCTACGCCGCCCTCACTCTCTTCGTCGAGAATTGGCGCTGGGCCGGTGTCCCGTTCTACGTCCGCTCCGGGAAGCGCCTGCCCAAGCGGGTCACCGACATCGCCATTCAGTTCAACCGCGCGCCGCTCTCCCTTTACGACGGCGAAGCCGCCCAGAACTACCCCAACCTGCTCGTCCTGCGGATTCAGCCCGAAGAAGGCATTTCGCTGCGCTTCTTTTCGAAGCTTCCCGGCGCTGGAATGCGCATCAGGCCCGTCACCATGGACTTCAACTATGGCACGAGCTTTGGCGTCCGAACTCCCTCTGCCTACGAGACTTTGCTGCTCGACGCCCTCTCTGGCGACGCCACCCTCTACACCCGGCAGGACATGGTCGAAGCCAGTTGGCGCGTGGTCGAGCCCGTGCTCCGCTGCTGGCAGGAGACGCACCACGGCTTTCCGAACTACGCCGCCGGCTCCTGGGGACCTGCGGCCTCGGACGAAATGCTGGCCCGCCGCGGCCACATCTGGAGGCTGCCGTGACTGCCGCCGCCTTCGACTCCGGACGGCTCCTCGCTCAGCTCGACGAACAATGGCGGCAGCTCGGCAAGAGCGAAACGGGCGTGCTGCGCGCCTGCTCGATGACGCTCATCGCCGCCGCCGGCGCCGGGCGGAACCCGCAGGAGCTTGGCGCGACGCTCGCCGAGTTGATGCGCGAGCACCCGAGCCGCACCATTCTGCTGCGCGTAGGGCAGGCAGGCGCGCCGCTGGAAACGAGAACTTCAATCCAATGCTGGATGCCCTTCGGCCGCCGCCAGCAGATCTGCTGCGAACAGATCGAAATCGCCGCCGGACTCGACTCTTTGTCCGATGTCCCCCCTATCCTCTTCGGGCTGATCGTTCCGGACCTGCCCGTCGCCCTATGGTGCCCCGATCTCGACTTGGCCCTGCGCCCCGAACTCCGCCCCGTTCTCGCGCTCGCCGGGAAAGTCATCATCGATTCATCCTGCCTGCCCGCCGCCGCCCAAGCCTGGCAGGAGATCCAAACGCTCCAAGGCGCGCGGCGCCGGCTCGCCGATCTCGTCTGGGCTCGCCTCACCCGCTGGCGCGAACTCCTTTTCCAGGCCCTCTCCGGACGGGACCAGCGGCACGCCCCCTTCAAAGCCCGCATCACATGGGCCGGCGAACCTTTCCCTCCCGCCGCCATGTATCTCGCCGCTTGGCTCGTCTCCAGGCTCGGCTGGCAGGATCAAGTGAAAGAACGCGTCGAGCTCGCCTGCGAGGACCCCGCCATGCCCCCTCCCGGCAGCGGCCGCCTGCGCTCGCTCTCGCTCGAGGGAGAATCCTGCGCCATCCGGCTTCGCCGCCCCGCCGGCGAAGCGTTGGCCATCGAGATTGACGGCGTCTCCGCCGGCGCCTTGTTTCCCGTTTTCGACGACGCCGCCCTTCTCCGCGAAGAACTCGGCGTGCCTGGCTTCGACCAGCAATTCGAACAGTCGCTGACGTTCTGCCCCGCCGTTCTCGAGGCCGCCCCATGATCCGGCTTGCCACGACCGCCCGCGAATACGCCCAGGAATGCGCCATGGCCATCGCTGGCTGGCTCAACCGCGCCATTCTCAGCCGCGGACGAGCTTTTCTCGCTGTCTCCGGCGGCGCCACCCCACGCCTCATGTTCGAATCCTTGGCGGGCATGTCCGTCAACTGGCGCAGGGTCCACCTTTTCTTCGTCGACGAGCGCTGTGTCCCACCCAGGGATGAGTAATCCAATTACCGTTTCGCCCTCGCCCACCTCATCGCTCCCGCCGGGATTCCCGAGAACAATGTTCACCGCATCCGCGGCGAGGAGGACCCCGGCGCCGCCGCCGAAACCTACGCCGCCGAAGTTCTCTCCCGCCTCGGCCCCTCCGGCTCTTTCGATGTCGTTCAATGCGGCGTCGGCGATGACGGACACACCGCAAGCCTCTTCCCGGGCGACCCGCTCGTCCAGCACAACACCGGCATTTGCGCCCCCGTTTGGGTCCCGCAGAAGCGCCAGCATCGCGTCACGCTCCTCCCAGCCGCAATTTCCAGCGCACGCCACCTTTGCGTCCTCGTCCACGGCGAGGACAAGCGCCCCGCCGTGCGCCGCGCGCTATCCCCCGGCATCGACCCGGTTGATACGCCCGCCCGAATCCTCGACCGCTCCTCCACCGTCTGGTTCCTCAGCCCGCGGCACATCTACGAAGATTTTCGTTGACACTACGAAGAGCTTCGTATACAGTCGGGTTGTGACCAGACCGACCGCCTCCGAACTCGCCATCCTCAGGGTCCTCTGGGAACGTGGCCCTTCCACGGTCCGCGCCGTTCACGGCGCGCTGGAGGGAGCAAAACCCTCCGGCTACACCACGACCCTCAAGCTGATGCAGATCATGGCCTCCAAGGGACTCGTCGAACGGGACGAAGCATCGCGCGCTCACGTCTATCGCGCAGCGGCCAGGCGCGAAGCGGTCGAGCGCGAGATGGTCGGCGACCTGTTGGACCGGCTCTTTGCCGGCAGCGCGGCGCAGTTGGTCATGCGCGCCCTGTCGGTCAGAAGGGCGACGCCGCGGGAACTGCGGGAGATCCGCGAAATGATCGAGCGGCACGAGGCAGGGAAGGGGAGAAAGTAGCGGGTTATGGAACAATTCGCCTGGACATTGATTCACTTCGTTTGGCAAGGCGCTCTGATCGCCGCGCTCTGCGCGCTCGGCTTTGCTGCCGCCGGTGGACCGCGCTGGCGGTACGCCCTCGGCGTCTTCGCATTGGCCCTCATGGCCGCGGCGCCGCCTCTCACCTGGCTCGCGCAGCAACAACCCGGTCCAACCGGAGCGGGCTTCGAGCTTCCCTCCGTTCTGCCCCCTCCGCCCGCCGGCGGCTTCTCCGGCGGCACGGAGCCGGCTGCGCCATGGATCGCATGGATCCCGTTGCTCTGGAGTTGCGGAGCGGGCGCTCTCTCGGCGCGCGTGCTGCTTGTCTGGATCCTGGAGCTCCGCAGAGAGCGCTTGGCCAAGCCGCTTGAAGCCGAATGGCGGCGGCGATTTGAACTCGTGGCCATGGCCATGTCCATCACACAGCGCTGGCGCGCCGCGGTGAGCGACAGGATTGCCGTGCCTCAAGTCTCCGGCGTCTTCCGGCCGCTTCTCCTGCTGCCCGCCTCCGCCCTGTCGAACATCCCCCCTGAACAACTCGAGGCCATCGTTGCTCACGAGCTCGCCCACATCCGCCGCCACGACTATCTGGTGAACCTGCTCCAGACGGCCGTGGAATGCCTGCTCTTCTACCATCCTGCCGTTTGGTGGCTGTCCTCAAGAATCCGGCAGGAGCGCGAACTCTGCTGCGACGCCGCGGCCGTCGACTTCTGTGGCGACCGAGCCTCCTATGTCCGGGCCTTGCTTGCGCTCGAAGAAGCGCGTCCCGCGCTGTCTCTCGCGGCAAGCAGCGGGAGCCTGCGCGAGCGCGTCGCCCGCTTGCTCGGCGATCGCCCCGCCTCCTCTTTCGCTCTGCCGGCAGTCGCCGTGCTTCTGATCGCCGCCGGTGTCGCTTGGGCAGCTCAAGCCCAACCCCCTCAGCCGCCTCCTCCCCCGGCAGCCCCCGCGCCCGCCGCTCCGCGCATCATCGATGGCGCCCCTTCTCCCGAGGTGCGCGAACGGATCGAGCGCGAACTCGCTCGCATGCACAAGGAAATCGAGAGGATCAAGCCCGAGGAGATTCGCGCAGAAGTCGAGCGGGCGCGCGCGCAACTGGAAAAACAGCTCAAGGAACTTCAGGGCGCCCGGAAGGCGGAAATCAAAGCCGCGCTCGAAAAAGCTCGCGCGGAGCTTGAGCGCCAGCGTCCCATCATCGAAGAAGAGATGGCGATGGCTCAGAAAGAAGTCCAGCGGGCCCTGGCCGAGGTCAGGGAACAGTCGCGCCAGCGGGAGTTCATGGCCCAGGAACAGCTCAATACGCGGTTCGGCAATTGGCTCCGCGAAGACGTGGCCTACATCGTCAGTGACGCGGAGCGGATCGCCTTCCTTTCACTTCAGTCCGACGCTGAGCGCGAGCACTTCATCGAGCAGTTTTGGCTGCGCAGGGACCCATCTCCAGGAACGCCCGCCAACGAGTTCAAGGAAGAGCACTACCGCCGGATCAGATACGCCAACGACCGCTTCTCAGATGGCGTGCCAGGCTGGCGAACCGACCGCGCCCGCGTCTACATCAGTCTCGGTCCGCCAGACGAAATCGAGAGCTACCCCGGCCTCAAAGAGACCTGGAAGTACATCGGTCAAGCCGGCGCCCAGCCCCGCATCCTGCGTTTCGAGGGCGAGCGGATGCGCCTTATTGCGCCGCCCGAACCGCCGGCCCCGCCCCAGCCTTCGGCGCAGCCAGCGCCCGCAGCGAAGCCTCAACCCGCGCCCCCCCCCCCACTGCC
>JACADU010000062.1 GCA_013388415.1 Bryobacteraceae bacterium
CACTGATCTTTCGGCAGCGTTGTCCGCTCGGCGCCTCATTGATTCGAGCGCTTTGCCCCGTGCGCGATACACTGAGATTAAGTCTGGGAATCTGTCTCCTCAGACCCCCACGTTCGGGACCATCATGCCTACTCAATCGGGATCCAAGATCGGTATCAACTCCTGGCTGGAAGAAGAGCTGTATCAGGAGTTTGTGAACAACAGCGGAAGCGTCGACCAAAGTTGGAAGGAAGTCTTCGAATCCGCTGCCGGAAACGGCGCCGCCCAGGCTGCCGAAGCCGCCGCGCCGGTCGAAGCCTCCGCCTCCATCAACCAGGCTGTCGCCGTCCAATCCGCCCAGCCCGCCGCCGCAACCTCCCCTCCCCTGACACTCAGCCCGGCTGAACAACTCGTCCCGCTTCGCGGCGCTCCCGGCCGCATCGCCGAGAATATGTCGCTGAGCCTCAGCGTGCCCACCGCCACCAGCCAGCGCACCATCCCCGTCAAGGTCATCGACGAAAACCGCCGCCTGCTCAATCAGTGGCGCGACCTCCACGCCAAGAGCAAGATCTCCTACACCCACTTGATTGCGTGGGCCATCGTCAAGGCGCTGAAAGCCGTTCCCGGCATCAACGATGCCTACGCCGAGGTCGAGGGACAGCCGCATCGCATCGTCCGCCGCGAAATCAACATCGGCATCGCCGTCGACGTCGCCGGCAAGGACGGCCATCGTTCCCTCGTCGTCCCCAGCATCAAGAACGCCGGCGCCATGGACTTCTTCGCCTTCCTCGAGGCCTTCGACGACATCGTCAGACGAAGCCGCACCGGCAAACTCGTCCCCGAGGACTTCAAAGGAACCACCATCTCGCTCACCAACCCCGGCACCGTCGGCACCCTTGCCAGCGTCCCGCGCCTCATGCCCGGCCAGGGCGCCATTATCGCCACCGGCTCCATCGACTGGCCCCCCGAATACCAGGGCGCCAGCGATGAGCTCCGCGCCCAGCTCGGCATCTGCAAGGTGATGACGATGTCCTGCACCTACGACCATCGCATCATCCAGGGCGCCGAAAGCGGCCAGTTTCTCGGCAAGCTCCAATCCCTTCTGGAAGGCGATGAGGGCTTCTACGACGAGATTTTCGCCGCCACTTCGATGCCCTATCAGCCATTCCGCTGGCAGATCGACCGCCACGCTTCACTCCCCGGCTTCCGCGACGAACGCCGCCTCGACGAAATCGCCAAGCAGGCCGCCGTCCTCCAGCTCATCAACGCCTATCGAGTCCGCGGGCACCTCATCGCCGCACTCAATCCGCTCGGCGTCGAGCCCTCCTATCACCCTGAACTCGACCCCGCAACTTACGGCCTGACCATCTGGGACTTCGACCGCGAGTTCATCACTGGGAATCTGGCCACCTCCGGCAAAAGCACCCTCTCGACGCTGCGCCAGATCATCGAAACCCTCCGCCAGACCTATTGTGGCCGCCTCGGCTGCGAGTACATGCACATCCAGCACCCCGAGGAAAAACGCTGGCTGCAGGAGCGCATGGAGCCGCAGGCCAACAGTTGGCCGCTCGAAGCGACCGAGCGCCGGCGCATCCTCCTGCGCCTGATGCAGGCCGAGAGCTTCGAGAACTTCCTCCACACCCGCTTCGTCGGCCAGAAGCGCTTCTCCCTTGAAGGCGGCGAAAGCGCCCTTGTCATCCTCGACGAATGCGTCGAGCGCGCCGCGCTCTCCGGCTCCCAGGAAATCGTCATCGGCATGGCCCACCGCGGCCGCCTCACCGTCCTCGCCAACCTCGTCGGCAAGTCCATGGCCCAGATCTTCGGCGAGTTCGAAGGCGCCGTCGACCCCGAGACGACTCAGGGCTCCGGCGACGTCAAGTACCACCTCGGAGCCAGCGGCCTCGTGCGCACCACCGCCGGCCGCGAGATCAAAGTCTCGCTCTCTCCCAACCCCAGCCACCTCGAGGCCGTCGACCCCGTGGTCGAGGGCATCGTCCGCGCCAAGCAGACCTTCATGAATGACGCGCGCCGCGAGAAGGTGATCCCCGTCCTCGTCCACGGCGACGCCGCCTTCATCGGCCAGGGAGTCGTCGCCGAAACACTCAACCTCTCCCTTCTCAAGGGTTATGCCACCGGCGGAACCATCCACCTCGTCATCAACAACCAGATCGGCTTCACCACCACGCCCGAGGAAGGCCGCAGCTCCAACTACTGCACCGACGTCGCCCGCATGGTCCAGGCCCCCATCCTCCACGTCAACGGCGACGACCCCGAAGCCGCCGTCCGCGCCATCCAGATCGCCATCGACTACCGTCAGCGGTTCAAAAAGGATGTCGTCATCGACATGATGTGCTACCGCCGCTTCGGTCACAACGAGGGCGACGACCCCAGCTACACGCAGCCCCTCATGTACCGCAAGATCAAGGACCACGCTTCCGTGGCCACGCAGTACGCCGAACGCCTCCTCCGCGAGGGAATCGTCACCAAGGAATCCGTCGACCGCATGAAGCGCCAGATTCAGGAGACCCTCAACGCCGCGCACGAGGAAGCCGTCGCCAAAGGCGAAAGCTGGGAATTGCAGGAGGTCACCTCATACGAGGATGACCAGTTGCCCACCGTCGTGCCCCTCACGGCCATCGACGAAACCATGGTCGAGCGCGTCATCGAAGGACTCACCACTTTCCCTCAGGACTTTACCCTCCACCCGAAACTCAAAGGCTTTATCGATAAGCGCAGGGAGTTGCTGAATGGCGGCAAAGCCGATTGGGCTCTCGGCGAAGCCCTCGCCTTTGGCTCCCTCGTCCTCGAAGGCACCGCTGTCCGCCTCAGCGGGCAGGACTCCGGCCGCGGTACTTTCTCCCAGCGCCACCTCGAGTACTTCGACTACAACACGGGCGAGGTCTATACGCCGATGATGCACCTTGACCCCAAGCAGGCTCGCTTCGAAGTCTACGACAGCAGCTTGAGCGAATACGGCGTCATGGGCTTCGAGTTCGGCTACTCTCTCGGCGACCCCCTGACCCTGACCCTATGGGAAGCCCAGTTCGGCGACTTCGCCAACGGCGCCCAGATCATGATTGATCAGTTCATCAGCTCTTGCGACGCCAAGTGGGGCCAGCCAAGCGGCCTCGTTCTGCTTCTGCCCCACGGCTACGAGGGCCAGGGTCCCGAGCACTCCAGCGCCCGCATCGAGCGCTTCCTCCAGCTCTGCGCCGAGAACAACATGCAGGTCGCCAACGTCACTACGCCCGCGCAGTATTTCCACCTTCTCCGCCGCCAGATGTACGGAGGACACGACCGCCGCGGCGTCCGCAAGCCGCTCGTGATTTTCACCCCCAAGAGCCTGCTCCGCCATCCCAAGGTCGTCAGCACGATGAGGGAGTTCACCAGCGGCTGCTTCATGCCCGTGCTCAGCGACACCGCCGCCATCCCTGACCGCGTTCGCAAGGTGATCTTCTGCTCCGGAAAGATCTATTACGAGCTGCTCGCCGAGCGCGGCAAGCGCGGTTTGGAGAATCAGGTCGCGATCTTGCGCCTCGAACAGCTCTACCCCTTCCCCGTTGAGGAGATCGAAAACGCCCTGTGGCGCTATCCCTCCACCGCCGAGATTGTCTGGGTCCAGGAAGAGCCTCGCAATATGGGAGCCTGGCTGTTCATGAAGGACCGCATGGAAACGATCCTGGAAGCCTCCCGCCGCTCGCTCCGCTACGCCGGAAGGCCCGAATCCGCCAGCACCGCCGCCGGCGGCGCCAAGCGCCACGCCCAGGAACAGGCTGCCGTGCTCGAAGACGCCTTCGCCGGCGGCAGCCCCGCACGCCCCCGCAAATACAAGGTCGTCCCACGCAAGCGCAAGACCGCCGAGCTGGAACTCCCCAAAACGTAGAGTCCATCAACGCATGATGTTCTTCGCCGAATACGCCAGCGGCGTCAGTGAAATCGCGGCCACCGCCGCCACTGCCCCCCACCGCCTTTGGACAACCGACTCCAGCAGCATCCAGACCATCCACGGCGATTGCACGCGCCCCCAGTGATACGGGTCCGACATCACGTTCGGACCGCCCAGCGTCATCCCGCCCGCCAGAAACACTAGTGCCGCCGCCGCCGGCGCAGTCCTTCGGACGGGCCATGCAACCCTGACCGCCCAGAGCGCCAGAACCGCCAAAGCCGCCAGCGCCAGCACGTCGAGCCCTCGGACGACCCACTGAACCGCCGCGTCTTCGACTTCACGCGGCGTCGAAACCCTGCGAAACCACTCGAGCGGCAGGAACCCGAATTCCTTCGATTGGCCTTGCAGCGGATAGTACGACAGGACCAGCCCCGTCCATGCCGCTCCCGGCACGGCAGCGAGCAGCCCTCGCGGCACTTGTCCGGTAAGCAGCAGCGCCGCGGGCAATGCAAAGCCCGTCTCCCTGACCAGCGGCGCCGCCGCTGCGCAAGCCAGGAGAAGCCGCGTGTTCCCAGTCTCCGCCGCCAGCATGAAGCCCGCCACTAAAGCTCACAGCGCGACATCCACCAGCATCCGGTCCACCGAACTCACCGTCGCGGGCAAAGCCATAAACGACAGCCCCGCCCAACCGCTGACTCCCCGCCGCTCGAACCACCGGCCGGAACAGTAAACCCCCAGTGCCGCGAATACCCCGATCAGCCCAATGTAGACCGCATCAGGCGCAAGTCTCCCCCCCATCGAGAGCGCCCACGCCAGGCCCGGCACAAGCACCCGCGACCCGCGCTGCGCCGGACTGTCCATCCACTGCCGGTAGGCGAAAGGCGGAATCGGATCCCTCACCAGGTAGCGGTAATACTGGCCGTCGTAATCTCCACCCGCCGGTTGAAGATGGGTGCCTTCAAAACCCGGCGCGAGAGTGGGCGTCCCATCGTGATAGAACAGACCCGTCCAATTCCCCCCAAAAATGCGATAGACCTGGGCCGCCTGCCAGCCGAACACAAGCAGCAGCGCCGCCAGCGCCGCTAGCTTTGCTGAGCGCTCGCTGACTTGTTCGGGGACCACAACACCTCTTCCACCCCCATCACCGCATTCGCCCACCGGCTCATCACGAAGAAGGCGTCGCTGAGCCGGTTCACATAACGGATATCGACATCGTCGACCTCTTCCACCCGCCGCAAGGCGACCATCAGCCGCTCCGCGCGCCTGCACACCGTCCTGCACAGATGCAGTTCCACGTTGAGCCTCGAACCGCCCGGCAGCACGAAACTACGCAGCGGCGGCAGCTCGCTGTTCATCCGGTCGATGTCGCTCTCCAATTGGGCCACGTCGGCGTCGGCCACCCGTGGCTGCTTCGGATGCGCCTTCCCCGCCGCCGTCGCAAGAATCGAACCGAGATTGAACAGCTCATGCTGAATCCTGGCCAGCGTAGCGGCAAGCGCGCCCAGTTGAGGCGCTTTTTCCGCGGCGCCCTCCGCTGTCAGTCTCGCCGCCCCAACGTGAGCGTTCAGCTCATCCAGCGTTCCGTAGCAATCGAGCCGCGCGTTGTCCTTCGGCACTTGCTCGCCGCTCGCCAGGCGCGTCTGGCCGCCATCGCCGGTTCTTGTGTAGATCTTGCTCAAGGTCAGTCTTGGCTCACTGTATTTCTGTTCGGGCATCGGAACCCCCATTGTAGGACGCCGATCACGGTCCGCACTGACAGCCTTGCCGCCTAACGAATTCTCCTCAAGTACAAGACCGCCGGCCCCGGAAACGGCGTCCTGAACGTCCTCACGGCGCCCCCATCCACGGGCTTCGCCGGAACGGTCCGGTCCACGTTCACGTCAAGCCACTCCGCCAGATACCTGCCCGGGGCGTCCTTGAGGTCCAGCGTGAACTCCCCCTTGTCGTGCTGGAAGACGACATATTCCCGCCCACGCTCGGCCAGGCAGTAACGAGTCGCGCTCAGGCCCTGCTCCGGCTTCATCGCCGCCAGATTCGCCCTCTCGGCCATCCTGCGCGCCTGCCCCATCGCTTCGCGCGCCGAATCCTGCCATGTCGGAGACGGCAGCAGTTCTTCCATGAACAGCACGTTCAATCCGCGCGTGAAGCTCTTCCACACCCAGATGTTGTCCCCGCCCGTGTGGCCCCAGAGGTGGTCCGTGTCGCTGACGACCACCTTCTCCGAGCACGCCGCGCATGGATCCATTCGATAGTTCTCCTTGGCGTCCCCGGGATTCGGAGAGATCCAGTCCGCAGGGCTCTCGTTCAGAATCGCGTTTGTGCCGCCCTTGTACTGAAACGTCATTCCCACGGGATGCTGCATTGCTTTGCCCGCTTCGTACTTCTTGACGAACCGGATCAGGTGATACTGCCACTCCGTCGAGCCGCCGTGCGCCTCGTTGCAGATCTCATACAGCACGTTGTCCAGATCGCTCACCGTGTCGATGACCTTGCGGACATACGCCTCCTGGAGCGCCAGGACCTTGCGCCCCATCTCCGTCGCGTTCAGCGTGTTGTACTCGAGCGCTGACCCGTTGCCGTCATAATCCGCCTCGACCCCGTTCACGTTGTTTGCGGCGTGGAACGGATGATGCGGCCAGCCGTCGGTGAACTGAATCTCCCAGCCTTCGAACAGCATGACGGCCACGTAAATACCCCGCTCGCGCGCCGCCTGAACCCGCGCGCGCAGCCTGTCGAAATATTCCGGATTGAACTTTGTCAAATCGAATTTCGGCTTCCCATCCTTCGCCAAGCCCGGTCCGCTCCGGAGCCAGGGGTGCGGCCGCGCGTGCTTCACTTCGTTGCCCGTATACCGGTCGGTCCAGCGCGTGACCTCCCATCGCCACAGCCTGAAGAAATTGTGATTGTGCTGCGTCAGGAAATCCAGATAGCCGTCATAGTCGAATACCGGCGGCGGGTTGGCCACCGCCCCGCGAATGATCAGGCCGTTGTCTTGCAGGTTCTGCCAGACGTGAGACCCGGCCAGAAGGACGGCCTTCCCCGTGGAATCTGCAAACCAGCGAGGATTCGAAGCGAGCGCCTTCAGCGGCCCTGCCGTCGGCCGGTCTTGCGCGAAAGCGGCGCCGGCCAGCAGCAGCGTCGCGGACAAGCGTCTCGTCTTCATGACCTCACCTCGTTGCCAAGCATATGATATTCGCTGGAGTTCATTTCAATGCCTCTCTCCCGAAGACACTTCATCGCCGCCGGAGCCGCCTCCGCGCTCGGCGCCGCCGCCAGGCGCGCCCCCAACATCGTTCTCATTTTCTGCGACGACCTCGGCTACGGCGACCTCGGCTGTTACGGCGGCGCTCTCGCCACCCCGAACATCGACCGCATCGCCCGTGAAGGCATGCGCTTCACCAACGCCGTTTCCGCCAACCCGGTCTGCTCTCCATCGCGCGCCGCCCTCATGACCGGACGCTACCCCACCCGCGCCGGAGTCCCCAACGTCCTCTTCCCGCGCGACGAGAAGGGCATGCCGCTCGAAGAGGTCACCCTCGCCGACATCCTCAAGGAGAAGGGTTACAAAACCGCCTGCGTCGGCAAATGGCATCTCGGCCACCGTCCTGACTATTTGCCCACCCGCCGCGGCTTCGATCGCTACTTCGGCATCCCCTATAGCAATGACATGAAGCCCGCTGTCGTGATGGACAACGAGTCCGTCAGCGAGCCCGAAGCCACCCAGGACACCCTCACGGAACGTTACACGGCCCGCGCCGTGAAATTCATCGACGACAACGCAAGCAGCCCGTTCTTCCTTTACTTCCCCCACACGTTTCCGCACATCCCCCTTTACGCCTCCCAACGCTTCCGAGGCAAAAGCCCGCACGGCATCTACGGCGACGTGATGGCCGAGGTGGATTGGAGCGTCGGCGAGGTCCTCGCCGCCCTGAAGCGCCACAACCTCGACCGCGACACCCTCGTGCTCTTCTCCAGCGACAACGGCCCCTGGTATCAGGGCTCGCCCGGTCCTTACCGCGGCCGCAAAGGCATGACTTGGGAGGGCGGCGTTCGTGTCCCCTTCCTTGCCCGCCAGCCAGGAACCGTAAAGACCGGCGTCAGCGGCGCGCTCGTCTCCCTCATGGACGTCATGCCCACCGCCGCCGCCCACTGCGGCGCTGCGCCCCGGCGCCCCGTCGACGGCGTCGACATCCGCGGCATCCTCACCGGAGCGCAGCCGCAGGTAGAGCGCGACGTCCTCCTCTATTTCGACTCCTGGAACCTCCAATGCGCGCGTCGCGGCGATTGGAAGCTTCATCTGGCGCGCTACAACAACGTCACCTACAGCCCCGCCCCTGAAGGCGGCCGCGTCAACCTCCCACTGGCGAAGCCCGAACTCTACAACCTGAAAACCGACCCCGCCGAAAGCTATGACGTCGCGGCCCGGCACCCCGAAATCGTCAGCGAGATCCGCGCCCGCGCCGAGGAACTGCTCAAGGGCTTCCCCGAAGAACCCCGCCGCGCCTACGCTGAAACCATGAAGCGCCCCGCGACCGATCCCCCTGCCGGCGCATTGCCTCAACGCAGGGCCTCCAGCTAGAACCGTGCACCCAATGCCCGCGGCGGCCAAACCCAGCCTTTGGGCCCCCATTGGGGCAATGACCGCCGTCTCCCTCATCAGCTACATCGACCGCAACGCCCTCGCGCTGCTCGCGCCCACCATCCTCGCCGAAACCCGCATGACCGCCGAGCAGTACGGCTGGGTCATCTCCGCGTTCTCCATCTCCTACATGGCAGGCAATCCCTTTTGGGGCCGCTGGCTCGACCGCTCCGGCGTCCGCTCCGGCATGTTTGCCGCCGTCCTCTTCTGGACCGCCGCCTCCGCCTCCCACGCGCTGCTCGCCGGCTTCATCGGCTTCGCCATCGCCCGCGCCGCGCTCGGCTTCGGCGAAGGCGCCACCTTCCCCGGAGGACTTCGCACCGTTGTCCTGACCCTACCCGAGCGCCTCCAGGCACGCGGCGCGGCGCTGGCCTACAGCGGCGGCAGTCTCGGCGCCGTTCTCACCCCGCTCGTCGTGACGCCCGTCTACAGCGCCTTCGGCTGGCGCGCTGCCTTCTGGTTCACGGGCATCATTGGCCTTTGCTGGCTTGCGGCGTGGTGGCGGATCAGCAGTTCCCGGGTCGAACTCGCCGCCCACCCTGCGCATGCGCACCCCCGGCATCCTCTTCCCTGGAGCGATTCCCGCCTGTGGGCCTTCATGGTCAACTACTCTCTCGGCTGTCTGCCGCTTGCCTTCGTCCTTTATCAGATGCCGCTCTACCTCGCCCGCGAGTTTGGCAAGCGGCAGTCCGAACTCGGCTGGGTCTTGTGGATCCCGCCGCTCGGTTGGGAGGTGGGCTACTTCCTTTGGGGCTGGCTGCTCGACCGCGGCGTGCCCGTCCGCCGCCTCATTCTTCTGGCGGCCGCCGGCACCCTGCCCCTCATGCTCGGCGGTTCCATTCAATCCTTCCCACTGCTGCTGCTTCTGTTGTTCTGGACGATGTTCGTCGCCGGCGGCAACGTCATCGTCAGCCTCGGCTACGCCACCCGGACCTTCGGATCGGCGCATGCCGGTCTCCTGGCCGGTCTGGGAGCCGGCTCCTGGGCCGCGATGGTCGCCCTCACCAGCCCCCTCTTCGGCCGCCTCGCCGACGCCGCCGCCTGGGCCGCCGCCTTCTTCAACGCCGCCGCCATCCCCCTGGTCGGCTTCGCCCTCTGGTTCCTCCTCGACGGCCAGCGCAACCGCCCCGGGAAAGGGGAAAGGGGGAAAGGGGGAAAGGGGTCAGCCTGAACTGAGCAGTTGGCGAATCTGACCAAAGTGGCAGTCGGCCTTGCCTCCTTTGCTGACCGTTGCATCTCGAGCCTGCCTTGCAGACCTCCTAC
>JACADU010000035.1 GCA_013388415.1 Bryobacteraceae bacterium
CTGAAATCCGGCAGTTGGAACTTGTCGCCGGTGTCGGCGACCCACTGGCGGAGGCGCTCATTGAGGCGCTTGAGTTCGGCGCGGAAGGCGTTGTTGTGCGCCTGGTTGACCTGTTCGTATGGGTCTTCGTTGAGATTGAAGAGGAGCCAGGGGACGCCTTCGAAGGAGACGTACTTCCAGCCGTCGCGCGTCACAATGCCGCGGTAGGGGCGGTTGATCGAGTAGGGGTGGCCGGTCGGGACGACGTTCTGAAGGTAGGCCGAATCCGGCAGCGCCGGCCGTTCGCGCCCGGTAAAGCGGAAGGCGGAGTAGTCCGTGCCCTCCATCCAAGCGGGCTTCCTGATTCCGCAGAGGCCGAGGGTGGTGGGCGCAATGTCGACGTGGTTGAGCAGGACGGGTTGGCGCCCGTTGGAGCGGCCGAGATAGCGGGGCTGCTCGCCGGAAATGATGAACGGGATCCGCATGGACTCCTCGAACGGATTGGTCTTGCGGAACATTCCTTGCGAGCCGTGCATGTCGCCGTGGTCGGAAAAGAAGACGATGTGGGTGTTGAAGTCGAGCTTTGACTGTTCGAGGGCGGAGAGGATGCGGCCCACGTTCCAATCCCAGTTTTCGATCATGGCGCAGTAGCCGGCGTACTCGCGGCGGGCAATCTGCTGGACGCGCGGGATGTTCGGCACGTTGGGGCGCATTTCGAGCTTCGCCGGATTCTTGCGCGCCATGTACTCGGCGGGGGCGACGTAGGGGTCGTGCGGGGGCTGGACGGAGAGCGCGGCGAAGAAGGGCTTCTTGTCCTCGGCGCGCTCTTTCAGGTACTTGATGAACAGGGTGGTGAGTTCGTCGGTTTCGTAGCCGGGCAGGCGGTAGTGGAAGGCATCCTTGCCTGCGCCGCCGTGGACCCAGGAATCCCATTGGGAGTTGTTGTTGTCATAGCCGAGCCAGGTGTCGAAGCCGCCGCGCTGCTCGGGCTTGGAGATGTAGAATGCGCCTCGGCCGTCGCGTTCGTGCCAGCCGCAGAGGTGCCACTTGCCGAACCAGGCGGTGTGGTACCCGTTTTCCTTGAAGGGTTGAGCGATGGTGGGTTGGTTTTCCGGCAGAGGGTATTCGTGGCCGGGGACGCAGTGATGGGGGTAGCGTCCCGATAGCAGGGAGCCGCGGAACGGGCAGCAGAGGGGGAAGCCGGCGACGGCTTGAGAGAACTGGACGCCGGTGTCGGAGAGACGGTCGATGTTGGGGGTGTCGACGTTGGGGTCGCCGTTGGAGGAGAGAGCCTGCTGGCGGTGCTGGTCGCCGAAGAGCCAGATGACGTTGGGCTTCTTCGCGGGTTCGAAGGCGCTGCGATAGCCGGACTGGAGGGCCGCGAGGCCGGACGTCCGGAGGAAGGTTCGGCGTTGCATCATGGGCTCCTCAGTACATCAGCTTCAATCCGAATTGGATGATGCGGGGCTGATTGAGCTGGCTCGAGACAACACCGAATTGAGTGTTCCCGTAACTGGAGTTGGGAGGGGCGAAGCGTGGCGAATTGGTGAGGTTGAAGAACTCGGCGCGGAACTGAAGGCGGAGCTTTTCGTGGAGGGTGGTGGTCTTGCTAAGGGTCATGTCGATTTGCTGCGTGATGTCAGTGCGAAGCCCGGAGAGGGTGCGGCCGACATTGCCGAAGTGATAGGGAGCGGGGTTGGAAAAAACCGCGGCATTGATCCAGCGGTCGGGAACCGGGCTGTCGAGGGCCGGGCTGACACCGGACCAATTGGGCCGCTGGCCTCCGCCCTGCGAGAAGGTATTGTTGACAGCGGAACTGACGCCGATGGGGCCGCCGCTAAAGTTCGAGAAGATCGCGCCGAGTTCCCAACCGGCGAGGAGTCTGTTGGTGATCCCAGTGGTCTTCGAGAAGAATGGCATCGCCCATACGCCGTTGAGAACGAAGCGGTGGGTCTGGTCGGTGGTTGAGACGCTCCAGTCGGGCGCCAGGTTGTTCCAGTTCTGGAAGCCACCGGCGCCGAGAGCTTCTCCGCCCCACGGTCCTGCGCCGTAATCGAAGAGTTTGGAATACGTCCAGGAGCCCATGAGCGCGAGGCCCCGGGCGTAGCGTTTTTCGACTTTGAGCTGCAGGGAGTTATAAGAGGAAGCGGCCCATGAGGCGTTCCGCGAAGTGACTGCGGTGAAGTGCGGGAAGGGCCGCAGGAGTTGGGCGCGGGAGACGGTCGGCGAGGCGAGACCGCCGATGGCGATCTGGCCGAAGAAGGGATTGGGAACCTGCTGGCGGAGGGCGTCGCCGAGGGCGAGGGCGGAGTCGGGGAGCTGGTTCAACTGGAGGTCCTGAGAGAAGCCGATGCCACGGCTGCCGGCATAGCCGATGTCGAACAGGACGCGCCATGGAAGTTCGCGCTGGATGTTGAAGTTCCATTGCATCGAGTACGGGACATAGTTGCCGCGGTCGGTGAAGGAGATATTCTGGCCGAGCAGGGTAGCGGCTCCGAGCGAACTACCACTGGGCTTGTTGAGGCCGTTGGGGTAGGGGTTAGAGAGAGTGTCCTTGGGGGTGACGCCGTCGAGGCTTGTGACCATGGCAGTAGCGGCCTGGAAGCCTGAGATGCCGAACGAGTCGGGCGCTCCGCCGACGCCAAGCTGGGTGCCGTAGAAGAGTCCGCCGCCGCCGCGGATGACCGTTTTATCGTTCAGGCGCCACGCAAATCCGATCCGGGGCGCGATGTTGTTGCGATCCGTTTTGGTGTTGTACCGAGGCAGGCCGTTGACGTTGACGAAGGCGAGGGCGCCGCGCAGATTGAGACTCGTGTTCAATGGCGGAGTTGCGCCGAAATCGAAATTGGTGAGTTGATTGTAGCGTTCGGTTCTGGGGGTCTCGAAGTCATAGCGGAGCCCGAAATTCAGAGTGAGGCTTGGGGTCAACTTCCAATCGTCCTGGACATAGAAGGCGTAGTAGAGGGTCTGCATGGAGATGTAGGGCGAGGGGTTGACCTGGCCGGAAGCGGGTGTGCCCAACAGGAAAGAAGCGAGGGCGACGCCCGCCGTGCCGGAGGCAGCGGCGGGATTGGGGCCCTGGGTAAAGGCAGGGGTAAACGCGAAGTTGGTGGCGCTGTCGCCGTTTTGGCGGGTGTTGAAGCGGATCATGCGGTACTCGCCGCCGGCTTTGACCGTATGCCTGGACATCGTCTTGGTGGCGGAGCCCATGAGGGCGAAACTATCCATGCCAAAAGCGATGACGTCGGCGCCGCCGAAAACCGCGCCGGTGCCCAGATTGGGAATCGAGGAGGAAGTTCCGAGGCCGGTCATCGTGACCACGGGGAAGGAGCGGGGGTCGCCGATAGCAGCCTGAAGGCTGGCGGGGAGGCCGAGAGTGGTGATGTCAAAGCCGTCAGAGAAAGGCCGCCGGAAGTTGGACAGGCGCGAGAAGGAGGAGCGCAGGGCGCCGAGGAGGGAAGGCGTGAAGACGTGAGTGTCCTCGACGACGGCGTTGTAGCGGTTGAAGACCTGGGTCCCGTGGGTTGGGGAGGCGATGTTGCGGGCGCCGTAGGCGGCGGCGCGGACGATGGGGCTCTTGTCATAGGAGAAGCGGCCGAAGAGGCGGTTGCGGTCATTGACGTTGTGGTCGACGCGCGTGCTCCAGGTGTCCTTGGTGACGTTGTTGCCGCCGGTGCGGGCGTAGTTATTGACGCCAGTGTTGGCGGCTCCGGCGGTCGTGGGGGCGGGAAAGTACTTGGCCATGTTGCGGGCGACGGTGTTGATGCGGGCGGCGGGGATGACGTTGCCGGAGAACGGCTGGCGGGTGAAGCCGCCGGATGGCGCCGATGCCGTGCTGAAGGGATCGTAGATGGTGATCATCTGGCCGGCTGCATTCCGCGTGGTCGAGAAG
>JACADU010000140.1 GCA_013388415.1 Bryobacteraceae bacterium
GCCCGCTTGACCTTCTCCATGAGCCTTGGAATCAGATCCATCTGCGTCGCGGCGGACATCCCCGGGTAGCCGCGGCGGTCGTGGGTCAGGCCGGTGACATAGACGTTATAGCCTTCGCCGGCGTGGGCCATTTCGGGCACCAGGTCCGGTCCGGGCTCATAGAGGAGGAACTCCCCGGGCGGCTTGGAGGCTTTGCGCCGAGGGGTCACCTCGATCTCTTCAGCCTTCGGGATGACGACCTTCTCGGTCATGTGCCCGACGCATTCGTCCATCATGAACATGACAGGCACGCGGAATTGCTCGGCGAGATTGAACGCCTTGACGGTCAGGTCGAAGCACTCCTGCGGGCTCTGCGGGCAGAGGGCGATGGTGGAGTAGTCCCCGTGGCTGCCGAAGCGGGCCTGCATCATGTCGCTCTGGCTCGGCAAGGTGGGAAGTCCGGTTGACGGTCCGCCGCGCTGAACGTCGACGAACACGCAAGGGGTTTCGGTCATCGCCGCCAGGCCGATGTGCTCCATCATCAGCGAGTAGCCCGGCCCGGATGTCACTGTGAACGACTTTGCGCCTGCCCAGACCATACCCTGGATGGCTATCGACGCCGCCAATTCATCCTCCATCTGGATGAAGAGGCCCCCCACTTGAGGAGCCCTCGCAGCGAACCGCTCGACGATCTCTGTGGAAGGCGTGATAGGATACCCCGCCGCGTAGCGCGCCCCGGCCGCGATCGCTCCCTCGCAGCAGGCCGCGTCGCCATTCATGAAGTGCGTTCCCGTCAGAACGCAGCGCGGATCGGCGTGCGTCATGCCTCACCCCCATCTTCCTTCTTTTGCCCGGGCATTCTGTAGCCGAAAATGGCGAAGTCAGGGCAGTACATGCCGCAAAGATTGCACCCGGAGCATTTCTCCGCCGCGACCATGTGCGGCGGATGGTATCCCTTGGCGTTGAACGCCGAGGAGAGTTGAAGGACTTTGGTCGGGCAGAATTCGACGCAGAATCCGCAACCTTTACATCGTTCCGTGGTGATGACGACGGAGCCTCGAGCCATGGAGGACCCCCCCTTCCACTATCTCATGGAGCAATCACACTGCCAGTTCCGGATGTTGAAATCTCCAACGGAATTCGACAGAAAACGTAGAGCTTAGAGTCCCGAAAAGGGCCCAACCCCTGCCCAGGTGGGTGATTTGCCCCACCTTCCTGCCGATCACAGTGCCATATAGGTCACCAGAGAAGTTGCGCAATGCTCCCCTTCCTGGTCGAAAACGTCTCCGACGCCAACGCAGAGGGTCTTGCCCTGCTTGAGGATGCGCGCTTTCACGGTCAGCTTGCCTGCGTGAATTGGCCGGAGGTAGCTCACCTTTAGCTCGACGGTTGTCACGGGTCTGGCGAAGTCATAGCCGCGAATCACCGCGATCCCCACGGCTGTGTCGACGAGAGATGCGGTGACGCCGCCATGCATCGAGCCGAAGACGTTGCCCCATTCCGGCCGGACCTCGGTTTCCATGGTCAAACCGTCGTCTACTGCCTCGACCACGCGCACGCCGAGGAACTGATTGAATGGGAACTGTGCGCTCTGCAACCGTTTGTTGATCTGCTCGGCGGAAGCGAGTTGCCGCTTTTCTTCGTTCATCGTGAATACTACAGTTTAGGACACAGTCCATGCCCGGTCCCGTCGTCACATCCCGCCAAGACTCGATTCTGTTGATCATGATCGACAATCCTCCGGTGAACGCTCTCAGCCGCGAGGTGCTCGCGGGGCTCGACGCGGCAATGCAGGAGGCGGCTGGTTCGGAAGAAATCGCGGCGGCGGTGATTTTCGGCGCAGGCTCCACGTTCGTCGCCGGGGCCGATGTGCGAGCATTCCCGCCGATCGCGCGGGGCGAGCGGCCGATGATCGACTTCAACGCCACGATGAATCGCGTGGAGAACCTGGGGAAGCCGGTTGTGGCGGCGCTGCATGGAACGGTGCTGGGGGGTGGTCTCGAGCTGGCGATGGCCTGCCACTACCGCATCGCCGCGCCTGGCACGACGCTGGGCCAACCCGAAGTGAAACTCGGGCTCATTCCCGGGGCGGGCGGAACGCAGCGGCTGCCGCGGCTTGCCGGCGCGGGGCGGGCTCTGGAGATGATCGCGCTTGGCGAGACGATCGGCGAGAGGGAGGCGCTGGAGCTGGGTCTCATCGACGCCGTCGCCTCAGGGGGGCTGGTGGAGGAGGCGGTCGAATTCGCGCGGAGGGCGGAAAAGCCAAGGCGGACGCGCGATCACGACGCCAAGCTGGTGGATCCGGAACAGGCCGAATCGATCGCGGCGCTGGACCGGGATACCGTGGCGAAGAAATTCAAGTGGCAGGTGGCTCCGCTGGCCGCGCTGGACGCGGTTCTGGCTGCGTGCCGGCTTCCGTTCGAGGAAGGTCTTGCCACCGAAGCCCGGCTCTTTGAGGAGTGCCTCCGGGGGCCGCAGGCGGCGGCGCTGATCCACTCCTTTTTCGCGGAGCGCGCAGTGACGAAGGTGGCCGGACTCAAACGGGAGACAGCGGCGCGGGAAATCGAGCGGGCAGCCATTATCGGAGGCGGAACGATGGGGCGCGGCATCGCGTGCGCGTTTCTGGCCGCCGGAATTCCGGTCACGCTGTACGACGCCGAGCAGGCGGCACGAGAAGCGGCCGCGCGCTCCATCCGGGAAACTCTCGACGGGCTGATCTCCAAAGGCCGCATCAAGCCCGGAAGTCACGGGACGCTTTCCATCGTGGAGACGATGGAAGAAGCGGCGGCGGGCGCAAGCCTGGCCGTTGAAGCGGTCTTCGAAGACGCAGCAATCAAGAGGTCGGTCTTTCAGGCGCTCGACGCGGTGACACCGGCCGATTGCCTGCTGGCGAGCAACACCTCGACGCTGGACATCGACGAACTGGCGGCGGCGACCCGCCGGCCGGAGCGCGTGGTCGGCCTGCACTTCTTCAGCCCGGCGCACATCATGCGGCTGCTGGAGGTTGTTCGCGGCAGAGAAACCTCGCCCGAGACGCTGGCGACCGCTCTAGCTCTGGCCAAGCGGCTGCGCAAGACCGCAGTCGTTTCGGGCAACCGATATGGTTTCATCGGCAACCGGATGTTCATGCCCTACCGCGAGCAGGCGGTGGAGATCGCCACTGAGGGGGCATCGCCGGCGCTGGTGGATCAGGCGCTGACGAATTGGGGGATGGCCATGGGTCCGCTGGCGGTTGGCGATCTGAGCGGACTCGACGTGTTCCGGCTGATGCGGCGCGAGGCCATCCGTCTCGGGTTCCACTACGAAGCCGAGACGTTTGAAGACATTCTGTGCGAGCAGGGCCGCACGGGGCAGAAGGCAGGGGCCGGCTGGTATCTGTACGACGCCAAACGCAAGGCATTGCCCGACGCCGATCTCCAACGGGAGATCCGCGAATACGCCGCCGGACGAGGCATCCCGCAGCGCGTCTGGAGTTGCCGGGAGATCCGGCAGCGGACGCTGTTCGCGCTCATCAATGAGGGCGCCCGCCTGCTGGAAGAAGGCGTCGCCGAGCGCGCCTCGGACCTCGACGTGGTCTACATCTGCGGGTACGGGTTCCCTGCATGGCGGGGCGGGCCGATGCACACGGCGGACGTCGTTGGCTTGCCGGTCATTCTGGACGTCCTCACGCGGCTGTACGACGAGCAGGGCCCCTTTTGGCGGCCTTCCGAACTGCTGTCGGAATGCGCGCGGACCGGGCGCCGGATTGCCTCCTGGACGCGCTGATCAGCGTGGGCGGCGCGGTGAGGCGCGTGAAGCCAGCGCAGCGGCGATGAGCAGGCAGCCAGCCGCCAAACATCACAGAAGATGCGGGCTCGGGCATCTCGGCAGAGCCGTTGCCAGCTTCAGGCTGTGTTGATGTCGGCTCTCGAGCCGGAAACCGAGGCCGGCTGTATAAGCGAAAACGGCCCGCAGACCCGGCTTTCAGAGCCGACTGACGGGGAGAGTCGCGGTTTTCTCCCCGCGCTGAAACGTGCGGATGTCACGGTTCAGAGAGACTGCGGTTTCCTTCACGCTGGGATTCCGGCCGGCGGGCGGATTCGAACCTCGGCTGGAGTATTGCCGCGACTTCGCCAATGTCCCATTCTTTCTCAAGCGGGAGCCGGGCGCGCTCGCGAAGCGTCACGACTCGTTCAAACTGGGGTTGCTGAAGTGGTTCGGCGTCGAGGCAGCCTGGCAGCCGGGTCTCCGGCGGTTCATACTGGTAGCTTCCAGCCGATGTCTGAGAAGCCCTTTGTCCATCTGCACTGCCATACCGACTACAGCCTGCTCGACGGCGCCTGCGAAATCTCGAAGCTGATGAAGCTGGTCCAGAAGCAGGGGCAGCCCGCCGTCGCTCTGACCGACCACGGCAACCTGTTCGGCGCGGCCGAATTCTATTTCAAGGCAAAGGACGCGGGGGTCCATCCTGTCATCGGCTGCGAGGTCTACGTCGCGCAGCAGGACCGCACGATCAAGAACGAGCAGAACAAGTACAACCACCTCGTTCTGCTGTGTGAGAACCAGGACGGCTACAAGAACCTCATCAAGCTCGTCTCGGCGGGTTATCTCGACGGCTTCTATTACAAGCCGCGCGTGGACAAAGCGCTCCTCGCCCAGCACAGCAAGGGAATCATCGCGATGTCCGCCTGTTTGAAAGGCGACATCAACGAGACGATCCTCCGCGACCGCTACGAGGACGCGCGGAGGCTCGCCCACGAGTATGTCGACATTTTCGGCAAGGGCAACTTCTTCCTGGAGATTCAGGACCACGGGCTGGACATGGACAGGAAGGTCATGCCCGAGGTGTGCCGGCTTTCGGCCGAGACGGGCATTCCTCTGGTGGCGACCAACGACGCGCACTATCTGGAGCAATCCGACCACCGCGCGCAGGACATCCTGGTCTGCATCCAAACGGGCAAGACCGTCACGGACTCGAACCGGATGAGCTTCTCGACGGAGTCCTTCTTCGTCAAAACGCGCAGCGAGATGATGCAGTTGTTCGGCGAGGTGGAGGACGCGCTGGACCGCACGTGGGAGATCGCGCAACGCTGCCACGTAAAGCTCGAGAAGGTGGCCGATCCGTTTCCGCGCTTTGAGATTCCGGGCGGGCACACGCTGGACACGTACTTTGCCTACGTGGCGCGGCAGGGGTTCGAGAAGCGGCGCGGGCGGCTGGAGCAGATGGCCGCGCGCGGGATGCTGCGGCACCGGATCGAGGACTACATCGAGCGGCTTGAGGAAGAGATCAGGCTAATCCAGCAGATGAAGTTTTCGGGTTACTTCCTGATCGTCTGGGATTTCATCCGGTACGCGAAATCGCAGGGGATTCCGGTGGGCCCGGGGCGCGGCTCTGCGGCCGGGTCGCTGGTTGGCTACGCGATGGGCATCACGGACATCGATCCGCTGCAATATGGCCTGCTGTTTGAGCGGTTCCTGAACCCGGAGCGGATCAGCATGCCGGACATCGACATCGACTTCTGCACGAACCGGCGCGGCGAGGTGATCCAGTATGTCACCGGGAAGTACGGCCGCGAGCAGGTGGCGCAGATCATCACCTTCGGAACGCTGGGGGCCAAGGCGGCGCTCAAGGACGTGGGACGCGTGATCGGGCTCAGCTTCAACGAAGCGGACAGAATCACCAAGCTGATCCCCTCGCAGCCGCTGAACATCAAGCTGAAGGACGCGCTGGAGGCCGAGCCGGCGATCCTCGAACTGGCCAAGCAGGACGCGCGCTATCAGGAGACCATCGACGTCGCCATGAGGCTGGAAGGGATGGCGCGGAACGCGGGTGTGCACGCGGCCGGCGTCGTGATCTCGCCGGTGCCGCTCCAGGAGATCGTCCCGCTGTACAAGGCCGAAAAGGACAAGGACGAGGTCGTCACGC
>JACADU010000036.1 GCA_013388415.1 Bryobacteraceae bacterium
CCATTATCGCCAGGATGGAGGCAGGCGAGTATCAGACGTTTCTTTTGCATGGCGTGACGGGGTCAGGCAAGACGGAGGTCTATCTTGCGGCGATTGAGGCGGCGCTGGAGCGGGGGCGCGGGGCGCTGCTGCTGGTTCCGGAGATCGCGTTGACGCCAGCCGTGGCGGGCCAGTTTCATGCGCGGTTCGGCGACAGGGTGGCGATTCTGCATTCCGCGTTCAACGACAGCGAGCGGGCGGCGCAGTGGCGCAGGCTCCGGCGGGGCGAGGCCAGCGTGGCGGTGGGGACGCGCAGCGCCGTGTTCGCGCCGGTGGCGAATCTCGGGCTGGTGATTGTCGACGAAGAGCATGACGGCAGCTATAAGCAGGAGGAGAGTCCCCGCTATAACGGCCGGGACGTGGCCATCGTGCGCGCGCGCGACGCCCGGGCTGTGGTCCTGCTCGGGTCGGCGACGCCATCGCTGGAAAGCCGCTATAACGCGGAGCGGGGCAAATCGGTCCTGCTCGAGATGCCGCAGAGGATTCAGAACCGGCCGCTGCCGGCGGTGGAGATCGTCGACATGAGGCAGGAGTTTCTGGAGTCGCGCCAGAACGCGCTGTTCTCGCGCCGGATGGTGGAGGCGCTCGGAGAGCGGCTGCAGGCGCGGGAGCAGAGCATCGTGCTGATGAACCGGCGCGGCTATTCATCGTCGATGGCGTGCCGGTCGTGCGGCGGGCGCGTGGAGTGCATCCACTGCGCGGTCGCCCTGACTTGGCACCGCCGGGACAACCGGCTGCTCTGCCACTACTGCAACTATGCGCAGCGGGTTCCGCAGACGTGTCCCCAGTGTGGCAGCGAGCACGTCTTTTTTCTGGGCAGCGGCAGCGAGCGGGTCGAGGACGAACTCCACCGCCTCTTTCCCAAAGCCAGGGTGGCGCGGCTTGATCGTGACACGGTCGCCACCAAGCGCCACTACGAGCAGATCCTGGTCGGCTTCCGCGAGGGTTCGTTCGACATCCTGGCCGGCACGCAGATGATCGCCAAGGGGCACGACATTCCGAACGTCACGCTGGTTTGCGTGGTGAACGCCGACATTGGGCTGTCGATGCCCGATTTCAGGGCCGGGGAGCGCACTTTCCAATTGCTGACACAGGTCGCCGGGCGCGCCGGGCGGCATCATCTGCCCGGCCAGGTGCTGATCCAGACGATCAATCCGGATCACTACGCCATCCGTTGCGCCGCCGAACAGGATTATGCGCGGTTTTACGAGAAAGAGCTCAATTTCCGGCGGCTCATGCGCTACCCCCCGTTCTGCGCGCTGGCGAACATCATGATCCGGGCAGCCAGGCAGGAGGAGGCGCTTCGGCTTTCCGGAGAGCTCGCGGCGGTGGCGGGCGAGCCGGGCGAGGGCTTCAAAGTGATGGGGCCGGCCGAAGCGCCCGTGCCCAGGCTCAAGAACGAATACAGGTATCAAATGCTGGTGAAAGCGGTCTCGCGCCCGCGGCTGAACGATTTCCTCAACCGGATTCGAGCCCACGCGCTCGACAACCGCTGGCCGGCGACCGCGCTCATCATCGACGTGGATCCGCTGAGTCTGTTGTAGACTTCTCATGAAGCATGCGACCTTGGGAGCGAAACGCCGCCAACCTTGAAGCCGCGCTGAAATTTTACGGACGCGCGGAGCAGCGGGGCGGGCTGACACTGATCACCGCGCCGGTGGCGTTCTCCGTCTTCAACATCGCCCTTCTGGACGAGCCCGTCGGAGATGTCGAGGGGGAGATCGAACGCCGGATTCATCTCGCCAGCCGGCACTTCGACAGCGTTCATCGTCCGTGGTCCTTCTGGGTTTGCGAGAACTGGCTCGGCGCGAGGACGTCGCGCCATTTGAACCGCGCGATGAAGGACGCCGGGCTTGAATGTCTTGTCGAGTCGCCCGGCATGGAGATGGACAATTTCCCCGAGTTTCCCAAGCGCCCGCTGCCAAAGCTCGAGTACCGCCGGGTGAGCGACGATGAAACGCGCGCCGCTTTTCGCCTGATCGTCGAAGTGTGCTTCCAGATACCGCACGAGGTGGCGCGGGTCATCTACGACGATCCCGCCCGTTGGGACTTCCCGCTGGAAGTGTGGCTTGGCTATGCGGATGGCGAGCCGATTGTCTCCACGGCTGTGAATCAGGCGGCTGGGGCCATCGGGATTTACTCGGTCGCCACGATGCCCGCTTACCGGGGCAGGGGTTACGCCGAGGCGCTGATGCGCCACGCGGTGCAGGACCTGCGCGACCGCGGCGCCACTGGGCCGCTGGTGCTGCAATCCTCGCCGGCGGGACTCGAACTCTACCGGAAACTTGGTTTCACGCGGACGACGCGGTTCTTCGTTTACGCGACGCGGTGAGCGATGCTCGACCGCCGCCTGCTCTGCTTGTTGCTCTCGGCGGACTCCGGCTTCGCCCTCAACCTGAACGGCGCAGCGGCCATGCCGGCTTTTGTGCGGCGGCGGTGAGGATCAGACGGCGGGCGGGCGCTTCAGGCCGAATCTCGTGGCCTGTTCGAAGGCGTGAGCGAGCTGGAGCACGCTGAAATCGGCGTGGTGGCGGCCCACGATCTGGATTCCAACCGGCAATCCTTCGGGCGTGAATCCTGCCGGGACGGAGATCGCGGGATTGCCGGTGAGAGAGATGTACCAGCAGGATTTCATCCAGTCGATGTAGCTGTGCATCAGTATACCGTTCACTTCGGTCGGGTAGGGCAGGTTCACGTCGAACGGGGGCAACTGGGTGGTGGGCAGGATGAAGTACTCGTACTGCTGGAGGAAGGTCTGAAAGCGCCGCCAGAGCTGCCCGTGGAGGATCTGGGCTTTGGCGGCTTCGGACCCGGTCAGGCGGAGCCCGTCCTCGATTTCTCTCCGAAGCGTGTCTTTGTACGCATCGCGGCTGGCGGCGAAGCGCTCCGCGTGGGTGGTGGCCGAGTTCCAGGCGCGAAGGGTCTTGAAGGCGTAGTCCGCTCCGGAGAAGTCCGGTTCCGCCTGTTCGACGCCGCAGCCGAGGCTCTCGAAGACCTTGCGCTGCGCGTCGACGGCGGAGCGGACACGCGGATCGAAGGGTATCCCGCCGAGGTCCTTGAACCAGGCGATGCGAACCCCTTTGAAACTGCGGCCGAGCGGGCGGAGGAACGCTGTGCCGAGCTCCGGCAGGGAGAGCGGGCTCCTCGGATCGGGACCGGCAAGCACCGAGAGCAGCAACGCGACGTCGCTCACGGAGCGGGCCATCGGTCCGGCGGTGCTGAGAGTCGACCATGCGAAAGCGGCGGCGGGATTGGGAACCCGGCCTGGAGAGACCCGGAAGCCAACGATGTTGCAGTATGCCGCGGGATTGCGCAGCGACCCGCCCATGTCACTGCCGTCGGCGAGAGGGATCATTCCGCAGGCGAGCGCCACCGCCGCGCCGCCGCTCGACCCGCCGCAGGTCTTCGATGTGTCGTACGGGTTGCGTGTCGCGCCGAAGACCGTGTTGAAGGTTTGGGACCCGGCGCCATATTCCGGGGTATTTGTTTTGCCAATGGTGATGGCGCCGGCGCGGCGAAGCCGCTGGACGATCAGGTCGTCATTGGCGGGGAAATTGTCCTTGAACAGCGGCGAGCCGAAAGCCGTGCGGATGCCCTTGGTTTCGACGAGGTCCTTGTGAGCGATGGGCAGGCCGTGCAGCGGGCCGGGCGCTTCGCCCCGCGCGAGGGCTTCATCCGCGCGTTGGGCGGCTTCGGCGGCCATTTCGGGAACCAGAGTGACGATGGCGTTCACCTTGGGGTTCACACGCTCAATCTGCCTCAGGTGCGCATCGAGCGCCTCGCGGGCGGAGAGCTTCTTGAGACGAATGAGCCGCGCCATCTCCGCCGCGCTGAGGAAGCAGACATCGGGGCCGGAGGCAAGCCGCGCTGCGGGCAGGATGGCCGCGGGAAGGCCGAGGAGCGCGCCGCGCCGGGTCAGATCGCCGGGACTCACTGTGAGTGAAAGTACCACAGCGCGGCAGACGGCGGCCGCGGTGTTCTGTAGCATTCCGGAATGAGAGTCCTGATGGTGCTTATGCCGGTCGAGGCGGTGAGAATGGAGGAAGGGAAGTAAGCGATGCGGATGGACAAGTGGCTCTGGGCGGCGCGTTTTTTCAAGACGAGATCCCTGGCCGCGCGGGCGTGCGAGTTGGGCCGCATCGAGTCCAACGGACATCCCGCAAAACCCGCTCGCGCCGTCCAGCCGGGCGACCTGCTCAAGATCCGAAAGGACGGCGGCGAATTCGAAGTCGAGGTGCTCGCCCTAAGCGAATTGCGCGGCCCCGCCTCGGTGGCGCAAACCCTCTACAGAGAGACCGAAGCAAGCCGCGAGGCCCGCCAAAAGGCCGCCGAGGAGCGGAAACTGACGCCGCGTTTCGAGGGCGCATGGGACAGCCGGCCGTCCAAGCGCGAGCGGCGCATCCTCGAGCGCTTTCGCGGCCGGACCTGACCGGCTCCCGCCCACCCCGTTCCCCGCCGGATTACGGGAACAAAGCAGCCGCCCGCCCCGTAGTGACAGGTATCAACTCCATGCGTACACTCGCTGCATCGCTGCTTTGGATGCTCGCTTCCCGGCGGCGCTGGGATGGCCGATGGTCTTACCGCCGCGCCATTCGGCCCATCCGCCCGTTGAGTCCCATCCGGAGCGCCTTCCGTTTCTTCTGGAGCCTCCTGTGGCTCGGCTTTGGTCTCGCCATGGCGTTCTCGCCGGAGTTCAGAGGAATGTTCGTCCAATTCTGGGCCGGCTTCGCCCGCATCTTGTCACGACTGGTCCAGAAGCCAGGCGCTCTCTCTATGTAGCTGCCTGCGCCATCAAGCAATGAGAACACTTCGTCATCCAGCCGCAACGCCTTCTTAGCATTGGCCTGCTATTCTCCGGGTTGCCGTTCCTCCACGTGAGAGAACAGCTTCAGGAGAACCCATGCTTCATCACGCTAGCAGTGTCTTTATACGGTTGGCTCTAACGGCAGGACTGCTGACGGTCTCCGCCATCGCCCAGTTCGACTCAGGGGCAATTGTCGGCTCGGTTCGCGATGAGCGCGGCGCCTCAATCCCCATGGCCCGCGTGACCGCCAAAGACAACAACACAGGTTACAGTCTCTCTACTCTCACCAATGAAAGCGGTGATTTCGTCTTCCCCTCCCTCCGGATCGGCTCCTACAAAGTCACCGTGGAGAAAGAAGGATTCGCGATGGGAACGGTGGAAAATGTCCTCCTGACCGTGAACGCCCGGCAGCGCGTCGATCTGACCCTGAAGGTCGGACAGGTCACCGAGGTTGTGAACGTCGTCGAGTCTGCGCCCCTGCTGGAATCCGACCACTCCTCCAAAGGGCAGGTCATCGCCTCAAAGCAGATCCTCGACCTCCCCGTCCTCGGCCGAACTTATTCCAGCTTTGCGCTCCTGAGTCCCGGAGTGCGCGAGTCTCAAAGCGGCAATCAGGGCTCCATCGTCTTCCGGCGTGAAGGCTCTTACAACGTGAACGGGCTGCGCAGCGTCTTCAACAACTTCCTGCTGGACGGCATCGACAACAACTTCTACGGCACCACCAACCAGGGCTTCTCCAACCAGGCGATTCAGCCGTCCCCCGATTCCGTCGCCGAGTTCAGGATGATCGTGAACGCTTACTCGGCGGAGTTCGGCCGCACCGGCGGAGCAGTGATGAACGTGGCGTCCAAGTCCGGCACGAACGAATACCACGGCAGCCTCTGGAACTTCTTCCAGAACGAAAAGTTGAACGCCACCGGTTTCTTTAAGCCGCCCCTGAACCAGAAGCCGGTCAACAAGCGGAATCAGTTCGGCGCCACCTTGGGCGGGCGCATCGTCAAGGACCGGACCTTCTTCTTCGTCGACTACGAGGGTTCGCGATGGCGCGTGGCGCCGTTCGTTCTCACCTCGGTGCCGAACGAAAACATGCGGAACGGGATCCTGCCGCTTGATGTGCGCGTTCCCTACACCTTCCGCGACGACCAGGGCCGGACCATTCAGGCTGGAACCGTGATTCCCGCGGGCCAGCCAATCCCCATGACCCAGTTCGCCCGCAAGGTGCTGGCCGAATTGCCAAGGCCGAATTTCACCGGCGGCGGCGCTCTCGGTGTGGCGAACAATTACGGCGCCTTCGACGTCAACAACATCGACGAGGACAAGGGCGCCGCCAAGCTCGACCATCAGTTCCGCCCGAGCCTGCTCAGCTTCTTCCGCTATGCGCACCGGCGCCAGGATATGTTCGCGCCCGGCGTCATTCAGGGATTCTCCGGCGGAAACAACCTCGGCTTCCTGGACACCTACAACCAGCAGGGGATTGCCGGCATCACCTGGACCAAATCCGCGACGCAGGTCCTCGAATACCGGTTCGCCGTCACGCGCCTCGGCATGGACCGCCTTCCGGCTTCCGTCGGCGGACCGTCCATGCGCGAAATGTTCGGAATTACGGGCTTGCCGGAGGGGCCGCGCATCCAGGGCGGTATTACGCCGCAGGTCATCCAGGGCTTCCCCCGTTTTGGACGCCAGTCGACCAACCCGCAGGCGCAGTTCCCCACCACGCTGAACAGCCGGCTGAATCTCTCCAATATTCTCGGCTCGCACACGCTCAAGTTCGGCTACGAGTGGCTCGGGCTCTACCAGGACGTTGACGACACGAACCCGCTCTATGGCATCGACGGCTATGGCGGCTTCTTCTCGCGGATCTCTGGACAGAACTTCGGCGCTCTGGCCGGAGCGCCCGCCAACACCGTCCACTCCCTCTCGGACTTCTACTTCGGCGCGCGAAGTTCCTATCAGCTCGCCACCCAGGTCATCGCCAAAGTCCGCCAGCAGGCTCACTGGTGGTACCTCCAGGACGACTGGAAAGTGTCGCCGAAACTGACCCTCAACATGGGTCTGCGCTACGAGTTGACCTCCCCCGTCTACGACGCGAACGGCCGGCTCGCCAACTTCGATCCGCAGCAGAACAAGATTGTGACGGCCACCTCCGGTTCGATCAGCGAGCGGGCGATGCGGGACCTCGACTGGAACAATTTCGCGCCTCGTGTCGGCGCGGCCTATCAGATGACGTCGAAGACGGTCGTTCGCGGCGGTTACGGCCTCGGCTACAACTACTGGAACCGGATGGCTTCGGCGGAACTGCTGAACACCAACGCCCCCTTCGTCACGCGTTTTTCGGCCGTCAACAGCGCTGCGAATCTGGGCAATCTCTGCACGGGCAACAACTTCGCGGGCTGCTTCCGCACCCGTGAATCCGGTTACCCCACGGACCTGCCCTCCAACGTGATTCTCTACCTGAAGAAGACGATGCCCTGGGGTTACGTTCAGAACTGGCACCTCACCGTCCAGCAGGGACTCTGGCGCGATGGTTTGGTGAATTCGCTTACGTCGGCAACAAAGGCTCGCTGCTGCCCATCCTGGGTGACTTCAACCAGGCACGCCCCATTACTCAAGCCGAATTGGATCGCGGCCTGACGACACTGGGAACGCTGCTCGCGCGGCGCCCTTATCAGGGGTTCAACAACATTACCGCGGTGCTGCCGGACGGGTTCTCAAACTACAACTCGCTCCAGGTCAAATTCGAGCATCGCGGGCGCGACATCAAGCTGCTGAGTTCGTTCACCTACGGCAAGGCGATCGACAACGTGGGCCAGGTGCTGGAAAACACCAATGGCAGCGGCCCCAATCTCCAGGACATCCGGAACCCCCTGAACGACCGCAGCGTGTCGAGCTTCGACCAAAAGTTCAACTCGACGACGAGCTTCGTCTACGAGATGCCCTTCGGGCGCGGCCGCAGGTTCGGTAAGAATATGTCCGCGCCTCTTGATGCGGTCGCAGGCGGCTGGCAGGCTTCCGGCATCGTGAGCCTCTTCAGCGGGCAGCCGCTCAATATCCGCTACCCGGATGCGGCAGGCATTGTGAGCGACAATCAGCCGGAATCGTTCCTCGGAGCGCCTTCGTTGCGCCCGAACCTGATCGATGGCTCGATCGGTGTCCTGGCTCCCGAGGGCCAGCGCTCCTACCTCAATTACTTCAACCGCGCCAATCTCGCCATGCCTCCGGTGACCGCCCCGTTTGGAAACCTGGGGCGGAATCCCGCCTACGGCTTTGCCCTCTATCAGGTGGACTTCGTTCTCATGAAGAGCTTCGCCATGCCATTCGTCAACGAAAGCGCACGGCTCCAGTTCCGCGGCGAATTCTACAA
>JACADU010000231.1 GCA_013388415.1 Bryobacteraceae bacterium
CGATGTCCCTGACGGTCGAGGACCGCGGGATCGGCCTGCCGGACAAGTTGCCCGAGCACCGCGGCATCGGCATGATCTCCATGCGGGAGCGCGCGGAACTTCTCGGAGGGACGGTCTCCATCGCCCGCGGCCCTGAAGGCGGAACTGTCGTCGCCCTCAACGTCCCGCTCGCCCCCACACCCACAGGAGTTTCCACATGAGCACCAATCGAATCCGCGTTTTACTGGCCGACGACCATTCGCTCGTCCGCAAGGGCTTCCGCCGCATGCTGGAGGATGACCCCGAAATCGAAGTCGTCGGCGAAGCCGCCAATGGGCCGGCGGCCATCGAAGCGGCTCTCCAACTGGAGCCGCAAGTCATCGTCATGGACCTCGCCATGCCCGAGCTCGACGGCATTCAGGCCACATCTCAGATCCTCAAGCATCGCCCGTCCACAGCGGTCCTGATCCTGTCGATGTACTCCGAGGAGACTTACGTCCGCAATGCGTTCGCCGCGGGCGCGCGCGGCTATCTGCTCAAGAACGCACTGGAGGTCGATCTTCCATATGCGATCAAGGAACTGGCCCAGGGCCGGACCGTGCTCGCCCCCGGCTTGCCCGATCCAGGGTCGAGCGACAAGCCGGCCGAAGCTGACAAGCTGACGCAGCGCGAGCGCGAGGTGTTGCAGTACATCGTGCAGGGCAAGTCGAACAAGGAGATCGCGTCGATCCTGGGCCTCAGCGCCAATACGGTGGCCGTGCACCGGGCGAATCTGATGCAGGCGCTCGGCATTCATCGAACCGCGGATCTGGTCGTTTATGCCATCAAGAAGGGCCTGGTGACGCTTCCCGAGACTCCGGGGCCGGACAAGTTCGGCTCCTAAAGCCGATGCTTTCACGACGCGAGCTTCTATTCGGATTGGCGGCGGGGCAGGCTCCGCCCGCGCCGAAGGCGGGCTTCCGCCTTGTGGACGTCACCAAGACCGCGGGCATCGATTTCACCCACTTCAACGGCGCGTTCGGGAAGAAGTATTTGCCTGAAACGCTTGGGCCGGGCTGCGCCTTCATCGACTACGACGCCGACGGCTGGCAGGACATTCTGCTGGTCAACTCCATGAACTGGCCGGGGCAGCCGCGCAGCCGGTCGACGCTGAAGCTCTACAGGAACAATCGCAACGGGACGTTTACGGACGTGACGCGCGCGGCCGGTCTCAACGTGGAGCATTATGGGCTCGGCGTCGCAGTCGGCGACTTCAACAACGACGGCTTCCAGGACTTCTACCTGAGCTGCGTCGGGCAGAGCCGGCTCTTCCAGAACAACGGCCGCGGCGGCTTCGTCGATGTCACAAAGAGGGCCGGGCTCATGGGCCGTGAAGGGCTCTCGACATCGGCCATGTGGGTCGACTACGACCGCGACGGCCGCCTTGACCTGCTGGTCGCCAACTACGTCCGGTGGACTCCGGAGTCCGACATTTTCTGCTCGTTCGACGGGAAAGTGAAAGCCTATTGCACGCCGGAGGCCTACCGCGGGGCCACCTGCTGGCTCTTCCGCAACCGGGGCGACGGAACCTTCGAGGACGTCACCGGAAAGGCCGGCCTGTTCGACACGAGCTCGAAGTCGCTCGGCCTGGCGATGCTCGACTACGATAACGACGGCTGGCCGGATCTCTTCATCGCCAACGATACGCAGCCGAACAAGCTCTACCGGAACAACCGCAACGGAACGTTCTCCGAGAGCGCCGTGAAGGCCGGCCTGGCTTTCAGCGACGATGGCCGGGCGCGCGCCGGCATGGGCGTCGACGCGGCCGATTTCGAGAACTCGGGCTTCGCATCGATTGTCGTCACCAACTTCGACAACGAGATGCTGGGACTCTATCGAGGCACCCAAGGGGGCTCGTACGTCGACCACGCCGCACGCTCTCCGCTGGGGCAGGCCACGCGGCGCTCGCTCGGCTTCGGCTGTTTTTTCTTCGACGCAGACCTGGACGGCGCGCTCGACCTGCTCGTGGTCAACGGGCACATCGACGAGACCATCTCTCGCGCCCGTCAGGACGTCACCTACGCCCAGCGGCCGCACTTGTTCTGGAACTTGAACGGCAACTTCCGCGACATCGCCCAGGAACTCGGTCCGGAGTTCGCAAGGCCCAAAGTCAGCCGCGGCGCGGCATTCGGGGACTTCGATCTGGATGGCGACCTGGACATCCTGGTCACCACCAACGCCGGTCCGGCCCACCTCTACCGCAACGACATCTCAAACGGCTCGAAAAGCGTGCGTGTGCGTCTGATTGGGACGAAATCCAATCGCGACGCCATCGGCGCCGTGGTTCAGTTCGAAGCCTCGGGCGGACTCAAGGGAACCCGCACGGTGAAGTCGGGCTCCAGTTACCTGTCGCAATCGGAGCTGCCTGTCACCATCGGTCTTGGCAGGCGGGAGTCGCTCGACCGGCTGACGGTGCGCTGGCCCAGCGGGCGCGTCGAAGAATACAAAGGGATCAAGGCCGGAGCGCGGCTGACGATCATCGAAGGGAAGGGAGCCGGATCATGATCTCCCGGCGCGAAATTCTGGCGGCTCTGGCCGCTCCGGTCTTGCCGCAGGGCGTCGAGATTCTCAATCCGCGCGCGCGGGTTCCGCTCTCCTGGATCATCGACGATTCGACTTGCCTGGTCAACCTCAACCGCTTCGCCATCCCGCAATTCGCCGACGCCATGGGCCGGGACCGCTACCCGCAGGACTGGCGCTCCATGCCGCACGAAATCCCGGACTCCTTTGTTCGGCGCTTCGCCGAGTGGTCCCGCGAGGCCGGGGTGAAAGGCAAGTACAGCGTCGTGCCCTTTCCCGCTTGTACCGGGCGGCTGGACCGCGAGGTGCCCGGATGGACCCGGCAGGAGATCGAGGACAGCGTCCGCCTGGTCCGCGAGCAGGTGGCGCCCAATTGGGACATCCACCCCGAGATGATCACGCACACGCGGATCATCGATCTCAAGACCGGCCATCCGGTGGAGCAGCGCGGGCGGGCGTGGATGGAGAACTGGGAATGGTGCGCGGGGCGCAGCGCCGACGAGATCGCCGCCTACATCGCCTACGCCCTTTCGATCCTCAGGAACCTGGAGTTGCCGTGCGAGGGAGTGACCTCGCCCGGCGGCTTCGGCGCCGGCGCGCTGGCCGAATACTCGCTGGCCGCGGGGCAGGCAGTACGGCAAGTCTTCCGCGCGGAGATCCCGCATTACTTCCGCAACCTCTTCGACAAAGGGAATGAAAGCGTCGCGCCGCGGATCGAGCCGGGGCCCGTTGTCTCGATCTACGCCTGCACGGGCGATTGGACCGGCAATTGGGACTGCTCGCGCGAGCCAGAGCCCGACCGGTACATTTCAGCCGACCTCAAGCGGGGGCGGATGGTGGAGGTGATCGAGCGGGGCGAGCCGGCCATCGCGCTGAGCCATTGGACCGGGGTCTGGTTCAACGGGCGTGAGCTCGGCTTTAAAGCCATGCAGGAGGTGGTCCGGCGGCTCGATGCGCGCTTCGGCCGCGCAGTGCGCTGGATGAAGCTTGCCGAGATCGCCCGCTATTGGGCCGTCAAGTCGCTCGCGAAGGTGACGCTCGAAGAGGGCGGCTTGTCCGTGGATTCCCCGTACGATTGCCCGGACTTCACGGTTCGCTGGCCGGCGTCATCGCTCCGGCGGCTCCGCGAAGTGACCTCACGCGCCGCTCTCGAGCCCGGCGCCTGGACCCGCGACGGTCCGGCGCACGTGATCGCCTGCGTGCCTCTGCGCAAAGGGCTGAACCGGATCGGCTGACCGATCTCGATTGAGAACATGCCGCCTCGGGCTACACTACCTATTCGTGGCAGTGGACGGCCGCGCCAGAGTGCGGTACTGTAAATAGTTACACTACCCGGACACGAAGGAGAGAACCTCAGGATGGATCCGAAAGAAAAAGCCCGCCTGCTGAGCATCACGCTTGGCAATCTGGAAAAGCAGTTCGGCAAAGGGACCATCCAAAGGCTCGGCTCCCATGACGCCATTGTCCCGGTCAGCGTGATCAGTTCCGGTTCGGTTTCGCTGGACGCGGCGTTGGGCGTCGGGGGATTCCCGCGCGGCCGGGTGGTCGAGATTTTCGGGCCGGAAAGCTCAGGCAAGACGACGCTGGCCTTGCAGGCAGTGGCCCAGGCGCAGAAGGCGGGCGGAATGGCGGCATTTGTCGACGTCGAACACGCGCTGGACCCTGTCTATGCCCGCAAGCTCGGAGTCGACGTGGACAACCTCCTCGTCTCCCAGCCGGACTATGCGGAGCAGGCGCTGCAAATCGCCGAGGCGCTGATTCAGTCGAACGCCATCGACGTGCTGATCGTCGACTCCGTAGCGGCGCTGGTTCCCAAGGCCGAACTCGACGGCGAAATGGGCGACAGCTTTGTCGGCGTGCACGCCCGGCTGATGAGCCAGGCGTTGAGGAAACTGACCGGGGTGGTCGCCAAGTCAAATACCCTGCTCATCTTCATCAACCAGATCCGTGAGAAGATCGGCGTCATGTTCGGCAATCCGGAGACCACCACCGGCGGCCGGGCGCTGAAGTTCTACTCGAGCGTGCGGCTCGACATCCGCCGGATCGCCGCGCTGAAGGAAGGCGAAAACGTCATCGGCAACCGCACGAAAGTGAAGGTCGTGAAGAACAAAGTAGCCCCGCCCTTCCGCGAGGCGGAATTCGACATCCTTTACGGCGAGGGCATCAGCATGGTCGGCGACCTGCTCGATCAGGGCGTGGAGCTGAACTGCGTCGAAAAGAGCGGCTCCTGGTACAGCTACCAGGGCGAACGGATTGGCCAGGGGCGGGAGAACGCCAAGCAGTTCCTGAAAGACCACCCGGAGACGCTGGCGCAACTCGACGCTCAGGTGCGTCAAGCGTTGGGATTGGCCCCCGCGCAGGCGGCTCCGGAAAGCATTGAGCCCGTCAAGGCGGCATCGGCGAAGTCGCGAAGCTGACGGGCTCGAAATCCTTTGGTGCGGATGAGAGGACTTGAACCTCCACGGGATAACCCCACTACGACCTCAACGTAGCGCGTCTGCCAGTTCCGCCACATCCGCGTGGCCAACAATAACAGTCTACACCGTTCACAAGGACCAAGCCTACTTCTTCGCCGGAGCGGGAGCCGGAGCAGATTGCTTACCGGCGTCCTTCTTTGCATCGGCGGGAGCGGCGGGCGCCTGCTGGCTGAAGTCGACCTGAACCTCGTTGGGGTTCTTGCCAGGGGCGGCAGGCGCACCGGCGGGAAGCGAGCCGGGCTGTGTCGCCGGGACCTGCGGCGCGGGCGTGGTTTGCGCGGCCGGAGCCTTTTCGAGAACTGAAGAGCCCGAGCCGCCGCCCTCACGGGTGTACAGGATCGCCAAGGACAGGGAGGTCACCATGAAAATGACCGCCGAAGCCGTGGTGGCCTTGGAGAGCACGGTCGCCGCGCCCCGCGGGCCGAACGCAGTCTGAGAACCCATCCCGCCGAAAGCTCCGGCGAGGTCGGCCGCTTTGCCGCTCTGGAGAAGAACCACAATGATCAGAAAGAAGCACACGATCACGTGGATGACTGTCAGAAAGATGATCATCGGGGAATGCTCCAAGAGAAAGCCCCCCCCCC
>JACADU010000141.1 GCA_013388415.1 Bryobacteraceae bacterium
GCGTCCTTCAGCGCCAAAGAAACCCAACTCTCCCTCAGTGGAACCGCCGGTTTGAAGGAGAACGCTCCGTTGAATCTCCGCCTGACCGGAAGCGCCAATCTTGCCCTCCTCTCCACCTTTCGCCCGGATATCGAAGCCAGCGGGCGCGCCGGTCTCGACGCCAGCATCCGCGGCACGCCGGCCGATCCTAGCCTTAGCGGGCGCATGACCATCTCCGGCGCCTCCTTCTTCCTCAAGGACCTCCCCAACGGCATCGAGAACGCCAACGGCACTGTCTACTTCGAGAAAAACCGCGCCAACATCGAAAAGCTGAGCGGCCAGACCGGAGGCGGCCAGTTCCTCATCACAGGCTTCCTCGGAATCAACCAGGGCGAATTCAACTACAGGCTCAACGCCAAGGGCAGTGGCATTCGAATCCGCTACCCCGAAGGCGTCAGCACGACCGCGGACGCCTCGCTCGACCTCGTCGGCACCCCCGCCCGCAGCCTGCTCTCGGGTACCGTGACCGTGCTCAAGAGCGGTTTCATCGGCGGGGGCGACTTCGGCGAAATGGTCGGAGGAGCCACCAACCCCATCCCGCCGCCCGCCACCCGCAACGAGTTCCTGCGCAACCTCCAATTCGACGTGAAAATCCGCACCGCTCCCGACGCAACGCTCATCTCCAATTACACCGAAGGCCTCGAAACCGAGGCCAACCTCCAGTTGAGGGGTAGCCCTTCCAAACCTGTGCTGCTCGGCGACGTCGAAGTCAACCAGGGAACGATCCGCTTCTTCGGGAACCGCTACACAATCTCCCGCGGCGAGCTGCTCTTCTACAACACTGCCGTCGTTCAACCTGCGATCGACCTCGACCTCGAAACGCGCATTCGCGGCGTCACGGTGTACATCAACGTCAGCGGACCGCTCGCCCGGCTCAACGTCAACTATCGCAGCGAGCCGCCGCTGCAATCCAATGAGATCCTCGCTCTCCTTACCGTCGGGCGCACGCCGGCTGTGGCCGGCAGCAGCTTGCAGGCGACTTCCACCATCCGCAACCAGAACGTTCTCGAAAGCGCCTCCTCCAACAGCCTCTTGGGCGGCGCCCTGAGCGCCGGTATCTCCGGCCGCGTCGAGCGCTTTTTCGGCGCCAGCCGCATCAAGATCGATCCCCAGGCGACCGGAGTCGACAACGTCGCCCAAGCCCGGCTCTCCATCGAGCAGTCCCTTTCCAGGGACGTCACCGTCACCTTTGTCACCAACCTCAGCCGCACTCAGGAGCAGATCGTCCGCGTCGAGTGGGACGTCAGCCGTCAGTGGCAGGTCATCGCCGTCCGCGACGAAAACGGCATCTTCGCCGTTGACTTCATCTACAGGACCCGCTTTAAGTGAATATGCGGTTGCGCGCAAGCCAGAACAAGCTCAAAATCGAGCACTCCATCATCGACGGCCTGCGGCCGGTCCTAGAGCGGCTGCTGCTCTCCGATGAGATCCGCCTGATCGTGCCGGGCGTCATTAAAACCGTTCGCGACGCGCGCGGTCCCGTCAAAATCCGTGTGACCGTGCCTGTGCAAAACGGCTGGAAGGCCATTGCTCTCGCCTCGGGAGCCCGCCAGGAGCTGTTCATCAGTACCGCCCTGTCCCAGGAGCGGCTCGAGGCATTGATCGAAGCCGCCACCCAGCCGCGCTGAGGGCCTGTCAGCAAATAATTGCTCCAATTGGCCGGGCCGCTCCCTGACCGTCATGGCTCGGAACCGGGGGCGGAGCCGCGGTTCTCCGGGAGCCGCCGGCAGAGCGGCCTATTTCCGCCCTCGGGGCTCCACCTCCGTGTCCCCACGGAGTTCCCTGAAGAACCGCCCGCGCATCTCCCCCAACCACTCGTCCACATAGCGCCGGTTCAAGTCGATTGTCGCGAACGCAATCGTCCCGTCCTGCTCGCTGCGCGCGAGCGTCTCTCCGGCGGGATCGTAAATCAGCGACGGAAAGTTGTAGCCGGAACTCGCCAGAAAAATGTGATTCTCCATGGCGCGCGCCCGCGCCAGCGCCTCATTGCCGCCCCAGATCGGCATCAGTACAAGTTCAGCTCCTCGCAGCGCAAGCGCCCGCGCCGGGTCGGCGTACTGAACGTCCCAGCAAATCATCAGGCCGACCCTGCCGAAATCAGTGTCGAAAACGGGGTAATCGTCTCCCGGCGTCAGCCCCCCTTCGTACTCCTCGCGCGGAAGGTACACCTTGCGGTACTTGCCCGCCACGCGCCCCTCCCGGTCCAGCAGCACAGCGGTGTTGTAGACCGCCTTGCCCTCCCTTTCAAGCACGCCCGCCACCATCCAGGCGCGTTTCCTTTTCGCCAGCGCGCCCAGCCTCGCCGTCACACTGCCCGGCACGGATTCCGCCACATCGGCGTACTTCTTGCCCGTTCCAACCAGAGGCGCTCCTTCCGGCAACAGAACGATATCCGCCCCGCCTTCCGCGACCTTCGTCTCCACCAGTTCAGTGAACCGCGCGATGGGATCGGGGCCGTTCGGCCGCAGCCTGACCGTGGCCACGCGGACCTCGCGCGGCTTCGGCGTTTCCATCGGATCCAGCACAACGCCGGACCACACAACCTCACCCGCCGGCGCGTTCGCAAGCAGCAGTTGAATCCTGACGCTGCTCGCCCCCTCAGGCGCCGGCGCTTCCAGCGTCACGGCACGCTCATCTCCGCTGCCCGTCACGCGCCACGCATAGTCAGGCTGCCCCGCCCGCTTGCCACCCGCCGTTCGCCAGTCCAGCCGCGCGATCACCTGCCGCGGTTCGTACGTGAGCCCTTTCGCCGTGTATCGCGCCTTGAGCCTGTACCATTGGCCTGCGCGTATGCCGCTTTGATCCCGCTCCCAGCCGCCGAACACCGCGGCATTCCCTCCGCCGCTCAATACCAGCCGGCTTCCCTCCGCCTCCAGTCGATGCGCCGGCGCCGTCTCCGCTCGCGGCGACCACATCCGCCACGCCGGCGGAGCTCCCGCCAATAGAAAAAGAGCCATGCACGGCAGGTACATGGCTCTGATTCTACAGCCGGAAGCGGCCCGCGGCCGCCACGCTAAAACTTCAGCGTGAGCGAGAACTGCCACGAACGCGGAGGCTCCTGCGCCGTCACCCGCCCAAACGCCGAATTCACCGGGTCCGTGTTGGGCGCGCGCAGCACCACTTCGTTCCTCGCGTTGAATGTGTCGGCGCGGAACACCATCCTCATCCGCTCGGTAATGTTGAATGTCTTGTTCGCCGAAAGATCCAGACGCCGCTGGGAGTCGGTCCGGATGTTGGAGTAGCGCAGCGGCGCCGTTCGGATATTCGATGCGAGCTGTTGCGCGGAGTTCCTGTTGAACACGTCGGTGTTGAACCAGCGGTCCGTATTGCGCTTGTCCGGCGCCAGCACGATCGTTGAAGAGTCCCCGATGAACAGCGCTTGGCCGAAGCCCATCGGAGCGCCGCTCTGGAACTGATAGACGCCGCTGATCTGCCAGCCGCCCGCGAAGAACTCGAGCAATGCCGGCATCCCGGAACCGTGTCTGCGCCCCTTGCCAAACGGCAGCTCCCAGATGCCGCTGCCCGTCACGCGGTGCAGCCGGTCAAGACTCGAAATAGACTCATATGGCATCGGATCGGACGAGTTCAGCAGCGCAACCGCCTCCATCGTCTTCGACCACGTCCAGGCGGCTTGCAGCGTGTAGCCCTTCGAAAACCGCTTCTCCAGCCGGCTCTGCATCGAGTGATACCAGGAGTAGCCGCCCGGATCCGCGTAGCTCACGCTCGAAAAATGAGGATAGGCCGACAACAATTGCCCCCGCGAAATATTCGCCGAGGTGAAGTTCGGATGCAGGCCGAAGTACGGGCTCGGGAAGTTCGCGCTCAGGTAATTGATGGTGGCGTTATCGCGATAAGGCAGAGTGCTCAGGTATTGCCTCGGCGTGTAGCTGAGCTGCCGCGTGAAGGGGAGCCGTGTCCCGCGGTTGCCGACGTAGGACGCTTCCACCATCACGCCGCCCGCGACATCGCGCTGGAAGCCGAACGACCACCGTTGCGCGTAGGGCATCTTGTGATCGGCGGCGTAAAAAGTGGTCCCCTGCCCCAGAGTCGTCGACAGCCCATCGCTTGAACCCAGCACCGGCAGCTTCCCGTTCGGCAATGGGTTGGCGAGCGTCGCGATGAACGTCAGCCCGCTGTCGCTCGATGCGACGATCGGCGTCCCGCGCGAAAACCCTGATTGGATCGCGTTGTACTTCAGAATGCCGTTCGGCGCGTAGAACATTCCGTAGCCGCCGCGCAGCACCGTCTTGGCATCCAACTGATAAGCCACCCCAATGCGAGGCGACCACAGCATGCCCTGATCGCGCCAGTAGTCGCGGCTCTGGCCATTCACGCCCGCAAACAGGACGCCGCCCTTGACCGCGAAATCGGCCACCGGCAACTCCGGAATCGGATTCTTCGCGTAGTTGGCCTTCGCCGCCGCCTCGATCGGGTTCGACGTCGTTCCCGCGAACTCGGTCACGGCGCGGTTAAACCGCTCTGTGATCGGCGATTCATGCTCCAGCCGCAGCCCCAGGTTGACAGTGAGTTTCCTCGTGACCTTCCAGTCGTCCTGCACAAACAATCCGTTGTAGACGTCTTGCTCCGCGTAGGACGCGGTCGTTGACAGGCTCCCCCCCGGGATGCCTGCCAGCAATGCGATGAACTCGGCGCCAACCGGCGGCGCCGGGGAATTGTCCAGAGGACCCCTCGCCCAGCCGCTCGAAAAACTCAGGTCGGGCGATACGTCCCCCGGGTAGCGCGCGCGGAACTCCCGGAATACCATGAAGTCCCACCCGAAACGGATGTTGTGGTCGCCTTTCATCCACGCCACGTTCGCCACCGCATTATGGCTGATGGAGGATGTCGTCCCGTCGCCCGATTCCCATCCGCTCAGCGTGGTCAGCGAGCCCACCGCTGTCCTCGGAATCGTCGCCAGGCGCTTGTCGACCAGACCCACCAGATTCTGCGTGAAGCCCAGCGAGGAGAGGTCAAACCCTCGGCTCACCCGCCGCTCTGGAAACTCTTGCGCGGAAATGCCGTAGCGCAGATTCAGCACCATCGTCGATGTCAGCATGTGAACATCATCTACGCTCAACCCGCGGTTGATCCGGTTCAGAATGATGCCGTTGACGTCGTTGCCGAACGAGCGGTTCTTGTCCTCCTCCCAATAGTCGCGGTGCCAGCGCACGAACATTCTGTTCTTCTCGCTGAATGCATGGTCGACCTGGCCGATCGTTGTCCAGTAATCCTCTTTCGCGGGCAGCGAATAAAAGAAATTGTTTCGGCCGTCGGCGGTGCCCGTCTGGTTCGGTAGAGGCCAAAGCGCCAGCAGCTTCTTTGCCACCGGGTCGATTCTGCTCGCCGGGAAGATGTTGCCTGGCAGCGGCTGGCGGCTGAACCTGCCGCCCGGCGCCACGGCGATTGTCATCGGATCGTAGAGCTGGTAGTTGGCCCCGAGCTTGAGCAGACCGGAAAGATCGCCGTTGCGCCACTCAGCGCTCGGCACCGTCGAGATCATCGAGCCGCCGACGTTCGGATCGCCGAACTTGTTGGCCTCCCACGTGAAGTGCCAGAACGTCCTGTTCTTGCCGTTGTAAACCTTCGGAATCACGATCGGCGACCCGCCCGCAAGGCCATAGCGGTTGTCGCGGTAAACGGGAATCGCGATGCCGGATCTGTTCTGATAGATCGTCGGCGTGTCGAATGCCGAATGCCGCAGCCACCACCAGGCTTGGCCATGAAACTCGTTGCCGCCGCCCTTCGTGCTCACGTTGACCAGCGCGCCCGCCGTCCGCCCGATCGAGGCGTCGAACGACGAGGTCTGAACCTTGAACTCCGACAGTGATGCCTGCGGAGGCGAAAACGCCACCCGCGGGCTCGTGCCGTCCGAGTAGATGTTGGCAACTCCGTCAATCGTGAAGGCGTTGCCGTAGTTGCCCCCGCCATCCGCAGAAAACTGCGACGGCGCATTGTTGAACGGCGCCTTCCGCAACCGCATATCCGTCCCGTTCACCGTCCCCGGCGCAAGATGGACAAGGTCCATCGCGTTGCCGGCGAACAGCGGCAGTTCCACAATCCGGCGCTCGTCAATCACCTGTCCAAGCGACGAGTCCGATGTCTGCAACAGCGGCGACTCCGCCGTCACAACAACCGACTCCGTCACTTCGCCCACCGTCATCTGAATGTCCAGCGCCACATTCTCGTTCACTCGAACCTGGACATTCTTCCGCTCGAATTTGCGGAAGCCTTGCACTTCCGCGCTCACCGAATACATGCCGGGCACGAGAAACGGCAGCACGTAGTTGCCGGCTTCGTTCGTCTTCGTCGAAACCACCACGCCCGTGTTGTCGCTCACTGCCCGCACTTCCACCCCGGGCACAACCGCCCCTGTCGGGTCGAGCACTCTTCCCACGATGTTGCCGCGCGCATCCTGCGACTGCGCCTCCAGGTCCATCGGCGCAAACGCGGCTATGAAAATGAGGGCGATGAATCGCCTCACTGACATAATCGAACTCCTTCCCACCATTGGGCATTCTTCTGCCTTTCGTGCCAGGAAAGTGGACACGAAACTCTGAATCTGCTCTGAAAATATCACACCTCCCCGTTGATTCACATCGGCTCGACTGCCGCCGCCGGCGTGCCTAAACCCGGGGGGAGCGGCGCTCGATGAGCCGCGCGCCGCGATTGAACGTCACGTATTGAAACGCCCACTGCATCGCCACGATAACCCGGCGCCGGAACGTCACCAGATACAGCAGGTGCAAAAACAGCCACGCCACCCACGCCAGCCATCCCCCGAAGCGGACAAAACCCAAATCCGCCACCGCCGCCTTCCGCCCGATGGTCGCCATCGTCCCCTTATCCCGGAAACGAAACGGCGGCGCCTTCCGCCCTCGAAGCCTCGCTTCCACTGCTTTCCCCAAATACCAGCCCTGCTGCATCGCCACCGGACACATGCCCGGCAGTCTCTTCCCCTCCTGCTCGCACCACGCCGCGTCGCCGATCACAAACACTTCCGGCGCCCCTGCAACGCTCAGATCCGCCTCCACTCGGATCCGCCCCCCGGCATCGACCTCCACCCCCAATGCCTCCCCCAATTGCCGCGCCAGCGGAGACGCGCGGACTCCCGCCGCCCACAGAATTGTGCTCGCCCTGATCTTCTCTTCGCCAGCCGCGGTCGCCACCGTCAGCGCGCCTTCTTCGATGTCCACCACCTTGACCCCGGTCCGCGTCAACACTCCCAAGCCAATGAGCGAGCGGACCGCCTTGTCCGATAAGCCCGGCTCGAAACTCGCCAGAATCCGCGGTCCGTACTCCAGCAGCAGAACTTGCGCCTCTTCCGGTTTGATCCTCCGGAAATCGCCCCGCAGCGTGTCGCGGGCGATCTCCCCGATCGAACCCGCCAGTTCAACCCCCGTTGGCCCGCCCCCGACAACCACGAATCGCAAATGCTGCCGGCGTATCTCCGGATCGCTCTCATTCTCGGCTTTTTCAAACGCCACCAGAATGCGGCTCCGGATCGCCGTCGCGTCTTCGATCGTTTTCAGGCTCGGCGCAAAGGCGGCCCAATGATCGTTGCCGAAGTAGTGGTTTTCCGCCCCCGTCGCCAGAACGAGGAAATCGTACCCCAACTCCCCGTTGCTCAATTGCAGCGCTCTGCGTTGAGGATCGATCGAGATCGCCTCCTCCAGCAGCACCGTGACGTTCTTCTGCCGGCTCAAAATGCTGCGCAGCGGCGCCGCAATGTCTCCCGGCGACAGCCCGCCCGTCGCCACCTGATAGAGCAGCGGCTGGAAGAGATGGAAGTTCCGCCGGTCGATCAGCACCACTTCCAACGGCAGCGCGCTCAGCTTCCTCGCCGCGTTCAACCCCCCAAAGCCGCCGCCAACGATCACCACGCGCTTCCGTCCGTCCGGCGATTCCATCTTCACGCTTGCGCCTCCCGGCGCTATTCCGCGCTGCACGGAAACCGCTCGATCTCCTCGATACATTGGCTCAAGGCCTTCAACAGCGTCGGCCCCCAGCCCGTGGGCCGGTACGGAACGCCCGTGTGCTCGTTCGTCTCCCGGTCCGACTCCGCATAGAACTTCATCATCGGATCGCGTGGAGTCATGTACTCCTTGACGGTGATCAGAAACTCGATCTGCTTGCCGTCCTGTTCCTTCATCACCGAATACTGGCTCAGCATCGCCAGCCGTTGCTCCGGCCGGCGCTGCGCGAATTGCCACTCGCTCATCTGTTGTGTTCTCCCTCTGACGCTGCTTGCCCGCTCAATTGCGCCAGCGTAGCACAGCCCGCCTGCTCAGCCGAAAGAAATCCGGCTGATGTTCCGCCCAAGCCATGTCTTGAAGTCCTGCAACTCCCCGTTGAGTGAGCGGGCAACCGCCGGGTCGCGCGGCGCGCAAAACTCTGCGTTGAAGTCCCGCTTGAACTGAAACATGTTCCCAAGGTCCTCCGCGCCGGGAAATCCGTACTTGCGGTAAACCGCCGGCTCCACCGCAAAGTACCGCACAGGCCGCCCGCATGCCTCTTCAAACGCCGCCGCCATCTCCGCCCCGGTCAGATGTTCGCCCGCCACCCCCACCGTCTTGCCCTGCAACACCTCCCCGCGCTTGAATACCCCGTACGCGCACTTCCCAATGTCCTCCGCCGCGATGCCCGGGAGTTTCTTGTCTCCCATCGGCAGCGTCAGCGTCAAAACTCCATGCTCATCCGGTTTGGGAGCCATCCCGAAATGAACGAAATTGTCCCAGTAGAACGAGGTCAGCATCATTGTGACCGGCAGCCCCAGGTCGGTGAAGTAATGATCCGCCTCGCCCTTCGCGTCGAAGTGTGGAACCTTATACTTTCCCATCAGCGTCGGCATCCGCTCGTCGCTCAGCGCCATGAACCGGCGCGTGTCCTCAAGCGTCGACCAGATCACATGCCCCACGCCAGCCGCCTTCGCCGACCGCGCCATCGCTGCCGCCTGCGCCATCTCCCGCTCCGGCGAAAAGTGATCCCAGAAAAAGGTCACGCAATAGGCCCCGTGAGCGCCATCGAAGGCCCTTTTCAGCGTCTCCTCCCGGTCCACGTCCGCGGCGACCACCTCAGCCCCCGCCTCAGACAGCGCCCGCGCCGCAGCCGTATCCACGTTCCGCGTCAACGCACGGACGCCGAACCCGCCTGATGGATCATTCAAAATCGCTCGAACCAGCCCCCCGCCCTGCGCCCCCGTCGCGCCAACCACCGCAATGATTTTCTGATCTGCCATTTCAAACCCTCATGTCAAGATTGCCGTCCTGCCATGGTACACCACTTAGGTGAAACAAAAATAACCTGCGCCGCCAAACCACTCCCCACGCCGCTCCCCAATCCCTCCAACTCCTACCCCGCCAACCACTTCCGTAAGTGAGCTTTCTAGGTATTATCCGTAGTACCATTGAGTGTACTAAACCAAACATCCTACCGGTTCTACAC
>JACADU010000167.1 GCA_013388415.1 Bryobacteraceae bacterium
ATCACTTGATCGCCGTCGTATATACGGAGCCCTCCGCTATGTGCCTGATCCTAAGCCGGTTCCCAGGTTTCTCGCCTCCGGCGTGGTAAAGTCCCGCTAGCGGCGCCGGCGGTCGCGCTGCACGTCAACCTTGCCGGTCTGCGCTGTCCGTGCGAACATTCTTCGCCTCCACCAGAGGGGCGATTTGCCGGTTGAGCCGGGCGCGCCAGAGCCAGGCGCCGAGCGCCACCACCGCCACACTGGTCAGGATGCTCGCCTCGGGTCCGTAGGCTCCGCCGCTCCACAAATCCGAGCCCCGCCAGACTAGATGGTAGCCCGACAGCGTCATCTCGAAGCCGCTCAGGTGCACGCCAACCAGCGGCAGGACCCAGTTCCATCCAAAGTGCAGGCCGATGGGAAGCCAGAGGTCGCGCGCGCGCAAGAATGCGTAGCCGAGCAGGGCGCCCCAGAGGCCGGTGTTGATCAGGCCGAGACGGCTGGCATTTGGGTTGTCGGCGTGCGCCAGGGCGAAAAGGACGGCGAAGACGCCAATGACGGCTGGCGGCGAGTATTCGCGCAGCAGAATCTGGAAGGCATAGCCGCGGAACATCATCTCTTCACCGGCGACGCCGAACAGCAGCAGGACACTGACGAAGAGCAGGCGGCCAGGGGTGTAAGACCAGTCCGGAGCCTTTTCGAAGGAGGCGGCGCCGAAGGCCAGCGGCAGGAGGGTGGCGAAGGCGGCGCCCGCGATGCCCGCGGCGGTTCCCAGCAGAAGATGACGTTGGGAGTCGCGGGTCCAGCCCATGCCGATGTCTTCCAGCCGGCCGCGTTCGAAGGCCCGGACGACAAAGGCGCTGGCGATGGTCGCGGCCAGGAAGAAGCTGAGGGCGGCGGCGGGGAAGTAGCCGATGGTTTCCACGAGGACCGAGGCGATGAGGGAGCCGAAGAAGCGGACGAAGAGCAGGAACAGCACCGCTCTCAGGAAAATGCCGAAGTGCCGGCGGCCGGGGACTGGCGGGGCGAGGTGGTCGGTTCCGCCAGAGGGATCAGTCATCAGGCCCTCGCCGAAATGCGCACGCCTTTGGGGGCTACCGAGACCGGCAGGACGGCCGCGCCGGCCGCGCGGATGGCGGTCTCGACGCGCTCTCGGGCGCCGGGTTCGCAAAGGAAAACCACGCAGCCGCCGCCCCCCGCGCCGCAGACTTTGCCCGCTTGCGCGCCAGCCTTGCGGGTCGAGTGGATCAGCCGGTCGATGAGCGGGGTGGAGATGCTGGGTGCGTTCTTGCGGCGGTGGGTCCACTCTTCATGCAGCAGGGATGCCGCGCCGGACCAGTCGGAGCGTTCGAGGCTGCGGCGCATCCGGGAGGCGATCGAGGCGATGCGGTCGAAGTTCTTATGGACCTTGCGGTCGCCGTCGATGTGGCGCTTTGTCACCTCCCAGTTGTTGATGCCGGAGAAACGCGGCTTGCCCGTGTAAGCAAGCACGAACCGGCGGTTGAGCTCTTCCGCGTCGACGGGGATGGGCACGCGGCGAATCCCGGCCGGCGTCAGTTCGATGGCGCTGACACCCCCATAGATCGCCGGATAGTAGTCCTGGCAGCCGGTGGGGACGCGGATGATCTGCGCCTCGATGTTCTGTGCAATTTCGCGGACCTGCTCCAGAGTGTGACCCTTTCGCATCAGCTTGTTGAAAGCGCTCACGGTGGCGATCAGCATGGCGGAACTGCCGCTGATGCCCGCCCCGGCGGGGGATTCGGAGTCCGTTTCCACCGTCAAGCCGGTTTCGGGACGGAAATAACGGACAACTTGCGCGGCCAGAGGGTGGCGGACCTTCTTCGCAGAGACCAAGGTTTCAAGGCAGTCGAAGGTCTCTTCGATCCCCTGGTCGATGGAGCGCAGCGTGATCGAACGCCCTTCCTTAGTCGTGATCCGGCAGCTTGTCTGGACCGAGACGGCGAAATTCAATGTCACCGCTTCCGGGTGATAGAGGTAGAGCGGCCAGATGTCGAGCGTTCCGCCCGCCAGATCGACCCGGCAGGGAGCTTGGGCGTGGATTTGCATCACGTTCAGGTTACCGCGGCGTCTGGAGCCGTTACCATGTTTCTATGCCGGTCCGCCGCATTCTTCTGTTGGGAGATCCCGTTCTCCGGGAAGTGTCAAGACGCGTCGAACCCGCGGACACGGCCGAGGTTTTGCGCGACTTGGAAGATACGCTGGCCGAGTTCCGGCGGACCCACGGCTTCGGGCGGGGCATCAGCGCGGTTCAGATCGGCGCGCCCGTGCGGGTGATCTTCCTGGAGGTGGGTGGGCGGAGGTATGAACTGATCAACCCGGAGTACACGTTCAAAAGTGAAGAAAGGTTCATGTTGTACGACGATTGCTTCTCCTTTCCACACCTCATGGTACGGTTAGAACGCCACAAGAGGGTCGGGTTGAGGCATCAGGACAGGGCGGGGGAGTGGCGGGAGCTGGAAGCAGTGGATTCGCTTTCCGAGCTGATTCAACACGAGATGGATCACCTCGACGGAGTCCTGGCAGTGGACCATGCGCGCTCGTCAATGGACCTGATGATGAGGGAGGAGTACCTGAGGCAACGGGCGCATGAATGATTATTCATGTGCGGTACGCGCGGATTAGGGGTACTATGGAAGTCACTTCCTGGGCGGGGCGACTCGCGTCAGGCTTCTTTCTTAGGAGGGACTAAGGCGAATTTCTCCCGTCCGCGTATGTGGATGCGCTGGAGTGATTTGCCGATAGTGAGAGCGTATGTTCGAACGGCGAACCGAACCCCGAATGCTGTGTGCCGACCTGGTAGAGGTTCGATGGAAGGACCCGGGCGGGAAGCCGCGCCGGGCGGTCGCCAACCTGGAAGACATTTCATTGTCAGGGGCATGCGTCCAGGTGGACTTGCAGATTCCGTTGGGAGTCGAGGTCACGATCAACTACCCGAAGGGCGAGTTCTCGGGGACCGTCCGGTATTGTCATTTTCGCGAGATCGGCTATTTTGTGGGTCTGCAGTTTGAAGAAGGGTGCAAGTGGTCATCGAAGTCATTCAAGCCGATGCACCTGCTGGACCCGAGGACCCTGGTCAAAAAGCACCCTGACCGGGTGAAGCCATCGCGGTTCAATGTGGCGCCGGGCGCGCAATCATAGCGCCGGTCCACGGACAATTGCAGCAGCGGCGCTGCCGCCAATGGCGCTGTGAAGCAAGGCGGAGCCGCCGGGGGGATCCTTCGCGGGCTCTGGCGGTTTCGCAAGAGATCCCGCATCCACGAATGCAAGCGATTCTGGCGTCAGAGGCAGGGCGCGCGCGGAGATGGCTGCGGCGTGGCTTGAACAGCGGCCGGCGCCGAACATCGCGCAGATCTCGCGAAAGCCGCGACCGTGGACAAGGGCGGCTGTGGGAGGCATTAAAATGATCGAAGCCTGATGCAACCTGAACCTGAGAATGTGACGCAACTCCTAGCCGCGCTGAGGGATGGCAATTCCGGAGCGAGGACGCGCCTGATCGAGATGGTCTACCCGGAACTCCGGCGGATTGCCTTGCGGCACATGCAGCGCGAAAGGCCCGGGCATACGCTTCAAGCGACCGCGCTTGTGAACGAGGCCTGGCTCCGGTTGAACCGGCAGGACAAGGACTGGAAGAACCGGGCGCATTTCTTCGCGGTGGCGGCTCAGGTCATGAGGCAGATCCTGGTGGATTACGCGCGGCAGCACCGGGCTGCGCGGCGAGGCGGGGGCGTGGCGGCGGAGATGCTGGATGAGTGCCGGCAGGCGGGCACACTCCCTTCCGACAAGATTCTGGCACTTGACGAGGCGCTTTCGCGCTTAGCTGAGTGGGGGCCGCGGCAGAGCCGGGTCGTGGAGCTTCGGTTCTTCGGCGGCCTCTCAGAGGAAGAAACCGGTGAAGTCCTCGAAATCTCGGCGCGCACAGTCAAGCGGGACTGGAAGCTCGCGCGCGCGTGGCTCTACGCGCAGATCGGCAAGTGATGTGATGACCGCGGAGGACTGGAAGAGACTCGCCGAGCTGTACTCCGCGGCAATGGAACGGACGAAGGAGTTGCGGCCGGCTTTCATCACCGAAGCGTGCGGCGGCGATGAGGCGATGAAGTCGGAGTTGCAGCGGCTGCTCGATGCCACGGAGGCGGATGAGGGGTTCCTGGACAGGCCGCTTTCAGTGATCGCGGAGATTCTGCCTGAGATCGCTTCGCGGGGCCAGGCGCTCCAGCCCGGCGATCTGCTGTGCGGCCGCTTCGAGGTCATCCGGTTTATCGCATGCGGGGGGATGGGCGAGGTCTACGAAGCGTTTGACCGCTTACTGGGAGAGCCGGCCGCGATCAAGACGATCCGCAGCCAGATCGCCACGCATGAGGGGATCGTGGAGCAGTTCAAGCAGGAAGTCAGGCGCGCGCGCGCCATCCGCTCAGAGCACGTCTGTCCGGTCTATGACGTGTTCCGGGAGGAACGGCCCGGAGGGCCGCTGATCTTTCTGAGCATGCAATTGCTGGAAGGGGAGACGCTGGCCGAGAGGTTGCGGCGGGAGGGCGCGCTGCCGAAGGGCGAGGCGTTGAAGGTGCTGCGCGAGATCGCCAAAGGGCTGGACGCCGCCCATGCCGAGGGGGTGGTTCACGGGGATTTGAAGCCGGGCAACGTGATGCTGGCGAAGACGAAGACGGGGGCGCTGGCGGCGTCGATCACGGACTTCGGGCTGGCTCGGCAGGCGGGGGCGCCCGGGGAACCTCCGGCCGACTCGATCATGCGCGCCGGCACGCCGGCCTACATGGCCCCCGAGCAGTTGGAGGGGGCTCCGCCGGCGCGGGCGTCGGACATCTACGCGTTTGGCCTGATGGCGTTCGAGATGGTGACCGGGCTCCCACCGGCGGTCCTGGAGCCGAAAGAAGGGGCGGGAACACGGCGGAGCGGAGAACCGCTTTCGCCCAAATCAGTCTCGGCGGCGCTGCCGAAGCGCTGGGATGGCGTCTTCGCCCGCTGTCTGTCGGCGAAGCCGGAGAGACGCTACGGCTCGGCGGGGGCATTCGTGGATGCGTTGGAGGGACCCAAGCGCGGGCGCCTGGGCGGGATTGGAGGGTTTGCGCTCGTGCTGGCCGCGGTCGCTGTAGCCGTCTGGCTGTTGGCCCGGCCCGGCCCGAGCCCGCCGGGTCCGAGTCCGCCGGCCAACTCGCTGGCGGTGCTCGCCTTCAGGTTGCTGGGGGGCGCCGAAGAGAGCAATTATTTCTCGGAAGCCTTCACCGAGGAGTTGACGCACACGCTGGGCTCATTGCGGAATCTCCGCGTCGTCGGACCGGAGAGCGCATTACGATTCAAGGCCTTGTCACTGCCGGCCAACGAGATCGGGCGGCAGCTTGGCGTTCGCTACCTTCTGTCGGGCAGCATCCGGCGGACTGACGCCAAGCTGCGGGTGCTGATCCGGCTGATCCGTGCGCCCGACGGCTTTCAGGTCTGGGCTGGAGAATACGAACGTGATGAGAAGGGCCTTTTTGAGCTGCGTCACGAGATCTCGAGAGATGTCGCCGGGACGCTGGGCGTGACACTTGCCGGGATGCAGACGGCAAACAGCGGCTCGACGAAGGACCTACAGGCTCAAGACCTCTACTGGATGGGGCGATACTACTGGCGGCAGCGAACCGACTCCGCGGTGCGGCTGTCGCTCGAATACTTCGAGCAGGCGACGGCGCGCGACCCTTCATTTGCGGCGGGTTGGACCGGGTTGGCGGACGCCTACTCTGTCATTGCGGAGCGCAACATGATCCCGCCGGCGGAGTCGCTGGCAAAAGCCGCGCAGGCAGCGGCGAAAGCGGTTGCGCTCGCTCCAGACCTTGCGGACGGATGGGTGTCCATGGGTCAGGTGGCATCCCTGTACCATCGCGATTTTGCTGAGGCCGAACGGTGCTTTCGCCGCGCGCTCCAGATCAACCCCCGGCTGGCGACCGCGCACCAATGGTATTCCTACATGCTGGTGAAGCAGCGCCGCTTCACCGAGTCCATCGATCACGCCAGGCGAGCGGTAGCGGGTGAGCCCTTTTCGTTGCCGGCCAACATCAATCTTGCCGTCGTGCTGTATTACGCGCGGCTGGACGATGAAGCTTTGCAGCAATGCCGGAAGCTGATCGAGATGGATCCTGCGTCGTTTACCAGCAGGCTGGTCACCGCGCAGATTCTGGCGCGGCGCGGGCAGACTCCCGCGGCATTCAGCGAGATGGAGAAGCTTCGGGAGAACGCGAGCGAGCACCCGCTGGTTGTGCGATTCTGGGCGGAACTCTACGCGATTGCCGGGCGGCGCCGTGAGGCCGAGGAGGCGCTCACGCGGCTGATTCTACTGCGATCTCGAGGCAGGGTTCCCGCGGCTTATGTGGCTTCCGTGTGGGGGATGCTGGGAAACCGCGACAAGGCTTTCGAGTGGCTCGAAACGGCCTATCGCGAACACGACGGGCTGGTTTCCATCGTGCATGTGGCTCCAGGATTCGATTCCATCCGCTCAGACCCTCGATATCCCGCTCTGCTGGAGCGAATTGGGATCACAGCGGGAAAGAAACCGGATTCAGTTCAGCTTCAGTGAGGGGCGAGAGCCGCCAGCCGAGGGCGACAGGGACGTCGTACAGCCTGCCTGGCGCGAAGCGAGGCTTCCACGGACGCAGCCCCGGCACGATGACTCGAGCGGCGGACATGCCGGTTTCAGGCTTCGAGAGATCGAGCAAGAGAGCGTCGAGAGAAAGGCTCCTGAGGCGTTCAAGGCAGCCTTCGAGCGTCGCCGCTCCCGGTTGCCTGGGAATTGCAGCGGGCGCAGGGAGCATCCAAGCTTCAAGGGCGCAGCCAGCGGGAGTTCCGCGTTCGACGGCGTGGGCTGCGAGTTCCTCGAGAGCGCGCCTGGCGGAGACGGCGGGATCCGGAGCGCAGCCTGCGCCCAACAGGACTCGGGCTCCACCGGCTTGCACGCCGATGGCGACGCAAACGGGCATGTCAAAGTCGGTGGAGACGTCCACGAGATGCACAGCCGCGAAGCGGCTCTGGAGGGCATCGAGCAGGGTAGATACGATCTCCGGCGTGTTCGGCAGGAACAGTTCAGGGCGGGGAACGCGGTTATACCACCAGATGGCGACAGCGTCTCTTTCGATCAGTTCGAGCAGGCCCCGGAATGTGGCGTCCTCCAGGGTTTCGCCGGCGGCGCAACCGTTCGAGGAGGCGCCGCAAGCGGCGTGGCCATAACCGAAATAGCAGTAGGCGGTGGGGACGAGCCGCTCCTCCCCGGTGATCAACGATCGAACCGGAGTCCAATCAGCCGCCGCATTCCGGTCGAAGCGGGGAGGAGCGCGATGGCCCTGGCGGTATTGCGTGTCGCTGAACAGGAGCAGGTTCTGCGGGTCGACCGCTCTCGCGCCGAGCTCTCGCCAGGAAGCGGAGACTCGCGACTCATCGCCATGGAGCTGCGTGCAGTAGCGCTCAACCGCTTCGCCCAGGCAGCGGAGGCGGGCCTGGGCGGGAGTCCGGCCCTTGCCCGTGACAACGCCCCGTTTGGTGTAGAAGAGTGCGCCGGAGGCGTCAGGACGGAGGAGCTGAGACATTTCCGCTATGCATAGGGAAAAGGCCGGCTCCGAGTGCGCCAATTCGACCCGCGTGACAATGCCGGTGAGAGGGCTGATCAGGGCTTCGGGAGACACGAGGACGGCGGCCGGGCCGCCGCAATCCGGACAGGCGGAATGCCGTCTGACGATGTGTCTGGTGACGCTCAGATCTGCGGTGTCGATCTCGCAAATGATCCCCTGGATGGTTGGATTGGAACCCGCCAGCAGCCACTTGGCGGCTTCAGCGGCGGCGAGAGTCTGCGTGACTGCGCCGGTTGTGGCGAGGCTTGCGACGCAAGCGCCCTCGGACCACCCGTTCCGCTCCAGAGCGTGCGCCATGCAGGACCAGCATGGCGTCGTCCCGGGAACGAAGAGGGGGCCGATCCACTGCTTTCTGCCAAAAGGACGGACAAGCATCCAGGCAGCGCCGGAGGACAGTCGCTCCTGGTTCATCTGCCGCAAGCATTCGGCGAGGTAGTCGCGGATGACAACTATGCGAAAGTGCGCCGGCGAGCTGACGGGAATTCCCAGCGCCTGCATCGCCTGGATGCTCACGGC
>JACADU010000177.1 GCA_013388415.1 Bryobacteraceae bacterium
GTGCGACTCAGTATTGATCAACTTGCCGAGGGGCGGCGCGGCGCTCCGGGATGCCTGCGCAGGCCGTCATTGCCGCGGGCCGCGCCAGCGTGATTCAATCGAAGCAATCCGGACTGGAGCGCAAGAGCCGATGTGGAGACAACTGGCGCACTGGCTGAGGGACCTGACGCTGTCGGTGGTGATCGCTCTGATTGTGATCCTGTTCCTGTATCAGCCGGTGAAGGTGGAAGGGACGTCGATGATGCCGTCGCTGGAGGACCAGGAGCGGATCTTCATCAACAAATTCGTGTACCGGCTCGGAATCGGGGCGATCGAGCGGGGCGACACGGTGGTGTTCTGGTATCCGTCGGACCCGACCAAGTCGTACATCAAGCGGGTCGTGGCGATTCCCGGGGATTTGGTGGAGGTGCGGGCGGGACAGGTGATTCTGAACGGGCGGGAGCTTGAGGAGCCGTACGTCCCGGAGGAATTCCGCGACACTGCTTCTTATCCGGCGACGCGGGTGCCGAAGGACCACTATTTCGTGCTCGGGGATCACCGAAGTTCCTCGAACGACAGCCGGAACTGGGGACCGGTGCCGCGGGAAGCGATCTACGGCAAGGCTGTTTTCGTGTACTGGCCGCTGGACAAGATGGGCGTGCTGAACTGAGCTCAGCGGCGGCGCAGGAGCCACATCAGCAGCGACAACACCGCGCTCAACAGCAGGCAAGTGACGATGGGGAAGTAGAAGGCGCCGTGCTTGCCTTTGAGGACGATGTCGCCTGGGAGCCTTCCGAGGCGGAGCGGGAATTTCTCGAGGAGCGTGACAAGCAGCCCGGCGAGCAGGAGCAAACCGCCCAAGGTAATCAATGTTTTGCCGAGGGACGCAGGCATTGTCGTTCGAGGGGGGACGCCTGCCATGATGATAGCGCAGCGGAGCCGGGGGAGGCAGGCAGGAAAAAACAGAATTCCGAATCTACGTTTTATCAACAGGCGATCCACAGGCATCAGTCTGTAACAAGCTGATAAAAAAGGAAATAAAAACTGTTGACGGAGGCCCGCCGGCTGTCCGATTTCCTTTGACTCGTTTTGCGATTCGCCGCATACTACAGATGGTTCCAAGAGGTTTGAGGAACTGCAGTCCAGACCGGACGGAGCGGACCCGGAACGATGATCCTGGAATGAACCGCGGAAGCGGGGAATGAAGGGGGAGCGAAGGGAGATCGGGCGGCCGGAGTGGACGACCATCGGATGGCAGGCTTCGCTGAGCACTTTGATCCTGAGGGAGGGACTCGAAAGGGACTCACCCCGAGGGGGAGTGGCGGAGAAGTCAAGCCACTGAGGTTTTCGTGCAGCCTGTTGACAACGGGTTTTACTTGTTGAGGCCGTGGCGCTGATCGCGAAGGGGCTGCGGTGGAGAGTAGAACGGACCGGGTCAATGGGCGGCGGAAACTGAATCGATGCTGTAGGCCGGGAGCGTTGAGCCCGCCACGGGATGCCGGTAACGGTGGTTTCGGTGCGGAGGAGTGAAAGGCCGCGGAATCGAGTTCAGGTCGCGCAGCGTGCTGAGCGACTGGCGTGTTTGGCTGGAGCGTTGACCTGCCGGCATGGGAAAGCCTGCCGGCGGCGAGCGAAGGCCATGGATCGCCCCAAGCACGAGGCGTCAAGTCGAGGCCTCCCACTCCGCAAGGAGAGGGGTTTGCTAGCAGGCCGGCGGCAGGCAGCTTCCGAGGGTCACTTGGAACCATTTTCTTTTTGGGCGGCGGGGAGAAGTCAGGCGGACTACTCTTCGACGGCGGGGCGGACGTAGCGTTCTTTGCGGGGACGGAAGCTGACGAAATTGATCCGGCAGGGGTCGCATCTCCAGGGATTGGCGCCAAACCAGAGTTTGAGCCGCATCCAGGTCGAAGGTCTGTAGAGGCGCAGTTCCCACATGGAGAGGTCCATCCGGAGGCAGCGGGGGCATTTCGCCCAGGCGGCATTGCGGGCGCCGAGGGGACGGTGGACGAATCTCGCGCTACAGTTGCTGCAACGGAAGCAATAGGCCCCGGTCAGCATCAGAGCAAGGTCGCGAATACCCCGGATTCTGATTGTCTTGACCCGTTTGGATCCACACTCGGGGCATTCGATAAAACCGCTGCGCGCCAATTGTTTTTCTCAACTCCTCGGGGCGGTCGGCTGTCCTCAGGAAGCCTCAACACAAGAGTCTACTAAAGAGAGGGCGGCCGATTTGCGGGAGTGCGGGACCGGGGGATTACCTTTTCAACCTGACCGAGCCGGGAGGCGGAGGCGGACGCCGGGAGGAGAGGGCGGGAAAGACGTCGGGCTTGGCGCGGGCGCTTGCGGCGATGAGGTCGGCGATTCTCCTCCGGCGGCCATAAAGGTTCGAGACGAGACGCTCGAAGTCGCTCTCGTCCTGATCGAGCCAGCAGCGGGGCGTGGTGCGGAGGATTTCGTCGAAGACGGATTCCGGGCATTCCGAGGCGCGAGTCAGCCACGGCTCGAGGCGTTCGGGGGAGTCGAGACGGCTGTAGACGATTGGCCGGAAATACAGTCCAGCCAGGGGAGTGTCGAGGAACTCCCAGCGAGGTCCATCGAAGGCGTAGCCGTGGTCGATCATCTGGACAAGGAAGCCCTTCTGCTGAGGCGCGGTTTCGGCGCCGGGGAGCCAGGCTTTGATGCGGCGGCGGAAATAGATGGCCTGGCGGGAGTCGGAGTTGGCGACCCATTTGTCGAAAACGAGAGCTCCGGCGAACTGCTCGAGGTTGGCGACCTGCTGAAGCAAGGCGTCGGGCAGGAAGTCGTATACGGCATCTTTCAAGGGGTTGCCGGGGTATTGAGAGCCGTAGTGCCAGCCGGGCGGGACAGGGATTCTGCCGCTGCCGAGCTGAAGGCAGACTTCGGGTTCGCGGGCGAGGAAGTCCTCGGTGAGTTCGACGACCTGCGCCTCCGGGGTCAAGACGCCGAGAAACCGGAGGAGGATGGTCGAGGTCCACTCGTTGACCAGGATTCGGCGGTGCTGAGGGTTGTTGACGAACTTGGTGATGTAGTGGTGGTTGTCGGAACAGGCGAGCAGATGAGCTTGCGCCCCACCTCTCATGCGGCGTTCAAGCCGCGTTGCGACAACCGGCATGCCCCTTCAGCATAATCGAGCAGGAAGCGACGCCGCCGGAGAGGGCGGGCAATAAAAAAGCCGGCGGGAACTCGGAGGAAGATTCCCGCCAGCAATAGGTGCCAGCTTTGACTTGGAGGATAGCTGGCGAGCTGTGTACCGTATAGTACGCTCTTAGAAACAATAACACCTCGATCAACGAAATGCAAATGTCAGGAGAGAAAATGTTGTGGCGGTCACAGTCAGGATGGCGGCAATCCAAAGCCCGGCGGTGGTCAGGTGGCTGGAGCGGACTTCGGCAGGCAGCCCGCGGTAGCGCATAAAAAGCGCTCCCACGGCGATGACGGGCAGCAGGACAGCTTGAGCTAAGCCTCCTGCTTTCACCATTTGGACGGGGCTTTCAAGAATGAGGAAGAGGCCGGCGGGGATCGTCGTGAGCAGCCAAACGAAGCGGCTGCGCCATCGGAGGCGGGCAGCGTAGTCTCCATGCTCGAACCCGCCGAGGAGCCGGACCATGTCGGCGTACAGCCTGGAATGCGCGGCGGTGGCGGCGAAGATGGTGCCGTACAGGGTGAAGATTGCGCCGGCATAGAAGAGGGGAAGAGACCAGGCGCCGAGGGTCTCTGTATAGATTTTCGACAGTACAGGGATCATGTCTTTAGCGCTTGGTACTAGTCCCTGAGGGTGAAGAATGCCGGCGCCGAGCAAATAAAAGGCGACAGTGGCGATGGTGTAGATGATCATTGAGGCGAAAATGTCGAAGCGCATGACGCGAATCCAGCCCTCGGCGCGGAGCAACCAGGCAGGGGAGCCGTCGCTCTTTCCGGTGAACCGGGCGTAGCCCTTTTCGACACACCAATAGGGGTACATGAAGAGTTCAGTCGCGCCGACGCCGGTGATGCCGAAGACGGCGATGGCGGTGGCGAGTCCATCGCCGGGCGGCAGTTGAAAAGTGAAGCCCTTGCTGAGCACGTCGCCCATCCGGAACAGTTCGGGTTTCCGCGTGAGCAGCAGGGCGCACAGCATGGTGAGCATGGTGAACAGGCCGACCTTGAGGGTGGCCAGCCGCTCGATGCGTTCATAGCCGCCGCCGAGAAGAATCCAGAGCGTCAGAGCCAGCAGGCCAAGCACCCAGACCCGAGGCTCCACGGAGGGAACCAATTGATTGAGCACTTGCGCGACGCCGCCGAACATCGCGCCGACCTGAAACAGGGTGAACAGAACGACGAGGGCCCACATCCAGACGACCCAGTTGACGCGCCAGCGGGGGCCGGGCATGCGGTTGAAGCCGGCGAGACCGGTCTGTCCGGAGACGATGGAGAAGCGGCCGATTTCGTATTGGAGGGCGGGCTTGATGAGGCAGGAGAAGACGACAATCCAGAGGGCGGCATAGCCGGTTTCGGCGCCGAGGGTCGTGGTCGCGATGAGCTCGCCGCTGCCGACGATGGAGGCGGCGAGGATCATGCCGGGGCCGATACGGCGGAGCGTGGCCAGCCAGCCGGAGGGAGGGTTCTCGATGTCTTCAGGGCGTAGTTCGTAGAGGTCGCGCACCAGCAGGCAGTCTATCAGCTACGGGGATGTCAGCAGACAACCGCTCCACATGGGCCAGACGACTCCCTGACGGCGCTGGCTTTAGAATCGGCGGCGGAGCCAGGAGCGTCAGAGAGCGGCTGGCAGGGCGGTTTCCTGACAATTCGTTAGCGTCGGGCCCTGGTGCTGGAGTAATCTGGATGGGTTTGCGAGCCGGGACAGGAGGGGCGGCAATGAGCACACAAGCAACGGAAACGATCAAGGCGCTTTATGCGGCATTCGCAAGAGGCGACGTTGGCGCGGTCCTTGCCGCGCTGGATCCGGAGATTGAATGGACGGAAGCGGAGGGCTTCCCGTACGGGGGGACGTATCGCGGACCGCAGGCGGTTCTCGAGGGCGTCTTCATGCGGCTGGGATCGGAGTGGGAGGGGTTTGCCGCCGTGCCCGAGGAGTTCGTTTCGGAGAACGACACGGTGGTGGCGTTGGGCGCATACAGCGGGAAGTACAAGGCGACGGGGAAGAGTTTCCGGGCGCCGTTCGTGCATGTCTGGCGGTTGAAGGAGGGGAAAGCGGCGGCGTTCTGTCAGCACACGGACACGCTCTTAGTCCAGCGGGCGCTCGAACCTTAACCGCGGCCATGCCGCCGGTGCGCCGCCGGCCAGAGGCAAGCGGCTTGGGAGGCCATTCACCGGTGTTTCCGGTGCGATAGTCTTCAATCAGGATGCTGATTGGCCAGTTTGTCCGTCAGGCTGAGGCGGTTGGCGCCGAATGCCGCCTGGTTCAGGACAGGCGGGAGGCGGTGGAGCGCATCGTTTCGCTGCTCAGGGAAGAAGGCGTGGCGGATGAGCCGGGGCGGCTTGCGGTGTGGGCTTGCGACGGTTTCTTGACTGAAAGCGAACGGGATGAACTGGCGCGGCGGTTCCCTGCCCTGCATTTCGAAGTCACCAGAGATGCGGCGGCGCGAGCGCTCATCGGGGTCAGCGAAATGGACTGGGGCGCGGCGGAGACGGGGACACTGCTGAGCGACTCGAGCGCGGTGGCGCGGCGGCTGGTTTCGACGCTGCCGCCGATCCATGCTGCGCTGTTGTACGCCGACCGCATTGTGGCGGACATGGCGGCGGCGCTCGGGCGGCTCGACGCGCGGAAGTGCGCGTTCGTGGCCGCGATTACCGGGCCAAGCAGGACCGCCGATATCGAACGCGTGCTGACCATCGGCGTGCACGGTCCGAGACGGCTTCTGATTCTGATCATTCAGAACCGGGAAGCGGGAGAGGCGCAGCCATGAGCGAGCTCAAGAGGGCGATTGAGACGGCGCTGGCCAACCCGACGCTGTCCGGATCGTTGACGCGTTTTTCGGAAGCCTACAGGACGAGCCGGGCGCGGGCGTATGAGGGGATCGACGCCGGCGAACTGCGGGCGCGGATTGCCGAGAGGAAGGGCTACGCCGCGTCGCACTTGGAAGAACTGGCGGAGTTGTTCACCCGGAGGGCGGAAGCGGCGGGTGCCAAGGTCTTTCTGGCCCGCAGCCCTGAGGCAGCGAGGGAGTATGTGCTGTCGGCCGCGCGTGGGAAGAAGGCCCGGCGGGTTGTGAAGTCGAAGTCGATGGCATCCGAGGAGATCCACCTCAACCAGAGCCTGGAGGCGGCGGGGCTGGAGGTCTCGGAGACCGATCTTGGCGAGTGGATCATTCAATTGGCGCATCAGCGGCCATCGCACATGGTGCTGCCGGCGATTCACTTGACGCGGACCGATGTCGCGGAGCTGTTCAGCAAGCAGACCAGGCAGGAATTGGATCCGGACATCCCGCAGCTTGTGAGCGTGGCGAGGCGCGAGTTGAGAGCCAGGTTTCTCGCCGCCGACATTGGCATTACCGGCGCGAATGTGGCGGTGGCTGAGACGGGCAGTCTCGTTCTGATGACGAACGAGGGCAATGCGCGGCTGGTGACGACGCTTCCGAACACACACATCGCGATCGTGGGCCTGGAGAAGCTGGTGGAACGGATGGAGGATCTCCAGCCGATCCTGGCGGCGTTGCCGCGAAGCGCGACGGCGCAGTTGATCACCAGCTATGTTTCGATCATCACCGGGCCGGTGGAGAACACGGACGGAAGCCGCAAGGATCTGCATATCGTGCTGCTCGACAACCGGAGGACGGAGATGGCGGCGGATCCGCGGTTTCGGGAAGCATTGCAGTGCATCCGGTGCGGATCGTGTCTGAACGTGTGTCCGGTGTTTCGTGTTGTGGGCGGGCACGTTTTCGGGAAGGTGTACACGGGCGGGATCGGCGCCATCCTGACGGCGTGGTTCGACGCGCTGGAGGAAGCGCGGGACGTGCAGTCGCTGTGCATCCAATGCGGGACTTGCGCGGAGTTTTGTCCGGCGCAGATCGACATTCCGGGATTGATTCGCGAGGTGCGCGGCCGCGTTGCGGCCAAGCAGGGCGCGCCGCTGTTGCAAAGGGCGGCGTTCGGGCTGGTGAACAACCGCCGCGCATTTCATGCGGCGCTCCGGGTGGCTTCAAGGGCGCAGAAGCCGCTGGCGGGCGGCGGCTTCATCCGCCACCTGCCGTTGGCGCTGTCGAAGCTGACGGAGGGGCGGAGCCTGCCGGCGATCGCCGCGGAGCCGTTCCGCGACCGGTTCTTGAAGATCGAGCAGCCGGAATGCGAGGAGACGGCGGCGCTCTATGCGGGCTGCCTGATCGATTTCGTTTATCCCGAGACGGGCGAGGCGATCGTGAAGGTGTTGAACCACGCGGGCATTCGCGTGGAGTTTCCGGAGGCGCAGACCTGCTGCGGCGCGCCGGCGCGATACAGCGGAGACAAGGAAGCCGCGGCAGAGGCTGCGGCGGCGAACGTGGAGGCGCTGCGCGGCGGGAAGGCGCGCTATGTTGTTTCAGCCTGTCCCACGTGCACGGTGGCATTGAAGAGTGAATTTGGAGCGTTGCTGAAGGAGCATGGAAGCGCTGAACAGGCGAGGGAGGCGGAGGAGACCGCGGCGAGGACGGTGGATTTCTCGACCCTGGTTTTGGATTTGGCGCGGCAAGGGAGGCTGCGCTTCGAGTTCGGGGAGAGCGGCGCATCCGCCGTCACCTACCATGATTCGTGCCATCTGAAGCGGACGCTGGGCGTTTTCGAGCAGCCGCGCGAATTGCTGGCCCTTGCCGGGCTTCGAGTCCATGAGATGGCGGAATCGGACGTCTGCTGCGGGATGGGCGGGTCGTACTCGCTGAAGCTGCCCTCAATCTCGCGGGCGGTGCTGGGGAGAAAACTGGAGAACATCCGGGCGGCGGGCGCCCGCGGGGTGAGCACGGATTGTCCCGGCTGCGTGCTGCAAATCCGGGGGGGCTGCGACGCCGCCGGGATGGACGTCGAGGTGAGGCACACGGCCGAACGGCTGGCGGAGCGGCTGGCGAAGCCGGAGTGATTTCAGGAAGCCTGGATGGCCGCCTGAAGAGCCTTTTCGGCGTCAGTGAGGGCCGTCATGAAGAGGGCAGCGGGCAGGATTCGGCCGCTGCACAGCTCCTGACAGATTACTTCCCTCATGCGGCGCTGGCCGTTCGCCGCGGGCGCGAGCGGGGGGCGCCGGGCCGGGCACTTTTGCGCGGCGGGAAGGCGCGCTATGTTGTTTCAGCCTGTCCCACGTGCACGGTGGCATTGAA
>JACADU010000008.1 GCA_013388415.1 Bryobacteraceae bacterium
GGCCGGCCATCTTCCGTAAAGCCCTACTGAGTCTGCGCCAGCGACAGCGGCGGATGGACTTCAACGCTGTTGTAGACAGGCTTGACTGTGCGCAGGTACATGTAGATAGCGCGCAGATCCTCTTCCGGCATCGAGGCCATCTCGATCCAAGGCATCAATGTGAAATTGGCCTGCGTGTGCTTCGGCGCGTTCCCCTGGTTCATGTTCGCGTAACCCTTAAACTTCGCCACGAACCGGTCCTCGCTCCACTTGCCGATGCCGGTCTCCTCGTCCGGCGTGATGTTCGCGCTGCGGACGACGAACCCGTTTATCGGGAACTCCCGTCCGCCGGCAAACTCTTTCCCGCCGGCGATCTCACCCTTCTCCGCCTGGCTGTGGCACTCGATACAGTTGCCCATCTTCACGAGGTACTCTCCGTAAGCGCGTCTGTCGCTCTTGGGCGGCGGGTTCACCTTGCCATCGACAGGCTTGGGTTCGAACTTCACCAGCAGGCTGACGGGAAAGTTCAGCTCGGTCGCGGGCTGCTGCTTCCGCACGGCGGGGAGCGTTCGGACATAGGCCACGATCGAGAAGACATCTTCGTCGCTCATACTCCGGTACTGCGAATAGGGCATGAAGGGGAAAAGAGCGCGGCCATCGCGCGAAACACCCTCGCGAATCGCGCGGACAATCTCGCCGTCGCTCCACTTGCCCAGACCGGTCTCCCTGTCCGAGGTCAGGTTCGGCGCCACCACTTTGCCAGGCAACCCGAGTTCCTCGGGAAACGCGAACCCCGCGCCGGTCCGGCCTGGCTGCGTCGGCGCGCTGAACTTGTCCCAGTCTCTTTCGTTGTGGCATCCGGCGCAGTGCGCCACCTGCTCGTAGAGGTACCGGCCTCGCTCGATCCTTTCCTGCGTCCGCTCCAGCGTGATGGCAGGGGCCGGCCGGTGCGCCGGCTGCTTCACGGACAACGCCGCCATCGCAATCCCCAGGCAGGCGGCGAGTCCGCCCGGAATGAACACAAGGTACTTCCTCATCGGCAATCCTTTTTGACGTTGGTTGGGCGCGCTCCCAGAACGCGCACCCGAAGAATCACAACGAATACTCTCAGCCGTTTGTTCCCGGATTTCGCCGGTTTCTGGCCGAGTTTAGGGGCATGCCAGCAAACAACTGATCCACAAGGGCCGGACCACCCGCTTCCGGTCGCGGCTCAGAAGCGGTTGGCAAGGTTACTTCTTGACACTCTCTAACGTCCCTCGCCGACCCGGTGCAGCTTCATCAGGTTGGTCGAACCGGGCCGGCCAATGGGCTGCCCGGCGACGAAGACCACGCTCTCGCGCGGCTTGACATACCCTCGTTCCAGCAGGATACGGTCCATCAACGCCATCATCTCGTCGGTGGAAGACATTTGCGCGGCCAGAATCGGCCGCGCTCCGTACACCACGGAGAGCCCCCGCGACGCCTGTGTCGAGGGCGTGAAAACGTAGATGGGCACCGGAGGACGGAAACGCGCCACCAGCCGGGCGCTTCCGCCGGAGGAGGAGAACACGACAATGGCCTGCGCCCCTGCCATCTTGGCGGCGTTGTAAGCGGAATCGGCCACGATCTCGGCGTGCGTGACATACTCACGCTGCGGCAGTTCCCGGAAGCCCAGACGCCGCATCGAAGTCTCAGCCTCGGCAGCCGTCCGGTCCATCACCGAGACCGCCTCCACCGGATAACGCCCGACAGAGGTTTCCGCCGACAACATCAGCGCGTCCGCCCCATCGTAGATCGCGTTGGCGATGTCGGAGATCTCCGCGCGGGTCGGAACCGCCGACCCGACCATTGTCTCCAGCATCTGCGTGGCGATGATCGTGAACTTTCCGGCGCGCCGCGCCTGCTCGACGATCGACTTCTGGATGAAGGGCACCTTCTCCATCGGCAGCTCGACACCGAGATCGCCGCGCGCCACCATGATGCCGTCGCTCTCGCTGAGGATGTCCTTGAAATTCTCCACCGCCTCGGGTTTTTCGATCTTGGCGATGATCGGCAGGTTAGCGCCCTTTTCTTCGAGAAAGAGCCGCAGCCGCAGGACATCGGAGGGCCGCCGGACGAAGCTGAGAGCCACCATGTCGATCCCGGCTTCCAATCCCGCTTGCAGGTTTTCCATGTCCCGCCGCGTGAGCGACGGCGTGGACAACTGCGCGCCGGGCAGGTTGATGCCCTTCTTGTCGCTGATGACCCCGCCCGTCACCACCGTGCAGCGGGCGACCGTGCCGTCCGAGTCGAGGACCCTCAACTCCAGCGCGCCGTCGGCAAGCAGAACCCGGTCGCCAGGCTTCACATCCCGGGCGAAATCGGCGTAAGTGGTCGTGGCGATGCCCGAGTTGCCCTGAACCTTTTCTGTCGTGAGGCAAAACTCAGCGCCCTTCTCGAGCACCGCTTGTCCGCCCTCAAACGTGCCCAGCCGGATCTTTGGTCCTTGCAAGTCGAGCAGGATTCCGGTCTCCACGCCAATCTCGGCCGAAGCTTCGCGGATGTGGCCGATGGCAGCGTTGCGCTCCTCCACGGTGCCGTGAGACGCGTTCAGGCGAAATACGTCCACGCCGGCCATCAACAGCCGGCGGATCATCTCAGGACTGGAGGATGCGGGGCCGAGAGTCGCAACGATCTTTGTATTGGTCATGAGGAGGATGGTTGGATTGCCCCGGGAGGGGAAAGCCGGTGAGTTACCATGGGCCTTTATCCATTATGACCCTCTACCAGGCGATCTTCCTCGCCGTTATCCAAGGATTCACGGAGTTTTTGCCAATCTCTTCCAGCGCGCATTTGGCCCTCGCGCCCTGGTTGTTCGGGTGGACCGATCAGGGGCTCGCCTTCGACATCGCCCTGCACTTCGGGACGCTGCTGGCCGTCCTCCTGTACTTCTTTCGCGATTGGGTCCAGATTCTCGGTTCGGCCGTCCGTCGAGACTGGGGTGGCGATCCGGATCTTCGCGACAACGGCAATCTGCTTTGGTATCTCGCCGCCGGTTCGATTCCGATCGGCATCGTCGGCTGGTTTGCCAAGGATGCCGTCGAAACCACTCTGCGCTCGCCATGGGTGATCGGGTTCATGCTCATCTCGGTGGGTCTGCTGATGGGTTGGGCGGACTCCACCGCCCGCCGCCACAAGACGGTCACGCACGTGACTCTGTACGACGCCTTGGCGATCGGCGTCGCGCAGGCGTTGGCGGTCGTGCCTGGAACTTCGCGCAGCGGAATCACAATCACCGCCGGGCTGTTGCTGGGGTTCGACCGCGCCCCCGCGGCCCGGTTTTCCTTCCTGCTGTCCACGCCAGCCATCGCCGCCGCCGCCGCCAAGGCCTTCTATGACCTGCATCAGGCCGGCGGCATCCCGCCGGGCGAGCGCGGCGTCTTCATCGCCGGGATGCTGGCCAGCGCCGTCACGGGCTGCATGGTCATCGGCTTCTTCCTCCGCTACCTGCGGCGGGCCAATCTGCGTTTTTTCGTTGCCTACCGTATCTTATTCGGTATACTGATTTTGGCCCTTGCGCTTCTCCGCCGTTCCGGCGGATGAAGCTCTTTAGCGTGACACGCTTCCCACGGCTCCGAGAGCTGAGGGGATTATTGTTGTTTGTCTTCGGCCTGGCTCTGCTCCTCGCCCTCGTCTCTTACGATCCCACGGATCCGAGTTGGAACACAGCCGCAGGCAAGCTCCAACCATCGAACAAGATCGGCCGCGCCGGGGCCCATCTGGCTGATTTCAGCTTCCAGTCTCTCGGGCTGGCCGCATGGCTGCTCCCCGTTCTCGCCTTTTGGATCGGGTGGACCTGGATCCGCTCGCGCGCATTCAGTTCGCCTTGGACTCGGTTGGCCGGATACCTGCTGATGGCGGCATCCACATCCGGATTGCTCGCGCTGGCCTCGCCCCCCAATCCATGGCGCTCGGCCTTCCCTGTCGGCGGCGTCGCCGGTTACCTGATTTCGAGCCGTCTGCAATCATGGCTGAACGATTGGGGGACGATTCTCGCGCTCGGGACCGCTCTGGTGCTCTCCCTTTACCTCGTTTCGACCTTCTCGGTCGCAGTGTTCGCGAACCGCGCCGAAGCCGCAGTCTTGAGCTGGCTTCAGGGATTCCGCTGGCGGAAGAGGACCGAATCCACACAGCCCGGAGAGATCGAGCCTGAACAGGCTGGCAGCGAGAAGAAGGAGCGCAAGCGCGCTGCCGCAGCCTCCATGACAGCCGGCGCAGTGGCGGTCACTCCGCCCGGCCTGTCCGCGGATCTCGACGGCATGCCCGTTCCGATTCAGGACCAGGTGATGGCGCAGGAAGCGGCCCGCTACATGAGCGGAACACCCGCCTCGGCCGAACCGCCCGCCTATGCGGTTACAGCGGTGTTGGACGACGCGCCCCCGTGGGATGAAGAGATCCCGATCCGCACTCTCGAAGACGGCGCCCCCGAGGACAAGCGCTTCGCCGATGCCCTTCCGCCGCCAACGCCCAAGCCCAAACGCGAAGAGCACCGCAAAACGAATTTCAAACTGCCGGCGACGAATCTCCTCAATCCGCCGCCCGAACGGCAGGGCTACGACAGCTTCGAACTGAAAGAGATCGCCGGCCGCATCAAGGCCAAGCTGGAAGAGTTTAACGTTCTCGGCAACGTCGTCCAGATCAATCCCGGTCCCGTCGTCACGACGTTCGAGTTCAAGCCCGATGCGGGCGTGAAGATCGCCAAGATCACCACGCTGAGCGAAGACCTCTGCCTTGGCCTGCAGGCGGAATCCATCCTGATCGAACGGATCCCAGGCAAGCCCACCGTCGGCATCGAAGTGCCCAACACCCGGCGCGAAACGATCGCCCTGCGCGAGATCATCGAATCGGACGAGTTCAACGAGTCGGGCTCGCGCCTCACCGTCGCTCTCGGCAAGGACATCAGCGGGCGGATTCGCGTGACCGAGCTCGAGAAGATGCCGCACCTGCTCATCGCCGGCTCCACCGGCAGCGGCAAGAGCGTCATGCTCAATACGCTCATCATGTCGGTGATCTACAAGTCGACGCCGGACGAAGTCCGCATGATCATGGTCGATCCCAAGCGCGTCGAACTCGGCATCTACGACGGAATCCCCCACCTGCTGACGCCGGTGATCACCGAGCCCAAGAAGGCGGTCAACGCCCTGCGCAACGCCGTTCTCGAGATGGAGCGGCGGCTGAAGCTGCTCGCCAGCTACGGCGTTCGCAACATCGAGCAGTTCAACAAGAAGGTCCGGCAGAAGAACGAGAAGCCGCTGTCGCTGTTCGATGAGGACAACCGTGACGCCACGGCTGAAGAGCGCCCGCTGCCCTACATCCTGATTGTCATCGACGAGCTCGCCGACCTGATGATGCTCGAACGAGCCGGGGTCGAGGAGAGCGTCATCCGCCTGGCGCAAATGGCCCGCGCCGTCGGCATGCACCTGGTGCTGGCCACGCAGCGGCCAAGCGTCGATGTCATCACCGGTCTGATCAAGGCCAACTTCCCCGCCCGCATCAGCTTCCGCGTCGCTACGCGCGTCGACTCGCGGACCGTGCTCGACGTCATGGGCGCCGAGCACCTGCTGGGCAAAGGCGACATGCTGTTCCTGCCGCCGGGCACGTCGCGGCTGCTCCGCGTGCACGGAGCGTTCGTGACCGAAGTCGAGATCACTGAAGTTGTCGATTTCTGGCGCAATCAGGCTCAGCCCGAATACGACCAGAGTTACCTGCTGGCGCCGCCGTCGGAAGACGGCGATGCCGATGAACCGGAGGAATTCGATGGCGAGGAGGATCCCCTGTACCGCGACGCGGTGAAGGTGGTCCTTGAAATGGGTAAGGCGTCGACTTCGATTCTCCAGCGGCGCCTTCGCTTGGGCTACGGACGCGCCGCGCGCATTCTCGACATGATGCAGCGCGATGGCATTATCGGACCGCCCGACGGTTCCCGCCCGCGCGACGTTCTGAAACGCCCCGATTGGCTCGACGAGGTGGACGGCAGCCTCCGCTGATCCGGTGGAATTGGCCGCTCTCCCGTTGTTTGTTGACCTGAACACACCGGGAGGCCGATCCTGAGCCCGGCTTCCCGGTCTTTTTTAAGGAATCTTCATGAAGTTGACGATCAGAGCCGAAAAGAGGCCCGAAGGGGGCTGGATCGCCGAAGTGCGCGAGTTGGCTTGGGTTGTCGGCCACGGCGTCACCCGCGAAGTAGCGATCTGCCGCGCCGAGCAGCTCGCC
>JACADU010000204.1 GCA_013388415.1 Bryobacteraceae bacterium
CCTCCCGACAGCGTCGCGGCCGACCGGTCCAGCGAAAGGTAATCCAGCCCCACTTGCGTCAGGAACTCCAGCCGGTTGCGGATCTCTTCGACAATCCGCGCCGCCACCTGCGCCTCGCGTTCGGTCAGGATCCACTCCCGCGACACGGCCAGCGCCTTCACCACCGGCAGCGCCGTGAACTCCGCGATCGACCAGCCCTTCACCCGCACCGCCAGCGACGACGGCCTCAGCCGCTGCCCTCCGCATGCCTCGCAAACCGCCGCCGACATGTACTCCAACAGGTACTCTTTGTACCCATCCGAGTATTCGTCCAGAGCCTTCTCCAGCAGCTTCACGATCCCCGGCCACCCCGCCTGCCCGTAGAGAAGCGCCTCCCGCGACTTCCGGTCGAGCTCCGCGAACGGCCTGGAAATGTCGATCTTCAAACGGCGCGCCGCCTCGCCCACCGCCTGCTGCATCAGCGTGGACGTTCCGCCCGGTCCCAGGCCTCCGTCGAACAACGGCCGCTCCGGATCCACGATGAACTTGTCCGGATCGAACGACCACATCGAGCCCAGCCCGTGACACGCCTCGCACGCCCCGTATGGACTGTTGAACGAGAACGATCGCGGCTCGATCTCCGGCACCGACTCGCCGCAGTCCGGGCACGCCAGCTTCTGCGAGTAAAGCCGCTCCTCGCCCCCAACCAGCGCCACCGTCACCAGCCCGTTGGCCAGCTTCGTCGCCGTCTCGATCGACGCCTCGACGCGCTTCTCGAGTCCCGGCTTCAGCAGCAGCCGGTCCACCACCACCTCAATCGTATGGTTCTTGCGCTTGTCGAGCAGGATCTCCTCATCGAGTGAACGCAGCGTGCCGTCGATCCGCGCCCTGACGAAACCCGCGCGCGCGTACTTCTCCAGCTCCTTCCTGTACTCGCCCTTCCGCCCCCGCGCCACTGGAGCCAGGATCATGATCCGTGTCGGATCCTTCTCTTTCGCCGCCAGCGCCAGTATCTGCTCCAGAATCTGCTGCGTCGATTGCTTCCTGATCGGGATCGCGCAATTTGGGCAATGCGGCACGCCGATCGACGACCACAACAACCGCAGGTAATCGTAGATCTCGGTGATCGTCCCGACCGTCGACCGCGGGCTCCGGTTGGTCGTCTTCTGCTCGATCGAAATCGCCGGCGACAGCCCGTCGATCGAATCCACCTCCGGCCGCTCCATCTGATCGAGGAACTGCCGCGCATACGGTGAAAGCGTCTCGACGTAGCGCCGCTGCCCTTCGGCATAAATCGTGTCGAACGCCAGCGAACTCTTCCCGCTCCCGCTCAACCCCGTGATGACTGTCAGCGTATTGCGCGGTATCTCCACGCTGACGTTCTTCAGGTTGTGCATCCGCGCTCCATGCACGGAGATGCTCTTGATCATGGCGGTGTGATTCAGGGGAAGGCCCGTTCCTTCAGTTTAGTCCGCCGCGCCAGGCTCAATGCGTGGGAATCGCGCGCGCCGGCTGAGGGAGCACAGGCGCCTGTGCCGCCAGCGGCGCTGCCGCCGCCTGCCGGCTCTCGGCTACCATCGCCAGCCCCCGCATGTTCATCCCCAGAATGATCGCGATCATGCCGCCCAACTCGAAGTACGTCCAGCGGTCTCCAAACATGTTGACGAGGAGCACGACAATCATCATGAGCGCAGTCCCCAGACCCAAGCCCGATAAAAGCGGATCCTGCGTCGCCCGGAACAGCTCCTGACCTGCGAAAAAAGCGCGCACCCAGAAACTGACCAGAAGGATCAATCCGACGATTCCGGTTTCCACGAAGACCTTCAGGTACACATTGTGCGTGTCCTTGAGCACCTCGTCCTGCCGGTAATACCTGTAACTGTCGTAGCCGATGCCAAGCAGAGGGTCGAGCGTCGACACCCGCAGCGCGTGCTCCCACACTTCAAGCCGTGAGGCTGCCGAGGACTCCAGTTCGCCCTCGTCGCTTTCGTACGTCATCGTAATGCGGTCCTGCACAGCCTTCGGCAGGATCGCCTGCCAGCTCATCGCCGCAAGAAACAGGAGTGGAAGAATCCAGCGGAGCTTGAACAATCCGAGATAGAGCAATGCCGCCACCAAACCCACGTACGCGCCTCTGGAGTACGAAAAGATGACTCCGTAAAAGCCCATCGCAGCCGCAGCCACTAACGCCGCCCGCAGCCACAGCCGCTTGTCTGCCCCCCACAACCCCAAAATGATCATCAGACATTGCGCCTGATACGCAGCCATCCCGTTCGAACCTCCGAAGCCCAGCCCACCCCCGCGCCGGAGCGCGTCGGAGAAGCCCGCGCTCGTATCGCGGTGGCCGACATTCTGCCGGAAGCTCTTGCCCACCCAAAGGAAAGAGACCAGAAGACACAACAGCAGGATCTGCATCTGCCGTTGGGTCGTAATCAGCGAGAACGTGAGCAGAAACAGGATGGGAATCCGGACGAAGAGAATCCAATGCCCGAATGGAGAATCACCCATGGTGATTGGCCATGGCACTATTGGGTTCAGAACCGGGCCAATCCAAAGCGATATATACGACGTGATGATGATCAGGATCAGCGTCCGGCGAAACCGGACCTGCGGAAGAAGCGGCTTCCCCGTCAGAATACAGCCCACCATCATGCCCAGGATGATCAGCTCAAGGACGTGGTTGCCAAGCGGATAGTCGAACAGGCGGCTCCGGGCATGCGCCAGCGGCAGAATCAGAGCGATGAGGTAAAGGCCCAGCTCCGGCCGCAAAAAGGAGGCAACCGTGCCGGCAACGCACGCGACATAGACGATAATCGGCAGGAATGTACCGAGCCCGGTCCCGAGACCCATTACGGATTCAACCCTAGAATCAAGCTTACACGGGATTCGCCGGATTGGAGGTGTTTTCCAGGGCGGTTCAAATCCGCCCGCCCGCCCCGTCGTTGATAGAATCGTTGATCCCGATGTCGAACAACAAGAAGTCCATGTTTGTCCTTCCCGGCGGCCGCAACGTGATGTTCACGTTCATGCTCGTCAGCAGCCTCTTCCTCCTCTGGGGATTCATCAACGGCATGATCGACGTCATGGACAAGCACTTTCAGGACGAACTCGGGCTCACCAAGGCTCAGTCCGCTTGGGTGCAGTTCGCCCACTACCTCGGCTACTTCCTCATGTCCATCCCCGCCGGCATTCTGGCGACGAAACTCGGCTACAAGGGCGGCATCATTGCCGGGTTGTTGCTCGTCGCTTTCGGCGGCTTCCTCTTCATCCCCGCCACTCATGTCAACGCCATGGTCCGCGAAGGCCGCGTCTCTCCGAACATGGCCTTTGTCGCTTTCCTCACCGGCGTCTGCGTCATCGCCTCCGGACTGACTTTTCTGGAGACCATCGCCAACCCCTACACGACTGTCCTCGGCGACCTGCGCTACGCCGCCACCCGCATCAACCTCGCGCAGTCCTGCAACGGCGTCGGCTGGATTCTCGGGCCCATCGTCGGCAGCCTGTTCTTCTATTCAAAGGACGCCGCGGGCCGCAGCACGGGCAGCGAAACCCTCTACATCCCCTATGTCGCCGTCGCCATCGGGGTCCTCGTCCTGTCGGTCATCTTTTACTTCGCCAACGTTCCCGATATCAAGATGGAAGACGACTACCACCTCGACGACAACGCTCCGGGTTATTCGCACTCCATCTGGGCCCATCCTCATTTCACACTCGCCGTCGCCGCGCAGTTTTTCTACGTCGCCGCGCAGGCCGGTATCTTCAGCTTCTTCATCAACTACATGGTGGCTGAGCCCCCGCCGGTCCCGGCTTCCTGGCAAACAGGATTGGAAAGCTTCGGCAACAACGTGGGCTTCCTCCGCGAATGGGTGAAAGGATGGTTCGAAACGGGCGCGGACGGTGTTCTTCGCTTCAGCGACAAAGGCGCGTCCAATCTCGTCTCCGTCGGCCTGATCTTCTTCCTGACCGGCCGCTTCACCGGCGCTTACATCCTCAAGAAATTCTCCGCGCACAGAATCGTCGGACTCTACGGCCTGATGAACGTGATCATGACCCTGCTCGTCTTCTTCAAGCTCGGCTGGCTTTCCTTCGCCTGCGTGTTTCTCAGCTACTTCTTCATGTCGATCATGTTCCCGACCATCTTCGCCCTCGGCATCTTCGGTCTCGGCGCCCGGGCCAAAAAGGCCTCGGCGTACATCGTCATGGCCATCATGGGCGGCGCCATCCTCCCCAAGCTGATGGGCGCCGTGGCTGACCACTACGACATGTCGCGCGGCTTCATCGTCCCGATGTTCTGCTTCGCCTTCGTCGCCTGGTACGGGTATAGCTGGCCGAAATACAGCAAGGCCGATTCGCTCCACAGCGTCGATGTGGGCCGCGGCCACTGACCATCAGAGTTCCAGCAGGTGGCCGAGCCGCTCCTTTTTCGTCAGAAGGTACCGGCCCGAGTCGCTGCTGCGCTGAGCCTGGCAGGGCACACGCTCAACGACCTTGATCCCCTCCCGCTCCAGCGCCTCGATCTTTTCGGGGTTGTTGGTCAGAAGCCGCACCGAACTGATGCCGAGGTCCTTCAAAATAGCGGCCGGAACCTGGTAGCCGCGCAAATCGGCGTCAAAGCCCAGTTGTTCGTTCGCCTCCACCGTATCCGCGCCCTGATCCTGCAATTGATAGGCGCGGATCTTGTTCACCAGGCCGATCCCCCGGCCTTCCTTCTGTTCGTAGATCACAGCGCCGCGCCCGTTCTGCGCCACCGCCTCCAGCGACATCTCAAGCTGCGCCCGGCAATCGCAGCGCAGGCTGTGGAACACGTCGCCCGTCAGGCATTGCGAATGGATTCGAACCAGAACGGGCTGGCGCGCCGAGACGTCTCCCATCACCACAGCGATCGCCTCTTCCTTCTCCCCGCCGGCGTCGGCCGCCTCGAAGCCGTAGATGCGGAAATGGCCGTATTCGGTCGGAAAGTCAGCTTCCGCGACTCGCCGCACGGCAGGGGGAACAGCCTCGGACATGGGATGGGGCTTCAAATTCCATAATAGTATGGGGCGCGCGGGGTCCCCGGGTCGTGGAACAGCACCTCATCATCCTCCTGGTGAAACTCGCCGCGGCGGCGTCGATCGCAAGCATCCTCTCGCGGTCGTCGCGGTTCCTCAACCTGCTCCTCCGCGAAGACCGCTCCATCGCTGAGCGCGTGCAGCTCAGTCTCGGTATCTCCGCTTTCTGCGGCGTTTCCAGCTTCATCCGGATTTCCACCCGTACCTACCTCGCCGCCGAAATGTCTCTGGAAGGCTCCATGCTCGCCGGAGTCATCGGCGGCTACATCTCCGGGCTCCTGACCGGAATCTTCTCCTCCCTTCCCGCCATGGCCAAGGGCGAATACCTCGCGATGCCCCTCTACGCCAGCGTCGGCGTCCTCGGCGGGCTGCTCAGGGACCTTGCCAAGGACCGCGAGTGGATCTGGCGCTTCTCTCCTTTCTTCGACCTCAGCCTCTACCGCCTCATCCGCTACCCCGCCGAGCGCGAGCGCAGCCTCTATGGCATTGTCTGCCTCGTCGTCGTCGCCCTCGCCGAACTCATGCGCTTCACCCTCACCCAACTGTTTCAGGGCAAGTACCTCTTCACCCTCTACCAGCCGGACAAAACCTGGGCCAACGTCGCCGTCTTCTTTACAACCCTCTTCACGGTTTCGATCCCCCTCAAGACATGGGCCAGCGCCCGAAACGAGCGCCTGCTCGAATCCAAAGAGCGCCTCCTCGTCCAGGCGCGCCTCGCCGCGCTCAGCTCCCAGATCAACCCGCACTTCCTGTTCAACACTCTCAATACTGTCAGCTCGCTGATCAGGACCAATCCCGAACAAGCCCGAATGGTCGTTTCCAAACTGTCCCGCATCCTCAGGCGCCTGCTTCGCAAGTCCGACAACTTCGCCCCGCTGCGCGAAGAGGTCGCCTTCATCGAGGACTATCTCTCGATTGAGATGGCCCGCTTCGGCGAGAAACTCCGGTTCGAAAAGGAGATCGGCGACGCCACGCTCGACTGCCAGGTCCCCTCGATGCTGCTTCAGCCGATCATCGAGAACAGCATCAAGCACGGTTTGGCGCCCCGCGTCGAGGGCGGCACGGTCAAATTACAGGCCCGGCTGGAAAACGGCGAAGGCAGCCGGCGCCTCGTCCTCACCGTGGCCGACGACGGAGTCGGCATCGACGAAACGCGGCTCAACTCCATCCTTGAACACCCCGGCATCGGCGTGTCCAACGTCAATGAACGCCTTCAAGTCCTGTTCGGCTCCGCCTACCGGCTCTCCGTCACCTCACAGACCGGCCAAGGAACGCGAACCACCATCGAGATCCCCGCATGACCAAACAAGAGATCCTCCACGCCCGCCGCGAACGCCTCTTCCCCGCCGAACTCCATTACTACGGCGAACCGCTTGTGATCACGCACGCCAAGGGCGCCGCCGTCTTCGACATTGACGGCAAGCAGTACATCGACTTCTTCGGCGGCATCCTCGTGATCAGCGTGGGCCACTGCAACGATGAGGTCAACGCCAGAATTCAGCGGCAGTTGGACACCCTCGCCCATACCTCGACGCTGTTCGCCACCCAGCCGCCGGTCGAACTCGCCTCCAAAATCGCCCGCCTGAGCCCCGGAGGCAAGCTCGCCAAATGCTTCTTCTCGAACAGCGGCACCGAAGCCAATGAGATGGCCGTGCTTGCCGCCCGCGCCGCCACCGGCGCCAGCGAAATCGTCGCGCTGCGCTACGGCTACCATGGCCGCTCAGGCTTGGCCATGTCCATGTCCGGCCAATCCACCTGGCGCGTCGGCACGCAGCCGTCGCCGGGCTTCGCCTTCGCCCACAACGCCTACTGCTACCGTTGCCCCCACGGCCTTGAATACCCCTCCTGCGATGTCCGCTGCGCGAACGATGTCGAGGACGTCATCCGGACGCAAACCTCCGGCCGCCCGGCGGCGTTCATCGCCGAGCCAATCCAGGGCGCCGGCGGCTTCATCACCCCGCCGAAGGAGTACTTCGCCCGCGTCGCCGAAATCGTGCGCCGCCGCGGCGGGCTATTCATCGCCGACGAAGTGCAAACCGCCTGGGGCCGCACAGGCACATGGTTCGGAATCGAGCATTGGGGCGTCCAGCCCGATATCATCACCTCGGCCAAGGGAATGGGTAACGGCTTCCCCGTCGCCATGACCGCCGTGCGCGCGGACATCGCTGACCGCGTTCCCAAAATGACCATCTCCACGTTCGGCGGCAGCCCGCTTGCCGCCGAAGCCGCCAACGCCGTCATCGATTACATTGAAAAGCACAACCTGCCCGCCCACGCCGCCCGCCAAGGAGCCTATCTCCGCGAACGCCTCGAGAGGCTCAAGGCTCAGTTCCCACTCATCGGCGATGTCCGCGGCATGGGTCTCATGCAGGCCCTCGAACTCGTCAAGAACCGCCAAAGCCGCGAGCCGGCGGTTGAAGAGACGGCGAAAATCATGGAGCTCGGCCGCGAGCGCGGCATTCTCTTCGGCGAGGGTGGTCTCGATGGAAATGTTCTCCGTCTCGCGCCGCCTCTCACCATCACACGCGCCGAAATCGACGAGTTTCTCTCCCGCCTCGAAAACTCCTTCGCGGCAATCAAGTAACGCGATTTCCACAGGAGACGTCCGACAGAGCGTGATACTGAAACGGCTTGCCCTCATTCTCTTGGCCGCCTTGGCCGTGCTTGGGCAGGAATTTGCTCCCCGGGCGGCGGCTCCCGTCGACACCGGCCGCTGGATCGTGCTGCTCGAGGACCCTCCATTGGCCGCCGGCCTGGAAAGCAGGGCGGAATTGTCCTCTGCCCGCTCCCTCGCTGCCTGGAACCGGATCTCTGACCGCCAGGTTCGCTTGAGCCGCGAGTTGGACCATCTGGGAGTCCGGACGCTCGCTTCCACGCGGGTGATCCTGAATGCCCTGTTCGTACGCGCAACGGCGGATCAGGCGGAGCGGATCCGGCGCATCCCCGGCGTCACGCGCGTCATCCCGGCGGCTGCCGGACGCCGCTTCGCCAGCCAGGCGCTGCCGGTTGTGCGCGCGCCGCAGGCATGGAACACGGCGTTTCGCGGCGGCGAGACCGCCGGCGAGGGCACCAAGATCGGCGTCATCGACACCGGCGTCGATCAGAATCATCCCGCATTCAGCGATGCCGGCTTTGACGAGCCCTCCGGCGGGCGGCTTTGCCGGCAAAGCGACGGCGAGTGCGACTACACCAACAAGAAGGTTTTCGCCGTTCGCAGCTACGTCCGGCTCCTCGCCGAATCCGGCGACCCGCAATGGACCCGCCCCGACGATTACTCGCCGCGCGACCGCGTTGGCCACGGAACTGCCGTCGCAATGCTCGCCGGAGGCGTCATTCACGACTCGCCCATCGGCACGATCTCCGGCGTCGCCCCCCGCGCCCGCATCGGCAGCTACAAGGTCTTCGGTTCGCCCGGCGTCAACGACGTCACCTTCGATTTCGTCGTGATGAAAGCGCTCGAAGATGCGCTGGCCGACGGCATGGACGTCGTCACCTTGTCGCTCGGTTTCCCCGCCGTCTTCGGACCGAATGACACGGTCGGCAACGGCTGCACGGGTGAAGTTCCAGGCGAGCCCTGTGACCCATGGGTCCGCGCGCTGTCCAATGTCCGCCGTCTCGGCATGGCGGTCGTCGTCGCCGCGGGCAACGAAGGCGACCTGAGC
>JACADU010000178.1 GCA_013388415.1 Bryobacteraceae bacterium
GGGACGGTGAGGGGGATGATCGCGGGGCAGGTTCACGACATCGAAGGGGAGAACCAACAGCCGGCGGAGCAGCTGCTGGAGCGGATCCACAGGGCGAAGACCGGGGCGCTGCTCAGGTGCTCGCTGCGGATGGGGGCGATCCACGCCGGCGCGAGGGCGGAGGAGCTCGAGGCGATTTCGGAGTATGGGGAGCATATCGGGCTCGCGTTTCAGATCGTGGACGATGTGCTGGACGTGGAGGAGAGCGCGGAAGTGCTGGGGAAGACGCCAGGCAAGGACGCGGCGCAGCACAAGATCACGTTTCCGGCGGTCTACGGTCTGGAGGAATCGAAGCGGATGGCCGAGCGGGAGCGGGCGCGGGCGCGGGCGTCGCTGGAGAGATTCGGGCCCAGGGGGGAGAGGCTGAAGCAACTGGCCGATCTGGTTGTGGACCGGAAGGCCTGAGGGCGGGTGGATGAAAGCCGCGCGGCAGAGGATCGACGTTCTTCTGGTGGAGCGCGGGCTTGCCGGGTCGAGGACGCAGGCGCAGGCGCTGGTGCTGGCGGGGGTGGTGCGGGTGAACGGGCAGCGGGTGGACAAGGCGGGGACGGCGGTGGACGAGAACGCCGTGGTGGAGGTGGCTGAAGCGATGCCCTACGTCAGCCGCGGGGGGTATAAGCTGGCGGCGGCGCTCGACCACTGGAGAATCCAGCCGCGGGGGTGGGTGTGCGCCGACATCGGGGCGTCGACGGGAGGCTTCACGGACGTGCTGCTTCAGCGCGGCGCGGCGAAGGTCCACGCGGTGGACGTGGGCGGCGGGCAGCTTCATTGGAAGCTGCGGACGGACGCGCGGGTGGTGCTGCACGCGCACTGCAACGCCCGGTTCCTGACGCCGGAGATGCTGGGAGAGAAGGTGCGTCTGGCGGTGTGCGACGTCAGCTTCATTTCTGTTACGCTCATCCTTCCGGCCCTGTTGCCGCTGCTGGAAGCGCCGCGCCAGTTTGTGGTTCTGGTGAAGCCTCAGTTTGAGGCCGGCCGCGCGCAGGTCGGACGGGGCGGCATCGTTCGGGACCCTGCCGTCCATGCCGAAATCGTGGAACGGATCCGAAGGCAGGTGGAGGCTCAGGGAATGACGGCGGAAGTCATCGAGAGCCCGATCCTGGGGGCCGAAGGGAACAAGGAATTTCTGTTGTATGGAGCAGATCCGGACTGTCGGCATCATCTCGAAGCCTGATGTGCGGGAGGCGCGGCACGTCGTGCCGGCGCTGATCGCGTGGCTCGGCGCCCATGGGCTGACGGCGCGCATGGACGAGGTGACGGCGAAGTACGCCGCGACGGGCGAGGAAGGGTTCGAGCGCGAGATGGTGCCGGACGGCTGCCAACTGGTAATCGTGCTGGGGGGCGACGGAACGCTGCTTTCGGCGGCGCGGGCGGTGGCGGGGCGCGAGATACCGATCTTCGCGGTGAACCTGGGGGGATTGGGGTTTCTGACGGCGATCACGGTGGACGAGCTGTTTCCCGAACTCGAGCGAGCGATCCGGGGGGAACACAGGATCGCGAAGAGGCGGATGCTGACATGCCAGTTGCAGCGGGGCGGGCAGGTGGTCGCCAGTTACGAGGCGCTGAACGACGTGGTCATCACCAAGGCGCACATCGCGAGGATCATCGACCTGGTGTGCAACGTGGATGCGCACTTCGTCTGCCGTTACAAGGCGGACGGGTTGATCGTGGCGACATCGACGGGTTCGACGGCGTATTCGCTGTCGGCGGGAGGGCCGATTGTGTTTCCGAGCGTGGGCGCGCTGTGCGTGACGCCGATCTGCCCGCACACGCTGACGAACCGCCCGGTGATCGTGTCCGACTCGAGCGTGATTCAAGTGCTGAACCTGGCGGGGGACGATCTGGCGTATTTGACCATCGACGGACAGGTGGGCGAGCCGCTCAAGGAGCAGGACCGGGTGATCTGCCAGAGTTCGAAGAATTCGGTGCATTTGATCCGTCCGCCGAGGATGCTGTTTTTCGACGTGCTGCGGCAGAAGTTGAAGTGGGGGGAGAGGTGAGGGGACGCACAATCAGGCGGCCTGAGAGGCCGCCGCGGGCCGAGAGCCTGCCCCACAAAATCCGATGAACCTGAGAGAGAGGGAACGTTGAAGAAACTTTCGCTGACAACATGGATTTTCATCGCGATGGCGGCGGGGATCGCGGTGGGGCACTTCTTTCCGGAGTTCGGCAAGACGCTGTCGCCGGTCGCGACGGTGTTCATCCGGCTGATCAAGTCGATCATCGCTCCGCTGCTGTTCGCGACGCTGGTGGTGGGGATCGCGTCGTCGGGGTCGGCGAAGGCGATGGGGCGGATCGGGCTGAAATCGATTATCTATTTCGAGATCGTGACGACGGCGGCGTTGTTCCTGGGCCTGTTCGCGGTGAACCTGGTGAAGCCGGGCGCCGGGGTCACGCTGGAGAGGGGCGCGAACGCCGGACTGCCGCAGGCGCAGGCTTCATTCACCGCGATGCTGGAGCACACATTTCCAGCGTCGATTATCGAAGCGATGTCGAAGGGCGAAGTGCTGCAAATGGTGGTGTTCTGTTTCCTGTTCGGGACGGCGTGCACGGTGATCGGAGCGAAGGCGCAGCCTGTGGTGGCGTTCCTGCAATCGCTGGCGGACGTGATGTTCGAGTACACGAAGTACGTGATGTACGCGGCTCCGCTGGGGGTGGGAGCGGCGATGGCGGCCACGGTTGGGGCGAAGGGAATCGGCGTGCTGGTGGGATTGGGGAAGCTGATCCTGACTCTGTATGGGGCGCTGCTGGTTTTCGTGGTCGGGTGCCTGGGGCTGGTGGTGCTGATCGCGCGCATTCCGGTGAAGCGGTTCTGGCATTGGGTGAAGGATCCGTACTTTCTGGCGTTTTCGACGGCGTCGAGCGAAGCGGCGCTGCCGATGGCGCTTTCGAACATGGAGAAGTTCGGGGTGCCGCGGCACATCGTGGCGTTCGTGCTGCCGACGGGGTACAGTTTCAACCTGGACGGAACGACATTGTACCTGTCGCTGGCGAGCGTCTTCGTGGCGCAGGCGGCGGGCGTGGATTTGACGATTGGCCAGCAGCTCATGATGATGCTGACGCTGATGTTGACGTCGAAGGGAGTGGCGGCGGTGCCGCGGGCGTCGCTGGTGATCCTGGCGGGGACGCTGACAACGTTCAACCTGCCGCTGGAGGGTGTCGCGATCCTGCTGGGCGTGGATACATTGATGGATATGGCGAGGACGTCGGTGAACCTGCTGGGCAACTGCCTGGCAAGCGCCGTTGTGGCGCGGTGGGAGGGCCACGATCTGACGCCGCCGCCGTTTATGGAAGGAGAGAGCCATGAAGCTCGGGGCAGTCACGTATAACGTCCTAAAGGATTGGGACCTGGAGACGGTGATCAGGAAGCTGGAGGAAGCCGGCTTCGAGGCGGTCGAACTCCGGACGGAGCACAAGCACGTAGTGGTGACGACGCTGAACGCCGAGCAGCGCGCGGCGGTGAAGGCGCGCTTCGAGAGGAGTTCGGTGAGGCTGCTGAGCTACGGGTCGACGTGCGAGTTCCACTCGCCGGACGCGGCGGTTCGCA
>JACADU010000092.1 GCA_013388415.1 Bryobacteraceae bacterium
AGCGCCTGCGCGCCGCCGAAGGCGAGGCGGAAGCCGGTCATGACCTCGTCAAAGATCAGCAGCGCGCCGTGCCGCGTGCAGAGTTCCCTCATCGCCTCGAGATAGCCCGGCTGAGGCGGTATGCAGCCCATGTTGCCAACAACGGGTTCGACGATGACCGCGGCAATCCTGCCGCCATGCGTCTTGAACGCGGATTCCAAAGCGTCCACCGAGTTGAACGGCAGCGCCAGAGTGGTCTTCGCGAAGCCTTCCGGAACGCCGGCGGTGTCGGCAATCCCCAGGGTGGCCATTCCGCTGCCCGCCTTGACCAGCAGCGAATCGACGTGCCCGTGGTAGCAACCTTCGAACTTGACCGTCAATTCCCTGCCCGTGAAACCGCGCGCCAGCCGCAGCGCGGACATCGTCGCCTCGGTGCCGGAGTTGACCAGCCGGACCATCTCCATCGACGGCACAGCGTCGCGAATCATCGCGGCGAGTTCGATCTCCCGCTCGGTCGGCGCGCCGAAGCTCGTTCCGCGTTCGAGCACCCCGCGGATCGCCTCCATCACCGGCGGGAAGCGATGGCCCAGAATCAGCGGTCCCCACGAGCCGATGTAGTCGATGTAGCTGTTGCCGTCGACATCGAACAGCCGGCAGCCTTCGCCGCGGTCGATGAAGCGCGGGACCCCGCCCACGCTCAGAAACGCCCGCACCGGCGAGTTCACGCCGCCGGGGATGATTTGCTGCGCGCGCTGAAGCAGCGCCGCGCTGCGGTCTGTCTTTCCCACCCTTTCTCTATCCTTCCTTGACCACTCGGTGGCCGAGCATCCAACCCATGAAAAGCTCGAGCATCGTGCCGTTGAGATTGTCCAGCAGCCGCTTCTTCAGGTCGGTGTATCCCTGCGTCCCCGCGAACAGGTCCTGAACGATCTCGGTCATCCTCGGGCTGTGGCGCATGAACTCGATCATGCGCGCCGGAACGCTCGAGAAGAGAAACCGCTGGACGAAAAAGCGCTTCGCCAGACCTGCGCCGAGCGCGAGGTCGTCGAGGAACTCGCCGTGGATCAGGCGCCGGTAGGCGTGATGCAGTTCGCCGGCGCCGTCTTCCTGGCCCAGCACGGCTTCGGCCGCAAGATCGCCGCTGCGGATGGCGTAATAAAGTCCTTCGCCCGTGACGGGGTCCACCAATCCCGCGGCGTCGCCCACCGCCAGCCAGCCCGGGCCGCACATCCGGTTCCGAAAGAAAGACGGCTTCTCCAACGCGGGAATCGTATGGCCGTAAAACGTGCCCTCTTTGGGCGAAATGCCCTGCTCCTCCATGTACCGCTCCAGTCGCTTCCGCATGGCGGCGGCCGGTTCGCCCTTGCCACAGATCCCCACCGACAGATGCCCGCAGCGCGGAAACACCCAGATGTAGCCCTCGAAGTTGGGAAAGAACTGGATGTCGATCTTGCGGCGCTCGCCCTGCACCCAATAGCCGAGAGCGTACATCGTGTCGGAAGCCGACCACTCGGTTCCGACGTTGCGCAGCGAGTTGCGCGCGCCGGTGGCCACGATGACGAAATCGGCGTGAATCCGCCCGCTGCGAGTGACGATGGACCAGCCCTCGCCGCTGCGCTCGAGCGCGTTGACGCGGTCCTTCTCCACGCGCGCGCCGCTCGCGGCAGCGCGGTCGAGCAGCAGCCTGTTCAAGTCATAGCGCGAGTAAATCAGCAGGGGCTGGCTGAGCCGCATGGTGACGGATCCGCCGCGGGTTTCCGACAGCGTCGTCTCCATCACCTTGCGTTTCGGCGTGTCGTTGTTCAGCAGGAAAGGATAGCGCCGGTAGGCCTTGTAGGTGATGCCGCCGCCGCAAGGCTTCTCCCAGGCCAGTTTCTCGTCCAGGAGAATGGTCTCGATTCCGCGCGCGGCTAGACCGGCGGCGGCCATCGAGCCCGCCGGACCGCCGCCAAGGACGGCGACTCGCTTCACTTCCCGCTACCCGGCGCCGCCGCCGAACCCATGGGCGGGTGATCGGGCGGCAGACCTGTCCCCTGCGGCGCTCCGGATGCTGGAGCAGCCCCATGGCCCGCGCCGCTGTCGGCTTTCTTCTTGACCACCCACTCGTTCCCCTTCCGCTCCAGCGTGTAGCGCATCGTCATGCCTGCGGAAGGGTCGCCGCCCTTCGGCTTGAATGAAACCGCGGCTTCGGCTTCGTTGTCCTTGAACGTGACCGAAGCCACTTCGACGTCCATGGAACCGATGGATAGATTCTGATTCTGCGACAGGTGCTTGATGACCCCGTCGCGCACGGCTTCATTGGTCTGAATGTTCTTCTGGCAGCCTGCCAGACAGACAACGGCCGCGGCGAGGACAAGGGAGATCTTTTTCACTCTTCGATTATAGTCACGGGAGGGCTTGGGCCAGAGCCGCCGCCCGCGCCGCCGGGTCGCCTGCTTTCACGTTCACAAAGCCGCCGACGTGCGCTCCCTTGCGGAAGAAACACAGCCGCCCCAGCAGCCTCTCATCGCCCGTGTAGCTCTCCTCGCCCGCCTGCGCGGCGCCGGCAGGAGGAAAGCGCTCCTTCAGCCGCGCGAACAGCGCCTTGGCCGCATCTTCGCTTGCCTCCGTCACGACGAAAGCCTTGGCGTCCTCGTACTGCGCCACGTAGCCGCGCGTGAGCATTTTCAGCCCCAGCACGCTCTGCGGGACCAGACGCGGAAACCCCGGCTGAAGCCCCTGCTTCGGGAACCAGCCGATGGCGGCAGGCGTCTCCGTGGAGCCCTCGAGCCTTGCCGCAAGCGCCAGCGCAGCTTTCCTGAGGAGCGCCGTGTGATCGCCCTGCGGCTCAACGCTCACTTCGCCATAGTAAACGCCCTTCGCGAAGGTAGCCTTCGACGGCGCCACCTGCCCCGCCGCTCCGATTGTCTCTCTGGGCAGGCGTGGATCGGCATTGCCGGTGAACATCCCATAGGCGAGCTCCGGCGACTGAAACTCACTGATGTCGATCACCATCTTCAGCCCGCCGCCGGCGCAGTTCATCCCGCGCATCTTCTTGAAACCGTATAGGAAGTAGCCCTCCGAGTTGCCGTTGATGTAGTCGTAAAGGGTCTCCGTGTCGTATTCGTACGGCTTGCCCTGCTGCGAGAAGCCCGGCGCAATGGTGCAATCCGGGCCTCCCGCCAGCAGCGCTGCAAGAAACAGCGGCGTCACGCCAGAATCTCCTGCGCCCGCGCGACACGCTCACGCACTCGAACGCCGTTGGGGCACTCGATCAGGCAGCGGCTGCAGTCTTCGCACCGGACCTGCTGCAACGCCTCAGGCAGTTCCTGCCAGCGTTCGCGCGCCAGGGCGAATTCGCCATAGCCGTCGGAGTAGCTGAGGATGCGGAGAATATCGCTGACCGGCAAGCCCTGAGCGCAGCGACCCGCGCAAGTGCCGCACGTGCGGCAATAGAGCGGCGAGATCGCCTTCAACTGCGCCGCCAGGACCTTCGAGTCGTCGTCCTTCCAGCCGGTGGCCACCGCCTTGTAGTTCTCGTCCAACTGGTCGAGGTCCATGATGCCCGGAATCGACGTGTGGACATTCGGCCGGCGGACGGCCCATTTCAGCGCCGCCGCCATCGCCCCCTGCCGCGAAAGGCGCTCCGCCATCGGCGTCCCCGGCTTGTTGGTCCTGAAGCCGCCGGCCATGACCTTCATCGCCACGATGCCGATGCCCGCGCCCGCCGCCTTGTCGATCCACTCGTCCATCCACGGCTCCATCGTGAAGTTGTAGCTCGTCAGGATGACGTCGGTCCGCTTCTTCTCGATCAGGAACGGAAACATCTTCTGGTGCCCGTTATGGAAACTGACGCCCTTGAAGCGCACCTTGCCGGCTTTCACCGCCTCGTCCTGCGCGTCGAAAAGCTCATCGGGTATGGCTTCGGGCGTCGAACGGGAATGCAGATACCAGATGTCGACATGGTCGGTGCCCAGTTCCTTGAGAGTCGTATCGAGATGGGCGAAGGCATCTGCCTTGTTCTTGGCCTGGGTCTTCGAGGAGATATACACCTTGTTGCGGTGGGGCTTGAGCGCCGCTCCAACCATCCGCTCGTTCTGGCCGTTCTGGTAGCCGCGGGCCGTGTCGAAATAGTTGATGCCCGCCTCGACCCCCTGCTCGATCACCGACGGGTCGGATGTGGTCATGCACCCAAAGCCGAGCACGGTGACCTTCAGGCCGGTCTTGCCAAGCGTGCGCTTCGGCATCTCCGCCGGCGCCGCCGCCAGCCCTCCCGCCGCCGCGATCAGACCGCCGCCGGCCAGAAACGATCTTCTTGAAGCTCTGCTCATTGATTTCTCCTTTTAGGACCTTCATCTCTTGGTATATATAGTTCCAGAGGACTTTGCAACGATGACTTCACTCTCCCGGCGCGGTTTCTTTGGTTCATCGGCTGGATTGCTGCTGGCCTCGCGCACCATGACGGCGGCGCAGAACGTTCCCGTGGCCGTGACAAAGGGCGAAAGCAGGCGGGCCAATATCACCGCTGCGCTCGACCTGATCGACAAGGAAATCACCGCCAAACTGCGGAACCGCAAGGTTGTGGTCATCAAACCCAACTGCGTCTCGACCAACAAGCAACTCGCCGCGACCCATGCCGACGCGCTGCACGGCATCCTCGACTACCTCGAGAAACGCTGGAAGGGGCCGGTGGTCATCGCCGAAAGCTCGGCGGGCTTCTCACAGGATGCGTTTGAGAATTTCAAGTACGCCGAAGCCGCGCGTGAGCATCCGAAACTGAAGCCGCAACTGGTCTGCCTCAACGAAGAGGGGCTCTTCGACACGATTCACCTGCTGAACGGCGACCTTCACATCCAACCCGCGCGCATCGCCAGGCGACTGGTCGACCCGGACGCCTTCGTCATCTCTTCGTGCATGCTGAAGACCCACAACACGGTCATCGCCACTCTCAACATCAAGAACATGTGCCTCGGCGCGCCGCTGCGGTCCAAGCGTAACGAAACCCCCCGCTGGAACGACAAGCGCATCTACCACGGCGGCATCCGCCAGACGCATTACGACATCCTCCTGACCGCGCAAAAGCTCTGTCCGAACTGGGGCATCGGCGTCATCGACGGTTTCGAGGGGATGGAAGGCAACGGGCCCAGCCAGGGCACGCCGGTCAACTCGCGCATCGCCATTGCCTCCACTGACATGGTGGCCGCCGACCGGATCGGCGTCGAAGCCATGGGCATCAACCCGGAGTGGGTCGGCTACCTCACCTACTGCGATAAGGCTGGCGTCGGCGTCTACGACCGGGCGAAGATCGACGTCCGCGGCGAATCCGTGGAGTCGGTGAAGAAGACCTACCGCATGCACGGCGACATCGACCGCGAGTTGCAGTGGATGGGTCCGCTCACCGAACTGCCGCCTAAACTTGGGTAAGGATGCGTTCCGCGGTCCTTGCCGTTCGCCTGTTGGTTCTTGCGCTGGCCGCCTATCTGATCTTTGAAGGTTTGCCGGCGCTCCAGAAGCTCCGGCAGGCCCGCCGGAATCCGCCGAAACCCCCGCCCGAGTTCGAATGGGTGGACAAGACCAAAGGGCTGAGGATTCTGCATTTCTACGCCACGCCGGGCGCCATCCGCCGCGGCCAGGAAGTCTCGCTTTGCTACGGAGTCGCCCAAGCGGCCAAAGCCCGCATTGAGGCCGAGCCCGGCGGGCTTCTCTCCGGCGTCTGGCCAACCTTCAACCGCTGCCTGATTGTGACGCCGCGCCGCGACACCCGCTACACCCTCACCGCGGAAGACGACTCGGGCGCCCGCCGCCAGTTGAGCCTCGAAGTCACCGTTCTCCCCCCCGAGAAAAAGTGACAGGCACTTTTTCGAGAAAAGGTGACAGGCACTTTTTCAGAAGACGCGGCCGACCCGCAGGAAGAGCCGCG
>JACADU010000247.1 GCA_013388415.1 Bryobacteraceae bacterium
CGCCGTGGCCCAGGAGCGATGCTTCAGGACTTGCCACTGCGACTCGACCGAGGGTTCGAGCTTGGCGTCGAGAAACGAGCTCTTGCCGACACCCGAGCCGGCAAACCGCAGCGTGGCACGCGACGAGAACAGCCGGCTCTACCGCCAGCTCATGCTCTGGGGCTTCGCGATGGTCCCCGTTTCGGCGTTGATCTGTTACCTGCTGGCCGAATTCGCCTATGCTTAACCCAAGGGGATGCATGAAACCACGACTGATCCTGTCAATGGCTGCTCTGGCGGTTGCGTCCGCCGCGGACTGGCCCGCCTTCCGCGGCCCAAACTCTTCCGGCGTGTCGAAGGAGACGAACCTTCCGGTGGAGATGTCGCCAGCGAAGAACGTGGTGTGGAAGACGCCGGTCGCGCCAGGACACTCTTCGCCGATTCTGGTGGGCGATTCCATCTTTCTGACGGGGTGGGAAGGCCCGAACCTGCTCACCTACAGCCTGGACAGAAAGACAGGCGCGATTCGCTGGCGCCGCGAACTGGCGCGGCCGCGCCAGCAGGAGCTTCACAAGTCGAACAGCCCGGCCTCGCCGAGCCCGGTTTCGGACGGACGGAACGTCTACGCCTTCTTCACCGACTTCGGGCTGATCTCCTACGGTCCGGACGGCAATGAGCGCTGGCGGCTGCCGTTGGGCCCGTTCAACAACCCGTTCGGCATGGGCGCCTCGCCGCTGCTGGCGGACAGCCGCATCATCCTGAACTGCGATTCGGAGACCGATTCGTTTCTGCTCTCGGTTGACAAAGACAGCGGCAAGCCGCTTTGGAGGGTGGAGCGGCCCGATGCCGGGCGCGGTTTCTCCACGCCAATCCTCTACCGCCCGCCGGCAGGACCGCCCCAAGCGCTGGTGGCGGGCTCGCATCAGTTGACGGCTTACGATGTGGTCACCGGCAGAGCGGTCTGGTGGTTTACGGGTCTGACCTGGCAGTTGAAGCCGACACCGGTGATGGAGGGCGCCCGGCTCTACATCCTCGGCTGGGCGGGAGGGTCGGACCAGGGTAACCAGGAGGAGCTGCCGCCCTGGGCGGAGATACTGCGTCTCCGGGACACCAACGGCGACGGCAGGTTGCAGCAATCCGAGGCGGGCGACCCGAGGCTCGAGCGCGATTGGAAGGAGGCTGACCTCGACAAGGACGGCGTCCTCGGCGAGCGCGATTGGAGGATGTACCAGGGACGCCGGCGGGCGCTCAACTCGATCACCGCCATCCGGTTGGGCGGCAACGGCGACATGACCTCAAAGAGCCTGCTCTGGCGGTACATGAAGAGCCTGCCGAACGCGCCGTCGCCCCTGGTCTACAACGGCGTCGTCTACCTGCTCAAGGAAGGCGGCATCCTGACGGCGCTGGATGGCGCCACGGGCGAGGTCCGCAAGCAGGCGCGGCTGACGGGGGCGCTCGACCAGTATTTCGCCTCGCCTGTCGCGGGCGACGGCAAGATTTTTGCAGTCAGCCAGATAGGGCATCTTGTGGTGCTGAAGGCCGGGCCCGATTGGGAGATTCTGGCGGTCAATGATCTGGACGAGGAGTGCTATGCGACGCCGGCGCTGGCCGACGGCCGCGTTTACGTCAGAACGCGGTCGGCGCTGTACGCGTTCGCCGCATTGCCCGCGAAATGACCGCCGGGGCTACAGCGCAGAAGTGAATCGTCCGATCTGAAGCTGTGCGGGTCTCCCCGTTCCGCTGCGTCCTCCGGCCTGCGGTCCTGATTGTCGCGACGATGCTTCTTCCAGTCGCCGTGCGCCTTGTCATGCTCTTCTGGATCCCGCCCCCTGAGCCGCAGGTTCACGACGAGTTCGGGCACCTTCTCGTCGGCGACACTCTCGCCGCGGGACGGCTGGCGAACCCGCCGCATCCAATGGCGCGGCATCTCGAGACACTGTATGTCTTGCAGCAGCCGTCTTATGCGTCGATCTATCCAATCGGACAAGGGCTGGCTCTGGCTGCTGGGCAAGTTCTCGCCGGGCACCCTTGGGTGGGCATTTTACTGTCGGTTGGGCTCATGTCGGGCGCCATCACGTGGATGCTGCTCAGGTGCCTGCCAGCCGCTTGGGCGGCGGTTGGAGGGCTGATCGCGGCTTCGGCCTATGGACTGCACTATGACTGGATCAATTCGTTCTGGGGCGGCGCGCTGTGCGCCTGCGCCGGGGCGCTATTCTTTGGCGCGCTCTGCCGGTTACGGACGGCGCCATCAGCTCTGATGGGCGGGGTCGCGGGCGCCGCGTGGAGCCTCATCTGGCTGATTCGCCCGTTCGAATCCATCCTGCTGTTTCTGTTTGGCTGGGTCTGCCTGGCATTGCTGGCGAAGCGCAGCCTGCGCGCGCGGCGGCGATGGTTGGCGGCGGCAGTCCTGCTCCTGCTCGGGCAAATGGCCGGCGGCGCCGTCACAGCGCTGCACAACAGGCAAGTCACCGGCTCCTATACGACGCTTCCTTACCGGCTGAGCCAGCAGCTCTACGGTGTTCCGCAGACTTTGCTGTTCCAGGCGGCGGCGCCGCCACCTCCGGCGCGCTTCGCGGAAGCCCGGCAGATGTATGAATGGCAGCGCTACGCAAAGGAGGTTTCCAGCCGCGAGCTGCACTTCCGGATCCTGCACGTCGTCTACGTTTCGCTCAAGTTCTTCGCCGGCGCGTGGTTTCTGGCGCCGCTGGCGATCGCTTTTTCTCTCTCCGGCGACAGGACCGTTCTGATGGCCATCGGCCTGATGAGTTGTGCTGTTTTGGCCGCGCTGCTGTACCCGTTCTTTTTCCCTCACTACATTGCCGCTTACGCTTGTGTCGCCGTGTTTCTCGTGACGCGAGGCCTGATGGCGCTCGCCGACTGGAAATATCAGGGAAGACCGGTTGGGCAGTTTGCGGCTGCGCTGCTCATCGTGGGTGGAATCGCCGCAGGCGTGCCGGTGACGAGGTCGGAGTCCGCCGTGGGCCTCGACCGGACGACACCGGGCGCAGGGTTGCGGGCGAGCGTCGAACAAAGCCTCGCCATTCAAGGTGGGCGGCACCTTGTCCTGGTTCGCTATGAACCCGGCCACAGCTTCCACGACGAATGGGTCTACAACGCCGCCGACGTGGACCGCGCGGCGATCGTGTGGTGCCGCTCGATCGATCCCGCAGCCGACGCGGAGGCTGTGCGGTACTTTAGCGGCCGCCAAGTCTGGCTCGCCTCGGTCGCAAAGGACTCCGCGAAGCTCTCGCTGTACCATTCCGATCACGCGGCCCACGCCGTGCTGGCGCAGCCTCGGCGGTGACAGCCGGTCACCATGCCCGCTCCAGCTTGACGCTCTCCTCCCACGCCTCGTAACGGTAGGAGCGCAGAAGCCTCTGCGCCTCCTCGGGCGCGACGTTGACCACCCAGCGAATGTCCTTGCGGCCTTCCGCGATGCGCGTCGAGGGCAGCGTGCCGTCCTTGACGCGCTTCCGCAGCCACTCGCTGTTGAGCATGAACCAGGTCATGCGATCGCCCGACATCTCGATCCGCACCGGCATGTGATCGGGGATGCCGCCGCCCTTCTCCGTGAGGTCGGCGTAGAGCTCGCCGCCGATCCGCAACAGGTAGGCGGAGTAGACGGTCTTCCCGCCTTTCTTGTCTTCAATGGTGAGCAGGTATCCATCGCCCTCGACGGCAATGGTCAGCGTGTCCTCGCCGTCCACGCGCCAGGATCCGGCAAGCGATTCCTCCCGAACGATGTCTTCGGGAGCGTAAAGCGGTTGCAGCCAGCTCACCGTCTCGCAGCCGGCCATCAGCAACGCAACCGGAATCACCAGGAATGTCTTTTTCATATCGGCCTCCACCCGTGTAAGCGCCATGCCGGGACGGTGATTGCACTTCGGGCGAAAAAAATCACCGGCGGGCGAATCGCCTGACGAGGAGCTTGACCTTGGTGTACTGGGTCGCCAGCGCCATCAGAGCCAGTCCGCCGCACAGCAGGAGCACCGGCCATGCGCCCTGGCCGCGCCACAAGCCGCGCTGGAGCCGCACCAACCCGACGGCCAGAAAGAACAGCCCGCTGACGAAAAAGTTCTTCATTTGCTTGGGAATGCTGAGGAACACGAACGCCGCGGCAGCGGCTGGCAGCAGGATCTCGAACATTCGCTCTTCACCGCGCAGTTCCGGCTTGCCCGCGGCGGCCATTCCCAGCAGCAGAAGAGAGATCAGCACATGGCCGGGCAGGACGAATCGGAATGCCTTGGCCACGGCGCGCATCTGTGGCGACGGGATGCGGTCGCAGGCGGCTTGCAGCAGCAGATAGATACCCGCGTTGATCAGAAAAAGGTACTCGATCTGTCCCCGGGTCCAGGCGAAGCCCGCCTTCAACCACTCCTGATAGGGCTCGTGGAACAGCGCCACGCCGCTCAGCGCCACATAAGTGAAGGCGACCGCAAACGGGTAGAAGTAGCGGGAATCCGACGGCAGCTTCAGACGCTCCAATCCGAAGGCGAGAACGAAGAACAGCAGAGCCGCCGGCAACAGGTGAAAGTAAGGCCGTCCGGGGTCCTTCTCGATCCACTCGATCAACCCCATTCGCAACAGTGTCACGCCGCACAGCATGGCCAGCGCCGCCGCCGCCGCCATGGTGAAGACAGAGTTCCGCGTGAAGCGCCGCAGCCAGAGATAGGCCGGAAGGGAAATCGTCAGAGCCCACCAAAGCTGAGCGTTAGTGACGGGTTTCCAGCCGTCTTCGGGCGGAAAGCCGGCGAGCCACTCGCGTCCCTCGACCGTGTGGCCGGCCATTTTCGACTCGGTCATGAAGGCGGCGAGCGCGATGGGGATCAACGCGCAAAGCGCGAGCAGGAAAGCAAGGCCGAAGCGCCGCTCCCCGGCCCGCCACAACCGGATGCCCCAGACGGCGGCAGCGGCAGCGGCGGCGAAGACGACCGCCGGCGCCGCCCATCCGCTCAAGCCGGAAACACGCATCGTGACGACGATGGCGCCGGCAATCACCATCAGCCAGGCGCCGAGGTAGAGAATCACCTGCGACATCGAGAGCCGCCGGGCTTCCAGAATCCAGGCGTCGCCGCGGTCGGCCAGGCGGCCGTAGCCGCGCTTCAAGGCATCGTACTCGCCGTCGGAGATCAGGTGATCGCGCCGCCAGCCCTCGACTTCCAAAATGTGCCGCTCACGCTGCCCGGCCAGCAGCCGGTCATATGCGCCGGGCATGGCGAGCACGGGCTCGCCGGCCAGATACCGGTCGAGGTCCTCGGCCATCGCCTGAGCCGATGCGTAGCGCGCGGCGGGGTCCTTCTCGAGCGCTTTCAGGCAGATGTTCTGCAATGCGCCGGGCAGGTCCGGAACCAGGCGCCGCGGCAGCGCGGGATCTTGCTCGCGGACCGCCCGCAACTGCTCGGCCAGGCAGGATGCTGGGAAGGGCGGCGCGTTCGTCAGCAGCTCATAGAGGATCGCGCCGAGCGCGAAGACATCGCTGCGCGCGTCGAGCGCCAGGCCGCCGGCGGCTTGCTCTGGCGAGAGATAGGCCGGCGTGCCCAGCACCTGTCCCTCTTGCGTCAGGCGGGTATCGTCCCGGATTGGGAGAGCGAGTCCGAAATCGAGCAGTTTCGGCTCGCCATTCGAGTCGACGAGGATGTTGCCCGGCTTGAGGTCGCGGTGGAGCAATTGATTCTGATGCAGGAACTCGACCGCGGCCACGACTTTTCTGAACAGCTCGATCCGCGCGCGCAGATTCATGCGCCGCGCAGCTTGAGTCAACGGGGTCCCCTGGACGTACTCCATGACAAAGTGGGGCTCTTCGGACTCTCCGCCGAGTTCGTAAATCCGCACGATGTGCGGATGAGCCAGGCGGGCGAGGGCGCGCGCCTCTTCAAGAAACCGCCGCCGGATGGGCTCGTTCACGCGCAGCGCGGGCTTCAGAGTCTTGATGGCGACCTCGCGTCCCAGCCGCTCGTCGGAAGCCAGCAAGACACGCCCCATGCCGCCGCTGCCGAGCTCGCGCAGGATTCGATAGCCGGAGAGCAGTCCGGGCAGCGGCTCACGCAATTGCGCGGGCGAGGCGGCGCCTTCGCAGATTTGCGTCAGTTCGCCGAATTCCTCCGCCGCCTCGATCTGCCGGCGCAGTTCAGCGGCAAGTTCTCCGTGCGCCGCGCAGAACTCAGCGGCGTCCACCGTCTCGCCGCGCGCCCGCCGCTCGAAATAGCCGGCGAGCGCTTCGGCGAGCCGCCGCTCACGCTCCTCGCCGCTCACGCGCCGAGCTCCCCGCGAAGCCGCTTCAACGCCCGGTGCAAAAGCAGAGCCACGGCGCCGCGCGGCTTCCCCATCCGTTC
>JACADU010000063.1 GCA_013388415.1 Bryobacteraceae bacterium
CAGCGGGGAGGACATCAACGATCTGAACGGCTTGATGCAGAAGGCCCCGGGGCACGCGATCTGGATGCTAATCTTCCTGCTGTCGCTGGCCGGCATTCCGCCGACGGCGGGTTTCATCGGAAAGTACTTCATCTTCCTGTCGCTCGTCGAGACCGGGCGATACACGCTGGCAGTCATCGCCACGCTGTATGTGGCGGTTTCAATCTATTACTACTTCCGCATGGTCCGGAGCATTTTCATCTCAAAGGCGGAGACCGATGAGCCGCTGACCACAAGCCTGGGCACGCGCGTGGCGCTCGGCTTCACGGGTCTGATGACCCTGGCCGTAGGCATCTACCCCGAACCGTTCATCGGCTTCGTCGCGAGGAGCCTTTCACGCTAGGAGACACCCAGAGCATGTCCTCGACTCTCGCCCAGATCCTCTCGCAGCCGTGGTTCATTCCGCTGGTGGTCGGGGTGCTGATTCTCGCGCTGGCGCCGCTGGCGGTTGCCGGCACGGTGCTGCTCGAACGGAAGGTGCTTGCGGATATGCAGGCGCGGCTTGGCCCGATGCGCGTTGGTCCGCAGGGACTGCTGCAAACCATCGCCGACGCAGTAAAGATGCTGCTGAAGGAAGACATCATTCCGGAAGACGCCAACAAGTTCATGTTCCGGACCGCGCCGATCATCAGCTTCTTCACCGCGGCGACCTGCCTGACCGTGGTGCCGTTCACAGGCGTGTTCAAGGTGACGGACGTCAATGTCGGGCTGCTGGTGATCAGCGCGATGAGCTCGGTGGGCATCCTCGGAATCATTCTGGGCGGGTGGGCGTCGAACAGCCATTACGCGCTGCTCGGCAGTCTGCGGTCCGCAGCGCAGTTGGTGAGCTACGAGGTGGCGTTGGGCCTTGCGTTGATGTGCGGCGTAATGAGCGCGGGGACGCTTTCGATGACCGGGATCGTGAACGCGCAGATGGAGCGGGGCGTGTGGTTCGCCTTCGACAATTTCGGGCTCATGTTCGTGCCGATGATGGTGTACTTCATCAGTTCGGTGGCGGAGACCAACCGCGCGCCGTTCGATTTGCCGGAAGCGGAGAGCGAGCTGGTCGCGGGGTATCACACGGAATACAGCGGCTTCCGCTGGGGCTGCTACATGCTGGCGGAATACGTCAACATGTTCTCGGTGGGCAGCGTGCTGATCACGCTGTTCTGGGGCGGGTGGCTGAGACCGTTTCCGAATGTGACGTGGCTGGACGCCCCGTTGAACTACGGTGTGCCGATTGTCGTTTTCCTTGCGACGGCGGCGTTGTGCCTGTACCTTTCGCGGAAGCAGCCGATTCAGGGTTATGCGATCGGGTTGGTGGGTGTCGCGGTCCTGTTCCTGGTGATGGCGGGACTGTTCGCCTGGCCGGCTTTCAACGCGCCGGCGGCGCCGCTGTTCTGGTTCTTCCTGAAGCTGTTCATCATCATGTATCTGTTCATCTGGTTCAGGGGTACATTCCCGCGGTACCGCTACGACCAACTGATGAACATCGGTTGGAAGATCATGATCCCGACCGCGCTGGGCGCGATCTTCGTGAACGCGCTGGTGGGTATCGCGCGGGGGTAGGGAAGCCGCCGGCTCAGTGAATCCCAAACGTGGTCGGTTGAGCTATGTTCATGGGCGCGAGTACTCGCGGCTCCGATGGCAGAATCCCCGGACAACCAGAATCCTCTACGTGCCGTAGGCGACGAAACATCACTTCACTTTGTGCCTCTGCTGTGCTCGATGATGTGCGCTATTCATCTGAGGGTCTCTATTTTTGGCGAACTTTCGCTAATGAGGGCAATGGCTACGCGCTTCGCCTCCGCTGGCTGGCGAAGAATGGATCGAACCTATCGAAGGGACTCCGTGTCCGCCTGAGGAAGGCTCTGTACAGCGAGGGGGTTGTCCGCGGGAAAGCTGATAAGGTTAGAGAACTGCTCAGTAAGGTCCAAGAGAACAGGGAGGCCGTCCTCCGTAGTCTGTCGATCAGGGATGAATTGCATTGGCTTAACGACCGGCGCCGTGAAATCGATAGACCGGCACGCGATCCGACCAATAGACTCTATCAGATTGGGCTCGAAAGCAGTGTGTGTTAAGGGGGCTGCTTTCTAACTTGAACAAGAATGGCGAGTAGTCTGCTCGGATGAGGGGGCCAATAACACGCCACCTCAACTTCGAGGACTGGGCCGACTCGTCGCCCCCTATGTTCACTTGCCGATTTCAATCCCGCTCGCCCAGGACTTCAAGACTGGAGAAGCTTCAGAGGAGGCGGTCTTTGAACTGGAAGGAATTTTCGTCGGGCCAAGTCTCGACTTCGGTCGCGCCCGGCAGACTCCGGAGTTCTTCTTTGGTAGGAACGAGATTGGGAGCGGGCGCCGCATCGACATCAGAGAGGCAAGATTCAAGCTGAGGTAGCGCAGCGCTTCTTCTGCTGCTTGATTGGACCGACGGCAGAGCGCCTTGTCCTCAAGGCCGTGAAGGCGGGAGAATTATTGCTGAGAATGTCCGAGATCAGTCGGTTTTTTGGAATCGTCATCCCGATGTACTATAACGACCATTCCCCACCGCATTTCCACGTTCGTTATGGGGGCCAAAAGGCGATCATGATGATTGAGTCTTTGTCACTTCTGAGCGGGACACTATCGCCACGGGCACTTGGCTTGGTCACCGAATGGGCCGCGCTCCATCGCGCCGAATTGATGGGAAACTGGAAGTTGGCAAGGGCAGAGGCCGAACTCCGGCCGATCGCTCCATTGGAGTAGCTGGAATGTTGATCGACATTATAGAAGCAACCCCGGTAGGCGGCCACCGACTTCAACTGCGGTTTGAGGATGGAGTCGAAGGCGTTGTCGATCTTGAGGCGACCCTCAAGTTCCAAGGCGTTTTTGAACCACTTAAAGACCCGTCGTACTTTTCCCAAGTCAGGGTCGATCCGGAATCCGGGACCGTTGTCTGGCCGAACGGGGCCGACTTGGATCCCGACGTGCTCTACTCGCAGGTCACGGGCATTCCAATCTCTGTTGATACTGCCACTCTGGCAGATTGATCCGGCGCCGCAGGTTTCTCCGCACGACGGCGCTGGTGCGGCGGCTACGGCACTCCAGCCGCGGGCAGATCAAGCTGCGAAGGGTAGATGCATTTCAGTGTGCGGGCGACTTGATCGCCCACCGCGAACCAACTGCGGGGTGCGCCCTTGGGGGCGAAGATCATCGATCCGGGTCCGGCGACGACGCGCTTGTCTCCGCATTGAATCGAGACCTCGCCTTCCAGAACCACCAGTAGTTCGTCGGCGTGGTCGTTGACGTGAAGCGGGACACCCTCTCCGTCCTGTAGATACTGCATATCGAGCATTGTCTTCTGATCCCCTCACTTCTATATGCGGAAACCGCGGGCGGGATCGATCACGAGCGCGCATTTTTTCTCCGGCGCAGCGGTATCCTGTGGAGAACACGGGGCTGGGATGCAGCAACTTCCGGAAAAACCGCAAGAAGCGGACGTGACACAGCTTTTGATCGAGGTGTCCGAGGGGGACGCCGCGGCCGTCAACCGTCTGCTGCCGCTCGTTTACAACGAGCTGCGCCGGCTGGCGTCTTCGTATCTTCAGCGGGAGCGGGCGGGCCACACCTTGCAGGCGACGGCGCTGGTCCATGAGGCGTGGCTGCGGCTTGTCGATCAAACGCGCGTGGAGTGGCGGAACCGGGCGCACTTCTTCGGCGTCGCCGCGCAGATGATGCGGCGGATTCTGGTCGACCACGCGCGGGCTCACGTGGCGGAGAAAAGGGGCGGCGGAGCGGTTCACGTGTCGCTCGACAACGAACTGGAGATCTCCAACGAGCGCCATGCCGAGTTGATCGCGATCGACGAAGCGCTGACGGCGCTGGCAAGGTTCGACCCGATGAAAAGCCAGATTGTAGAGCTGCGGTTCTTCGGCGGGCTTTCGGTGGAGGAGATCGCCGCGGTGCTGAACTCGAGCACGGCGACGGTGAACCGGCACTGGCGCATGGCCAGAGCTTGGCTGTACTCGCACATTACGGGCGCGCGGGCGGACGAACAGGAATGACGCCCGAGCGGTGGTCGCGCCTGGAAGAGATATTCGACGCGGCGCTTGCGCGCCCGGAGCCGGAACGCGAATCCTTCCTGGCGGAAGCCTGTGGAGGCGACGCGGAATTGCTTGCTCATGCCCGGCGGCTGGTGGCGGCGCATGACGGCGCCGGCGCGTTCATGAATACGCCGCCTTTGGCCGAAGCGGCGCCCGAGGACCTCAAGGGGCAGCGCGCCGGACCATGGCTGATCGAGGATCTGATCGGACGCGGCGGCATGGGGACGGTGTGGCGGGCGGTCCGCGACGACGGCGCGTACGCGCACGAGGCGGCGCTCAAGGTGATCCGCCGCGGGTTCGACAGCGCGGAAATCACCGAGCGGTTCAGGCGGGAACGGCAGTTCCTGGCGCTGCTGAACCACCCGAACATCGCCAGGCTCCTGGATGGCGGCGCGACGGCCGATGGACGGCCTTTCTATGTAATGGAGCTGGTGGAGGGCGAGCCCATCACCGAATGGTGCTGGAAGCGGAAGCTGGCTCTGCGGGAACGGCTCCGGTTGTTTCTGGACGCCTGCGCGGCTGTGGCGCACGCGCACTCCAATCTCATCATTCATCGCGATCTCAAGCCGGCCAACATCTTCATCACGCGGGAAGGTTTGGTGAAGCTGTTGGACTTCGGAATCGCCAAGTTCTTCCTGCCCGATCTGCCGTCGCCCATCGAGACTCAGGCGGCGCAGGGCGTAATGCTCACGCCCGCCTATGCCGCGCCGGAGCAAATCGCCGGCCAGCCGGTGACGACCGCAACCGACGTCTACGCTTTAGGGCTCGTGCTGTACGAGATGCTCACGGGCAGCCGGGCGCAGGACGTGACAACGAACTCGCCCCTCGACTGGCGCCGGATCGTTTGCGAAACCGCGCCGGCACGGCCGAGCGCTGCGGTGAGCGAATCGGGCGTGCATCCTCCGTCGGGGCTTCGCGGAGACATTGAGAATATCGTCCTCAAAGCGCTCCAGAAAGAACCTGCGCGCCGGTACCAGACGGTGCAGCAGTTCGCAGAGGATCTGGAGCGCTTCCTCAACGGGCTGCCGGTGAAGGCGCGCGCCGACAGTCTGTACTACCGGGCGGAGCGGTTCGTCCGGCGGAATAAGCTGGCGGTGGCCTCTGCGGCTCTTGTCGTGCTGTCTCTGGCCGGAGGTCTGGCCGTGGCGCTCTATCAGGCGCGGATCGCCGCCTATCACTTCCAATCGGTCAAAAGCCTGGCGACCGCGCTGCTGAACGAGATCCACCCGGCGATCGAGGATGTTCCAGGGGCGACAAAAGCGCGGCTCCTGATCGTCAAGCGCAGCCTCGAATACCTGGACAAACTGACTGCGGCCAATCCGCGGGACCCGGCGTTGCTGACCGAGGTCTCGCAGGCGTATGCGGCGATCGCAGCGATTCAGGGCAACCGCAACCGCTCGAACCTTGGCGACTATGCCGGGGCGATGAGGTCTTACAGAAAGTCAATCGAGTTTCGGAAAAGGATCGAGGAAATTGCCCCGTCACCGAGGAACCGCCAATGGATCGCACTGATGTATGCGGAAGCCGCGCGGGTCTATCCGACGACGGATGAGTCGCTCGAGTTCGCCCGGTCAGCCGTCGCGATTGGAGAAGAACTGGCGCTCACGGCTCCGGGCAAGCACGATGCCTGGGTCCTGCCGAACACGCTCTTCGGGCTCGGCTACATCCTCACCCAACAGGAGGACGCTCCGCGCGCGATCGAGGCGTTCGAGCGGGCGCGCAAGAACTATGTGGAGATCCGCAGGCGGAGCAATCATTGGAGCGTCTGCGACCGTTACCTTGGACTCAACTGGCTGGTTCTGGGACGTCCCGAAAAGAGCGTCTTTCACTACAAACGAGCGCTCGAAGTGGACACCGAAAGGATGAAGAAGGATAAATCTCCGCGCGCCGAGATGGACACCAGCTATGACTACGAGGGGCTCGCGCGCTCCTACGAAGCGCTCGGGCGGTTGGAGCAGGCGCTGGAGCAGGCGCGGGTGACGGAGCGGATGCGTCTGCGTCTGGCGGCGCAGGATCCAAACGATCAGCGCGCCCGCCTTGGTCTGGCGGACGTCGAAGAGGTGATCGGCTCCATCTTGAGCAGAATGGGAAAGAAAGCAGAATCCCTGCGGTATCTGAACCGGGCGATCGAGGCGCGGCGCGGGTTCGTGCAAGCGACGCCCGACAGCCCCGAAGACGAGTACGAATTGGGGCGGGCTCTGGCGGCGGCGGCGGGGGCTTACCGGCGGCTGGGGCAGGCGAATCTGGCTCAGGAGCATGCGGCTGAGGCGCGGGCTTTATTCAAGAAGTTGGGGCGCGGGCTGTCTTTGGCGGCGCTGGAGCGGGAGGTGACTGAGGTCACAGCCAGCACAAGGGACGGTGGGGCACACTGAGGCTATGAAGGCCGTGCTCGACTCGCCTGAAGTAGCAGCTAAGTCCTTCATTCGGCGCGACTACAAGGCGGACCGCAGCCAGCGGCTCCGGCTCGCCGTCCAGGTCGCTTTTCTCGCCCTGAATGCGTGGATCGGGGTTCAGTTCTACTGGTTTGTCAGGCACTTCGAGGGGACCGGGATCGGGCCGGTCTCACGCCCGCCGGGAGTCGAGGGATGGCTGCCGATCGCCGGGCTGATGAATACCAGATACTGGCTGCTGACCGGCGAGATTCCGAGAGTTCATCCGGCGGCGATGTTCCTGATTCTCACTTTCTTCGCCACGTCGTTGCTGTTCCGGAAGGCGTTTTGCAGTTGGCTCTGCCCGGTTGGGACGGTTTCCGAGTGGTTGTGGAAGCTGGGACGGGACACGTTCAAGCGCAACTTTTTCCTGCCGCGCTGGCTGGATATCGGGCTGAGGAGCCTGAAGTACATTCTGCTGGGTCTCTTTCTTTATGCGGTTGGGTCGATGAGCGCGAGGGCGATCGCGGAGTTCCTGGAATCGCCGTACGGGCTTGTCGCCGATGTAAAGATGCTGGACTTCTTCCGGTTCATGGGGGTCACGGCGGCGGTGGTGATCGGCTTCCTGGTGATCGCGTCGATCTTCGTTCAAAACTTCTGGTGCCGTTATTTGTGCCCGTACGGAGCGCTGATGGGGTTGGCGGCGCTGCTTTCGCCGCTGCGAATCCGGCGAAACAAGGAAACCTGCATTGACTGCGCCAAGTGCGCGAAGGCTTGCCCGTCGAGGCTGCCGGTGGATCAACTGGTTCAAATCCGCTCGGCGGAGTGCCTTGGCTGCATGGAGTGCGTGGCGGTCTGCCCGGTGGAAGACACGCTGGATCTGACGCTGATAACGCCGGCGCAGCGCCCGGTGCGGGCGTGGATGGTGGCGGCGGGTCTGGCGGTGGTGTTCTTCGGAGTGACGGCAACCGCGCAGTTGACGGGACACTGGGATACGCCGATTCCGGACTGGGTCTACCGCGAGCTCATCCCGAGGGCGAGGGAGTTCTCGCACCCCTAAGAAGCGAGCTTCAAAACCAGCCGCTGGTGAGCGGCTTCTGCTTCTTCTTCGCCGCGACGAGGGGGCGGTTGAGGAACTCGACAATGGGGGTCATTTTCTCGAAGCGGGAGGTGACGTCGTCGAGGATTTTGGGCGAAAGGGCGAGGTCCGCGGGCAGTTCGCGCCAGAAGTACCACTGCTTGGCGCGGATGAGGTCGATGGCCGGGTGATCGGCAGGGAAGCCTTTGGGGGGGCGGCTGAGGCGCTCACCCTGGAGTTCTCCCATGGAAGTCTTCAGCGCGCGGTGATTGAGGAGCCGCAGCAACTCTTCCCAGTTCTCGGCCAGATGGGCGCGGACAGCGCGGAGGACATCGGCGCCGGGCATGTAGAGTCCGCCGGCTACCCCGACGTATGAGTGAGTGACCTCGAAGTAGAAGGCTGCCGCCTGGTTCTTGACGAGGTCGCTCCGGAAGAAGAGGGCGCCGCAGTTGGTCTTGTAGGGTGTCTTGTTGGAGCTGAAGCGGGTGTCGCGGTAGATGCGGAAGATGGCGCGTTTGGGCTCGGTGACGTATTCCGGCGCGAAGCGAGCCATCTTTGCGCTGATGGCGGAGACGAGCTCCTCCATCGGGGTCTTGATCTTTTCGATGTAGGTCTGCTTGCGGGCTTCAAACCACTCGCGATTGTTGTTCTTCGCGAGTCCCGCGAAGAACTTCAGCGCTTCGCGGCTGAACCCGTTGAACTTGGCTTTCATCAGCTCGCCCTCGTAGAATTTGGATAGCCATGCTCACGCTCGATGAAGCGCGGCAGGCGCTCGAGCGCATTCCGTCTCTTCAGGTTACTCGCAACGAACCCCTCTCGCGGCACACCCGGTTCCGCTTGGGCGGGCCGGCCGCGGTGTTCGCTGACGCGGCAAGCGAGGACGGCTTTCTGGCCGCGCTGCGGATTCTTTACGATTGCTCCCTGCCTTGGATTGTGATCGGCTGCGGGACCAATCTGATCGTGGCCGACCAGGGGTATCCGGGTGTCGTGCTGCGCTACCGCGGGGCCGCGATGCGGCGGGAAGGGACACGGGTGTTCGCTGAGGCAGGCGTGCCGTTGCAGGAGCTTGTCGACTTCGCGAACAGCGAAGGGCTGGCCGGATTCGAATCATTGGCCGGGATCCCTGGCAACGCCGGCGCGGCCATTTACGGCAATGCCGGCGCCTACGGCACTTCGATGTCGGACCGGGTGGTCTCCGTCCGCTACTTCGATGGTGAACAGGTGCGCGAGATCGACCGGGACGGATGCGGCTTCCGCTACCGCGAGAGCGTCTTCAAGCGGCGGAGGCAGGAGGGCAGTCCGTGGGTGCTGCTTTCGGCCGAGTTTGAACTCGCCGAAGGCGATTCTGCGGCATTGAAGGCCCGCTCGGAAGAGATCCTCGCCCTGCGGAACGCCAAGTACCCTCCCGAGATGATGTGCGCCGGTAGTATCTTTAAGAATTTGATCCTGGCGGATCTGCCGGAACCGGCGCGCAAGGCGGTGCCGGCGGAGATCGTCAAAGGAGGCAAAGTCCCTTCAGCGTGGTTTCTGGAGCGGGCCGGAGCAAAGGGCCTGTCTCTCGGCGGGATCCATGTGGCTGATTACCACGCGAATCTCATTTTTCACGATGGCGGAGGATCCGCCTCGCAGGCAGTGGAACTGATCGCGGCTTTGAAGGAACAGGTCAGCGACTTCTTTGGCGTAGTACTGGAGGAAGAAGTGCAGTACGTTGGATTCAAAGAGCGGCTACCTGGCGTGGATCAACTGTCCACGATGCCTCACGTGGTCCAGGGTTTGCTGGTGGGGCTGACACCGGAGGAGCTCCGCTGGAAGCCGGCGGCGGACCGCTGGTCGGTTTCGGAGGTTTTGGCGCATCTGGCGCATTGCGAGCGTGTCTGCTTCGCGCCGCGCATGAGGGCCATGGTGGAGCAGGACGATCCGGCCATAGAAGCCTATGACCCTTATGAACTTGAGCGGCAGGGCACCTATCAAACGCGATTCGCTCTGGCGGCGTTGGAGGATTTCCTGAAGGCGCGCCACGAGTCGCTCGAGTATCTGCGCAATGTGCCGCTTTCGGCAGCCGCCCGGACTGCCCGGCATCCGCAGCTTGGCAGGATTACGCTGGGCGAGATGATGAACGAATGGGCGTTTCACGATTTGGGCCACATCCGGCAGATTTCGGAACTGGCGCGCGCCGTGAAATACTACCCGTCCATGGGACCTTTCAGATCCCAATACACGGTGAATCCATGAAGCTTCTTTCATTATTGCTGTTGATCCACATCGCGGGCTTCGCACAGGGGCGCAAGGCATGCAACCCATTGCAGAGCCTGCCAGCGAACATCGAGATTCTGACGCATTTCGGCGAGCGGGCCGACTTCTCCCCCACGAATGATGAAATTGCCTTCATGGCCAAGAGCTTCGGAGACGCTTTTGTCATCGACCTGAAGACGCGGATCATCCGCTGCCTGACGTGCAACGTGCCTGGGGCGGCTTTTCTACGGGTGATGCACCTGGCCAATGGCGATTACCTGCTGATCGGACCGGAGCGCTTCAGTGATATCCGCACCTCGCGCCACGCTGACAACGAGTTGTGGCATCTCTCGAAGAAAGCCGGGTCGAAGCCGGTGAAGCTGGGGTTGAAGATGAGCGAGGGCGCAGCGGTTTCGAAGCGAAACATGCGGCTGGCGGTTGCGCAGACCTCGGCTCAGAACCCGGAACTGGCGAAGGGCGCTTCGCGCATCCTGGTGGCGGACGTCGATCTCGCCGGGGCGGCGCCCACGCTGAAGAACATCCGGACGGTTCAGACGAGCCCGTCGAACGCATGCACGCTGGAGGCGCAGGACTTTTTCGCCAACGACTCGAAGCTCACGTATAGCTGCTATGAGCCGCAGGGGAAGGCGTCGGTTTGGACGCTTGATCTCGCTTCCGGCAAGGCAGTGAACGAGTCGGCCGCGATCGGCGGATACAACGAGGTGGAAGGCATCTTTCCCGACGGACTGTACACGCTGGTCGAGAGCGACCGCCAAGCCGTGCTCAACAACTGGCCGGGGCTGTTCCGGAACATCGACATCTGGAAGCTGCGGATGGACGGCACGGGGCGGGATTTCACGCGCGTCACACACTTCAACGATTGTGAGGGGTGGAAGGCGTCGAATCCGGTTGTTTCGACCGATGGCCGCGCCATCGCCTTTCAGGCGGCAAAGAGCGCGGACGAGGCCGGGGTCGGTTACGGCATTTTGCTGTACCATGTGAAACCGTGACGCAGAACCTGCCCGCCATCTTCGGCAAGTACCGGCTCGAGCAGTTTCTCGGCGGAGGGATGTCCCACGTGTACCGGGCCACGGATACGGTGCTCAACCGGACGGTGTGCGTGAAAATCCTGACGGTGGAGGGCGCGGCGGACCGGGATACGCGGGAGCGGTTTCTGGCTGAGGCGAAGATGTCGGCGGCGTTGGTGCATGACAACGTCATCCGCATCTTCGACTACGGCGAGGAGCAGGGCCGGCCGTTCATCGTGATGGAGTTCCTGACCGGCTCGGACCTCCGGAAGCTGGTGGATTCGGGGGCGGCGGGCGGATTCGAAACGCGCCTGAAGTATGCGTGGCAGGCGGCTCGGGCGCTCGAATACGTCCATTCGCAGGGCGTCGTGCACCGGGACATCAAGCCGGACAACCTGCATGTCGACGGCGAGGGGCGGGTGCGGCTGATGGATTTCGGCGTCGCCAAGACGGCGGATCTGAATCTCACCAAGACCGGGTTTCAGGTGGGAACGCCCTATTACATGGCGCCGGAGCAGGTGATGGGAGACGCGCCGACGCCGAGGGTGGACATCTACGCTTTCGGAATCCTGCTTTTCGAGATCTTCACCGGCCGGCGCGCGGTTCAGGGCACGACGATCGAGCAGTTGTTTTATCAGATCCTGCATGCGCCGCTGGATCTTACGCCGCTCGAAGCCGCGGGCGTGCCGCGGAAGTACATCGATCTGATTGCGCGGATGACGGCGAAGGACCCGAACGCGCGGCCGGAAAGCTTCAGCGAGGTTGTGGCCGCGCTCGAAGCCCCGGGTCCTCCGAGCGCAACGGCGGCTCAAGCTGTGGAGCGGCAACAGGCGGCGGCGCGAGGCATCAGCGGCAAGTATGTCGTGGCGGGGCTCATGGGCCTTGTGCTTGTGCTGGGCGGGACCTTCATCTACCTGACGTTGACGAACAAGAACAAGATCCAGGACGCGGTGAAGCAGATGAAGATCAATCCGCCGGTTCTGGAGGATGCGGCGGGCGCGATGGTGCTGGTGCGCGGCGGGCCGTTCCTTGCGGGTGCGGAGAAACAGCAAAAGACGCTGGGCGATTTCTACATCGACCGGACGGAGGTCACGGTGGGGGCATATCGCGCCTACTGCGAGCGCGCGGGGCGGCCGAAACCCGCCGGGCTTGAGGCGGCGCAACCGGAGCTTCCGGTGACGGGCGTGACCATTCTCGAGGCGAAGGACTTTTGCGCCGCCGCGGGGAAACGCCTGCCGACAGCGCTCGAATGGGAAAAGGAGGGACGGGGTCCGATGGGGTACAAGTACCCGTGGGGGGACGAGGAGAACGCGGAGCGCACGGCGGTGGGCGGCAAGCCGATGGCGCCGGCGGCATCTCTTACGGCGTCGACGAGCCCCTTCGGAGCGATCGGAATGTCAGGCAATGTCTGGGAGTGGGTGGACCAGCCGCAGGCGCCGAGCCCGCAGGCCATCGCAAGTTTTGCGGCGCTGCTCAATCCGCCGCCGACGGCGTCGGAGCCGTGGTATCAGGCCAAAGGCGGGAGCCACTTGCGGCCGTTGCCGGACGCGGTGCTGTGGGAGTTCATTTCGCTGCCGGCGAGGTTCAGCGCCCCGGACATCGGTTTCCGCTGCGCGAAGGACCCGGCGCCGGTGCAGTAAAGCCGGTTTCGGGCCGCTACTCCAAGCCCATGCGCCGCAACAAGGCTGCGAAACGGGGGTCGGCGTGCAGCGGATCGAGGCGGGGATCGACATTGAGAAAGATCATCTGCAAGGACCGGTCATTGAAAGACTTTTCCAGTTCGTCAAAGGCCCGGTCCTGCTCGCCCAAGCCGGCGTAGATGACAGCCCTTTCGAACGGCGGGACGTAACGCCGTGTGGCCAGCTCGAGGAGATCGTCAAGCACGCGGCGCGCTTTTTCACTGTTGCCCGATGATGCAAAAGCGTGCCCCAGGGGTCCGAGCGTGAAAGGATTGCCCGGGGCGAGGTCGACCGCCTTTTGCAGCTCGGCGATCGCCTCCGCGTGCATCGCCTTCTGCTCGTAGGCCATGCCGAGATTCCGGCGCCCCGGGACGAAGTTCGGGTCCATCTCGATCACCTTTCGAACCTGCTCGATCGCTTCGTCATTGCGGCGCGCGAGGTGCAACAGCATGCCCAGATCCGCGTTGATGATGAGCGAGAGGGGGTCGAGTTGCAGGGCCTGCCGCAGAGAAGCGAGGGCCTGCTGGTTGCGGCCGGTCACCGACAGAAGAACGCCATACCAGTGGCGGGCGGTCGCATAATCCGGGCCAAGCTCCACCGACCGCTGGAACGCCCGCTCAGCGCCGGCCCAGTCCCACTCATAACTCATTCGCATCATTCCCAGCGAGGCGTGAGCCTCCGCGAGGCTCTCGTCGAGTTCCAGAGCCTTCATCGCGGCGGCTCTTGCCTTCGGGCCGGATTCTTTGGGCGGTTCCACCTGGTAGCTGTTGTAGACGGCGTAGCAGTCGGCAAGGCCGGCATAAGCGGCGGCGTAGCCGGGGTCTTTCTCGATCGCCTGTTGAAAGAAGCCGACCGCGCGCTTGAGCGTTTGCTCGGTCCTGCGGTTCCACAAGTAGCGGCCCTTCAAGAACAGTTGGTAGGCCTCCGTGCTCTCGGTCGACCGCCTCGCCAGCCGCCTCTGGTCCTCCATGCTCTGTTTGTGGCGCAGCTTTTCGGTGACCGCGCGCACGATCTCGCGTTGGATTGCGAGGATGTCCGTGAACTTCTGGGTGTATTGGGCGCCCCAGAGTTGCGCGCCGTCGGCGACATTCAACAATTCGGCCTGTATGTTCAAAGCGCCTTCACGTTCCGCGATGCGCCCCGTCAACAAGGCGCGGACGCCAAGGTCCCGCCCAGCCTTGAGGGGGTCGACGTGCGGCCCTTTGTACCGGAATGCCAGGCTGCGAGCCGTAACTCGCAACGCAGGAATCTGCGAGAGGCTGTTGATGAGGTTTTCGGTGACGCCGTCGCTGAGATACTCCTTGTTCGGGTCTTCGCCGACGTTGGTGAAGGGCAGAACCGCCAGTGATTCGATGGGCTGACCGGGGCGGTTGAGCCAGTACAGGGAGGCGCCCGCCAGCGCGAGCGCCGAGGCCGCCCAAAGCGCGGCGGGCAGCCATCTCCTCCTCGACAGAGCCGCGGCGGGTTCCAGTCCGTGAACAGCCCTGAGAGCAAATGCGAGATCGTTTGCCGACTGAAACCGGCGGCGAGAGTCCTTCTCGAGGCAATGCGTCACAACGCGGGTCAATTCAGAAGGGACGGCGTTGCCCGAGGCGGCGAGCTCGGGGGGATCGGCCTCGAGGATGGCTGTCATGGTCTGAGCCGCCGTTTCCCTATCGAAGGGGCGCCTTCCGGCCAGCATTTCATAGATCACGCAGCCGAGCGAAAAGATGTCGCTCTGGTCATCCGCGCGCTCGCCCCGCACCTGCTCCGGCGACATATAGCCTACCGTGCCCAGCACCGTACCAGACTCCGTTTCGGTAGGAATGCAGGCCTGATCCTGCTGCGGGGATGCAGGCTTTACTCTCGCCAACCCGAAATCCAGGACTTTCACGCGGCCGTCCGAAGTCAGGAAGATGTTTTCCGGCTTGAGGTCCCGATGAATGATGCCTTTGCCGTGCGCAGCCGCGAGGCCACCGGCGACGGCTGCGCCGATTTCAACGGCTTTGCGCCACGAGAGGGCCCCTCTTTCCAGCCGTGCCCGAAGAGTCTCCCCTTCGAGCAGTTCCAGCACGGCGAAGGAGGTCCCCTGTTCGGCTCCAACGTCGTAGAGCGCAAGGATATTCGGGTGAGAGAGCGCGGCCACAGCTTTCGCCTCGCGCTCAAAACGGGTCAGGGCCTGAGGGCTTTGGGCGAGGCGCCCGGGCAGCACTTTGACCGCAACATCGCGGTTGAGCCGGGTGTCGCGAGCGCGGTAGACCTCGCCCATGCCGCCCGCGCCGAGGGAACCAACGATTTCATACGGACCCAACCGAGTTCCGGCGGGGAGACACATGGCGCCATTCTAGCGGAGCAGCCGCTACTGCGCGCGCAAGGCCTGATCGATGGCCGCGATGTTCTGTTTGGCGAACTGAGACTGCTCGAGTTCGGAATTGAGGTCGAGCATCGTCTGGAAGCTGCGGCGCGCGGCGGCGAGCATCTCCAAAGAACCTGTGCGCTTGCCCTCGTAGGCGTAGCAGAGCGCCAGCAGGTAGTGGGTGAAGGCGTCGCCGGGGTCATAGTTGAGCGCCCTTCTGCATTGCCCGATCGCCATCTCGTATTGCTTCAGGTTCTTCGAGTTCTCGCAGAGGCCGAAGTAGGCGAGGCTGCGCAGATCCTTCCAGATGTCGGTCTGCGCAGCGCGCTTCTTCCTGCCGAATCCGATGAGGTAGCCGGCGACGTAGTAGTTGAGCTTGCCAGCGAGCTTTGAATCGAAGTCGCTGAGCCGCAGGTACTCCTCATATTCGCGGGATGACTCGGCTGCCTTCCCGCTCATTCGCAGGCTCTCGGCGAGCCAGAAGTGGGCCTCGGCGTTGGCCGGGTTGAGCTGAATCGCCTTGCGGGCGCTTTCGATCGACTCGGGGTACATCGCCTTCATGCGGTAAGCCTGCGCCTGGAGGTAGAAGGCCATCTGGTTCTTTTTGTCGCGAGCCGTGACGGCGTTGAACTGCCGGATGGCCTCGTCGACGTTGTTCATGCCGAGCAGCATTCCACCGAAGCTGGACCGCGCTTCGAGGTAGTCGGGATCAATCTCGATGGCCTTGCGGTACCACTGGACAGCCTTCTCCTGTTCATAGAGAGCGTCATATGCACGGCCGAGGTAAAGCGCGGCCTGGCTGTATGTCGGGTCGAGGCGGAACGCCTCTTCGAAGAACGCGGCTGCCTTGCGGTACGCGCTCTGGCCGCCCTTGCTGTACTCGTCAAGCCCCTCGTCGAACTTTTCAACGGCGGCGCGTGGGCGGCGGCGAGGAATCATGATCTTGATGGAGACGGTCGCCTCCTGTCCGGGATAGACGGTTTCTTCGCGTGGGCCGTCAGGCTCGAAGCCCATTTTGACGCCCTTGATGGTCACGGCTCCTGGAGGGATGCCGGGCAGGCGGAGCGGCTTCGCCTTGTCAACGACACCGACGCTCTTGCCATTGACGAACACTTCGACGCCGTCCTGGTTGGATTCGATGATGAGCGTGCCGAACTTCGGCGCGGGCGGCGTTGCGGGATTGGCCTGAGAAGGAACGTAGGCGATCAGCATATCGGAGTCGAAGCTGCCGCGATCCGATGTCGGATTCTGCTGGGCGGAGGTTGCTTCGCGGACGTTGGTCCGGACATACTCGGCAAGCTCGTCCGCGGTCACGATTCCGTCGCGCGACTGGTCGGCGAGACCTTCCATGCCTTTCACCACGTAGTAGGTAAAAATGCCATGGCCGCCGCCCCACTCGGCGCTTTCGAAGCTGCGCTCGCGATCGCGGCTCGCTGTCAGCGAGAAGACGTTCCTGGTGAGGTCCAGCAGTTTGCGGTTGATGAACTGGCGGTCGTCATCGGGCGTGATGGCGCCGGAGTGGCAGGAGTCTGTGAGCAGGACTTTCCATTTGCCTTTGATTCTCGAGCCAAAGACGCGGCCGAGGCCGTCCATCGGGTAGCCGGTGGCGGCGATGTTGTCCGGCGAGATGTCATAGGGAGCGAGGTACGCGCGGTTCTGGTTGACGAAGCCGTGCCCGGCGAAGTAAATCAGGACGCGGTCGTCATCGGCCGTGACGGAGGGCAGCCACTCCTCCAACTCCTTCCGCAGGTTGGCCAGCGTCGCTTTCGGGCCGATGAGTTTCCGAACATTCTCGGCCTTGAAGTTGCCGCCCTCCGGGCTGATGAGGATGGAGTAGATGCTTTCGGCGTCGCGCTCGGGAAACTGGAGCTGGGCGCTTTCGGGCAGGTTCTTGTAGCGGGCGATGCCGACGACGAGAGCGTAGGAGCGCGGGATCTTCACCTCGGCAGGAGGAGAGGCGGGCTTCTTCAGTTCGTCCTCGCGCTTGAGGTCGCGAGCCTGCTGCGCGGCCAATCCGAAGTTCAGGGCCAGAAGAAAGAGGAGCGCGGATCTCATTTGTGGGCCACCCTGAATTCGTAGACGACCGGACCAGTGAGCCCGGAGGGCGCCGAGACCACCGAAGCTCCGCTCTCCTTGATGAACACGAGTTCGCGCGACTGGAGCCCCGGCACCGATTTCAGATTCTGCGGCAGCGCCTCGACCGAGGCCACTTTTCGCGGTCCGGCCTCTCTGTCGAGGCACTCGCCGCGCGCCTTAAAGATCGTGTCATCGCACCGGGGGCGGAGCGTGTCGAGTTTTGTGCCCGCCGGCGGCGGGGGCGGCAGCGGCACGTAACCGGGTCTTGGCTGGCCTGAGGCAACGGCGACGGGCGTGACCATCCAATAGATGATGTCGTAACCCTCCGGTCCGGTGATGGTGAATGCGCCGTCAGTCGCCGGCACGACAACTTCCCTGTCCGGCTCGAGCCTGTTGTCCGAGCCGGTCTCCTCCCTTGGGAAAAGGAGCGAGTATGCGCCGCTGGTGCCAAGGTTCATCACGTAGAGGAAGCCGCGAAAATTCGATTTCACGCGGAATCGTAAGCGCTCTCCGCTGGCGAAGACGGTGGCCGGGTCGGCTTTCCGCCAGCCGTCAGGGGTCTTCTGTTCGATTGTGATCTCGAGTCTGCTCTGCGGCGGCGGCGCGGCGGGCGCAGCCGAGGCGAGCAGGCAGGCGATCGTGAGCATCGTGTGCATTGGCGCACCTCCGGTCAGCGATGTTTCAGCGTGACGTCGGCGACAACGCGCGAGTCCTTTGCGCCGCTCGCGTTGACGACGTAGACGGCTGTTTCCGCCTTGGCGCCCGACGGGACAGGCGTTGGACGGGAGCTGTCGACTTTCTCGAAGACGAGGTCGCGGGCGGTCATGCGGAGCTTGCCGATGGAAGAGTCCGGGATGCGGGCTTCGGCGATCAACGTTTTGGCGCGTTTGTCCTCAAGGGGTTGCGGCGCGCGGTCGAGGTCGTAGATGATCCTGTCCAACTGCGACTCAGGCTGCCGGGCCAGAATGATGAACAGGCGCTCTTCACCTGGCGTTTCGTCGAAGACGAGCCGGGTGCTCGCGGGGACGTCATACTCGCGGCCCGGAAGGACCTCGTTGATGCCGCCGTCCAAGTCTTTGCTGGGGAACAGGATCTGCCAAGCGCCGCTGGAACCCTTGTGAGCGACATACAGGTAGCCTGCGTCGTTGACGCGAACACGAAGCCGGATGCGGTCCCCGGTGTGGAAAACCGAATCCGAGTCGACTTCGCTGCCCGAGCCGCCGGGACCGTACTTCACGATGCTGTACCGGAGCCCCAAGGGGCGCGCGACAGCTTGCTCGGCCGGCTTGGGCGTCTGCTTGGCGTCCGGCGCCGCTGCCGGTTTCGACGCCTTGCCAGGCTTGGCGGGAGCAGGCGCTTTGGCTGCCGGCGGCTGAACAGGTGTTGAGTAGAAAAGCTCGCGTGGTGTCAACTTTGTGGGCGGTTCTGCCCGCGAAATGAATAGCCCTGCGAGCCCCAATGCCGTTAACACGGCCATTTTCGGGCGGTAACGCATGATCAGTTGTTTCCTCCCAGATGAGACAGGCAAGTTCGTCGCCATTGTACTCCTGATAGACAATCGGCCATGCTCTTGAATCCGTTATACTGAAGCCAATTTTAGGTTTGAGCCGGAGGAAGCTCCAGAAAGGGCTTGATCATGGGTTTAATTGAGACGGCTCGAGCGGGGTTTGCCGTCTGGATGGCGATGGCGGTTGTAGCGGCTCCGCTTCGGGCGCAGGGCGGCGCCGCGCCGAAGACCCTGAATATCGTCATCGTGGAGGGGGAAGGCGCCATTAACAATCTCCGCCAGCGGGTGGCGCGCGAGCCCATCGTGCAGGTGGAGGACGAAAACCGGAAGCCCGTTGCCGGGGCCGTGGTGATCTTCATGTTGCCGCAAAACGGCGCGAGCGGCGTTTTCGCCGACGGCAGCAGGACGTTTTCGACGGTGACCGGTCCGGACGGGCGCGCGGCAGCGCGGGGGATCACGACCAACAACGTGAAGGGCGATCTTCAGATTCGCGTCACCGCCTCTCATGAAGGCCGCACAGCCAGCGCGGTGATCACTCAAAGCAATGCGGCTGCCGCGGCGGCGCTGGGCGCGAAGGCGTGGACGCTGATCGGCATCCTCGGCGCCGCCGCAGCGGTGGGCATTGTGGTTGCCACGAACGGAGGCGAATCCTCAGCGGCGCCGGGCACGCCGGCGCGGCCACCGATACAAGTTGGCGTCGGCACACCGGTCGTCACGCCGCCGAGGTAA
>JACADU010000254.1 GCA_013388415.1 Bryobacteraceae bacterium
AGCAGGCGCAGGCGCAGCGGAAGCAGGTGGAGGACGCCTGGAGCGCGGGCACGGCGAACCGGCTCGACGTGGCGCGCGCCGTCCAGCGGGTGGAGGCGGAGCAGACGGCGCTGCTGGGGGCGAAGCGCGATCGCAGGACTCTGGCGACGCAGCTCCTCCGGGCCATCGGGCTGCCGCAGCAACCTGAGATCGCGCTGGCGCAGTTGGCCGCGCCCGAGGATTCGCCGGAGACAACGGCTTCACTTCGCGCTGAGATGGCTGTTCTCGAAGCCCGCGGAAAGGTTCTTGAGGAGGAACTGCGCCAGGCGCAGCGCGAACGGTATCCGAAGATCGCCGCGTTCGGCGATTACGGCGCGCTGGGCTCTTCTTTCACAACCGGCGTCAGCACATACACGGTGGGCGTCAATGTCACAGTGCCCGTCTGGACCAGCGGGAGAATCGAGAGCGGCATCCGGTCGGCGAAGATCCGGCTGGAGCAGTGGCGCGAGGAGAAACGCAGGCTCGAGTTGCAGATTTCGCAAGAGGAGGCACAAGCGGTTGCCGAACGAGACGCGGCGCGAGAATTGATCGCCTCGGCGCGGCGCGCGGTGGAAGCTTCACGGGAAGCGCTCGAAATGGCGCGCCTGCGTTACTCGGCCGGCATGACGACGAACCTCGACCTGGTCACCGCGCAGTCGAACCTCGCCGAAAGCGAGGAGACCGAAATTCAGGCGCGCTACGACCGGCTGCGAGCCGAGGTCCGGCTGGCGCGGGCGCGCGGGGATGTGGCGTCGGCGCTGGTCCGTTAGTCTGGAGAGATGGAGCTCTCCATCTATCAGGTCGACGCCTTTTCTTCGAACGTGTTTGCGGGGAACCCAGCCGCCGTCGTTCCTCTGGAGACGTGGCTTGACGACAGCCTGATGCAGCGCATCGCGATGGAGAACAACCTGGCGGAGACCGCCTTTTTCGTCCGCCGGCCGGGTGGAGGCTATCACATCCGGTGGTTCACTCCGAACACCGAGGTTGATTTGTGCGGCCACGCGACGCTGGCCTCAGCCTGGGTTGTCTTTCATCAATTGGGCTTCCCGGGCTCGCGCGTCGAGTTCGAATCAAGAAGCGGCGTGCTGGGAGTTGACAGGGAGGGCGATCTGCTGGCGCTCGACTTCCCTTCCCGCCCGCCGCGGCAGGTTCAGCCATGCGAGGGCTTGCTGGAGGCGCTTGGAGGGAATCCTCGCGAGGTGTGGGCTTCGCGGGATTACCTGGTCGTCTACGACTCCGAGGCAGAGGTGCGCGCGCTGGATCCGTCGATGCGCGGACTGATGAATGCCGACCGGTTCGCGGTCATCGTGACGGCGAGGGGGAGCAGTCCTGAGACCGATTTCGTGTCGCGGTTCTTCGCGCCCAGACACGGCGTTCCCGAAGATCCCGTCACCGGCTCCGCGCACTCGACGCTCATCCCGTTCTGGGCTGCGCGGCTGGGCAAGACCTCGATGACCGCCCGGCAGGTGAGCCCCCGCGGCGGCGTTCTGGAATGCGAGGACCGGGGGGCGCGGGTCCGAATCGCGGGCCGCGCAGCGCTTTTTCTGAAGGGAACAATTTTCGTCTGACCTGGACCTGAGGCGGTTTCGGTCCTGGTACGCGCATCTCGCCAGTACCACCTAAACTACTGAAAATAAATCTTCAAAGCGTAAAGCTCGCGGTCAAAGTAACCGATCTTACGGGTGTGATTGAGCGTAGAGCCCACCCCAGATACAGAGCGGGAGAGTACAGCATTCTCCGCAAGCTGGAATCGGGGCGAGAGATCAGCGAGCAGGTCGCCTACATTACCAACGTGTCAGCGTACGGTCTCGGCGTTCAGCTCGACCATCCGATCTCGGTTGGCTCCACCGTGACCGTCTATGCCTCGGAGAGCGCCTTTGTGGGGAGTGTCATTTACTGCAGGCGCGACACCGATGGCTATGCCGCCGGTCTGGCGCTGCGCTGCGACACCGACCAGGCGAACCAGCTCTTAGCGAGGGCCAAGAGCGCCAGCGGCAAGGCATAAAACCTCAATCGAAACGAAACGCTTCCACTGCGAATCTCATATACCATGAAGAAGTCCCCGGACCGCGACCGGCTTCGGGGCCGCTGGGACTGTGGATAGCGAACTGCTAAAACGGACAGACGAGCTGTTCGGCCGGGCTCTGCGCCTGCCGGCCGAGGAACGGGAGGAATTTGTCCGCGTCGAGGCGCAGGATCAGCCGGTCATCTGCAAGGCGGTGCTCGATCGGCTCGGAAGCGCCGAAACCATGTTTCACTCGGCGACGGCGGTGTTTGGCGAGCCCATCAAGCCGCCTGAGCCCAGCGGGTGGGATTCAAACGCGACGCGGCCGAGCGGAGACCCGGAGGCGCCTCCAAAGGGTGCGGCGCCGGCGCTCGCCGGACCGCAGATTCCCAACCTGATCATCGAGAGCCTGATCGCGCAGGGAGGGATGGGCGCGGTGTACGCCGGCGTCCAAGTGGAGGAAGGCTTCCACCGCAAAGTCGCCGTGAAGGTCGTCAAGCCCGAGCTTGCTTCCCGCGGCGTGATGAAGCGCTTCTTGCAGGAGCGCCAGGTGCTGGCCAGCCTCGACCATCCGAACATTGCCCGGCTGCTTGAGGCCGGCACGACCAAGGAGGGCACTCCCTTCCTGGTCATGGAGTTCGTCGAGGGCGAGCGCATCATGGAATACTGCGACTCGCACAAGCTGGACTGCGAACGCCGGCTGCGGCTCTTCATGACGGTCTGCGAAGCGGTGCAGTACGCGCACCAGCGGCTGGTGGTTCACCGGGACATCAAGCCGGGCAACATCATGGTGACCGCCGAGGGCGTTCCGAAACTTCTCGATTTCGGCATCGCCAAGCTGGTGACCCCCGCCGACGACGAAACTGTGGCGGCGGCTCTCACCGCCGGGGGCGAGACCCCCATGACCCCGATGTATGCGAGCCCCGAGCAGGTGCGAAACGAGCATGTCACGACTTCCACCGACATCTATTCGCTGGCCATCCTGCTCTACGAGCTGCTGACGGGAAACCTCCCGTATGAATTCAAACAGATGACGCCGGCGGGCATCGAGCGCACCATCTGCGAGACCGAGCCGATTCCCCCAAGCAGAGCGCAATTCAGGCGCCCGATGTTTGGCGGCGAAACGGAGCAGAAGTTACGCAAGCGGCTGGCGGGCGAACTCGATGTGATTCTGCTCACGGCGCTGCGAAAGGAACCGGCGCGGCGTTACGCGTCGGTGTATCAGTTTGCCGACGACATCCGCCGCCACCTGACAGGCGAACCCGTCCTCGCCCACAAGGACAGCCTGGGATACCGGGCAGGCAAGTTTGTCCGGCGGCATAAAGGCGGAGTGCTGGCGGCTACGCTCGCGGCTGTCTCGCTCGCCGCTTCCAGCGTCGTCTCGACGTACTTCGCCGGCGTCGCACGGCAGGAGAAAAGCGTGGCCGAGCGCCGCTTCAAGGAAACGCGCGAGCTTGCCACCTACTTCCTGACCGACCTGGATGACACAATCCGCCTGGGGGAGACCAAGGCGCGCAGCGAACTGGTGGAGAAAGGCCTCGGCTATCTCAAGCGCCTCTCCGATGAAGCCGCCGGCGACGTCTCGCTGCAAAAGGACGTTCTCCACGGCTACGTCAAAATGGGCGACATCTTGGGCAATCCGCTCAGCGCCAACCTGGGCGACCCCGAACGCGCCCGCGCCACCTATGAAGAGGCGCTGAGCATCGGCAGGCGATTCGCGGCCTCGGCCCCGCCCGGCGCACTCGCGGTGGAACTTGCCCTCATCCGCAGAAAGCTGGCGGACATGGATTCGTTCGGCGGCAAGCGCGAGACGGCCCTGCGAGCCTACCGGGAGGTGGAGACGCTTCTGACCGGCCTTGACCGGGCCGAGGTTCAGCATCAGATCGGATGGACGCTCTCGCAGACCGGCCAGACGGAGCAGGCGCTGGAATTCTACCGGAAAGCAATGCGGACAGGAGCCGAGGCGCTCGAGAAGGATCCAGCTTCGGCCAGAGCGCGCGATATTGTGGCGAAAGCGGCCGAGCGGGTGGGCCTGGCGCTTTCGGGCATGGGCGATCATGCCGGGGCGATCGAAAACGTCACGGCAGCCCTCAAGAGTCATGAGCAGAGTCTGGCTGAAGCTCCCGCCAGCCTCTCGGCGCGGCGCAACGTGTGGTCGGCGTCGATTCTGCTGGGCCAGATTTATCGAAGAGCGGGCCGGTTCGGCCCTGCCGAGGAGTCCCTGCGCCGCGCCATCACCATCTCGGAACTGCTGCGCAAATCGGATCCTGCGAACAACCAGTTTCGGGTGAACTATTTTCAGACGCGCGGGCGGCTCTGTTCGCTGCTCGAGGAGCAGCCCTCCAAGCGCGCGCAAGCCCATGCCTACACCGCGGCGCTGCTTCGCGATCTCAAGGCGATCGTCGATTCAGGGACGGCAACTCAGATCGAAACCGATCAGTACGTGTGGAATCTGCTGACGACGCCCTTCACGGACCTGCGAGATTTCAACGCCGCGCTGCCGCTTGCCGTCAAAGCCGCGCAAACACAACCGAATGATCCGCGCGTGCTCGACATGCTGGCGCTGGCGCACTTCGGACTCGGCCGCGCAGCCGACGCCGTTGCGATTGAGAGGCGGGCGCTGAGCTTCGTGGGCCCCGGGCCTTCAGCCCTGCGTTCCGAGCTCGAGGAGAACCTCCGGCGGTTTGAACGGGCGGGCGCGCAGAGGCAGTGAACTCTTCCGGCCTGCCCTCAGCCGCGCCTCCGCCTCCACCGGAGGAGGCCGAGCCCCGCCAGTCCGGCGCCCATCAAGGCGATGCTGCCTGGCTCGGGAATGATCTCATTGGGTCCGGGCAGCGTATCGGTGCCGACGCCATCGATCTGAGAGCTTCCGCCCTCACGCGCGTCGAGGTCGATCAGCAACTGCACGCTCAGGTAGTTTGTCGGCTTGTTAAAAATCACTCCATCCTGCAACTGAATGGCGTTCGGAATGCCATTGTGGAACACCGTGACGATGTATGGGATCGGCTCCGGGTTCGACGCCCCTCTAGCGGGAACGCATGGGAAGGGAAGCGGGCTGTTGAAATTGCCCCCCGCGCACAAGATGCCGGTGATCGTCGCCTTCGCGGGGAAAATCGGCGACTCGGCGAAGAGCTCGAGATCGAATCCCGGCAGGATGTCTGGCGGCGGATCGATGATATAGCTGATCGCGTAAACGACTCGGTCGCCGGCTCCGACAAAGAAATCCCCGGAGGTGAACTGCACAGCCTGCCACACTCCGGTCGGCTGCGAGATGTTGATGGTCGACGCCGTGGCGACCACTGTCGCGGGATTGGAGTTCGCCGGGTCGGGATAGGCGTTAAAGCTGAAGTCGAACAGCGTAAGCGCATTGTCCCCGGACCCAACCGAGCAGCCGCCGCTGCCCAGGGCGATATAAGCAGCGAGGCTTTGGGCGACACAGGGATCGGCCTCTGAACCGATCCTCCCGGCAGAGGCTGAAGTGCCGCACGCCAGCAAGGCGAGGACACAAAGCGCGATCGTTGCGTAACGCATGCAAGGATTATGCGGCGCGCCTCTGAATCCTCCTATGAACCAAACGGGGTGCCGGTACCAATCGGGAGAGTTGAAAAGTACTAGACCTCCGCCGTGGCGCGGCTTGACTCAGGCGAGCACCGCTTTGACGACTTCGGCCTTTTCGACGCCGGTCAGGCGGACGTCGAGGCCCTGGTATTTGTAAGTGAAGCGTTCGTGGTCGATGCCGAACAGGTGCATGATGGTCGCCTGGAAGTCGCGGACATGGACGGGGTCGGCGGTGATGTTGTAGCTGAAGTCGTCGGTCTCGCCGTGGACAACGCCGCCTTTGACGCCGCCGCCGGCCATCCAAAGGCTGAAGCAGCGCGGATGGTGGTCGCGGCCGTAGTCTGTGGGAGTGAGTTTTCCCTGGCAGTAGATAGTCCTGCCGAACTCGCCGGCGAGAATAACCAGGGTGTCGTCGAGCATGCCTCGCTGCTTGAGGTCCTGAACGAGCGCATAGCAGGGTTGATCGATTTCCCGGCACTGCGACGGAAGCACCTCGGGCAGGTTGGCGTGAACGTCCCAGCCGCGGTGGTAGACCTGAACGAACCGGACCCCGCGTTCGGCCAGCCTCCGAGCCATCAGACAGGTTTGCGCGAACGAGCCCGGCTTCCGCGCGTCCTCACCATACATCTTCCAGGTGGATTCGGGTTCTTTGGAGACGTCTGTCAGCTCGGGCACGGACGCTTGCATCTTGAAGGCCATCTCATACTGCGCCATGCGGGTCTTGGTTTCCGGGTCCCCGAGCTTCTGAAAGGTTGCCTGATTCATCGCTGCAAGCCCGTCGAGCATCTGGCGCCGCACCGAGGCGGGCACGCCGTCCGGATTATTGATGAACAGAACCGGGTCGCCGGAGGAGCGGAGACTGACGCCGCTGTATTGGCCGGGAAGGAAGCCGGCGCTCCAAAGCCGCGCGGAGATGGCCTGGACGTTCGCTTTCGGGTGATTGTGGCGCGCCTGGAGAACCACGAACGTCGGCAGATCCTGATTCATCGAGCCCAAGCCATAGCTGATCCAGGAACCGAGGCAGGGGCGCCCGGCGATCATGAAGCCCGTCTGGAAGAAGGTGATGGCGGGCTCGTGATTGATCGCCTCGGTGTGCATCGAGCGGATGATGGCGATGTCGTCGGCCATCCTGGCGATGTTGGGAAGCAGTTCGCTCACCCAGGCGCCCGACCTGCCGTGTTGCGCGAACTTGAAGATCGCCGGCGCGATCGGGAAACGCGTCTGGCCGCTGGTCATGGTGGTCAGCCGCTGCCCCTGGCGGATGGAGTCCGGCAGATCCTTGTCGAACCAGTCCTTCATCTTGGGCTTGTAGTCGTAGGTCTCCATCTGCGGAGGCGCGCCGACCAGGTGCAGATAGATGAAGCGCTTGGCCTTGGGTGCGAAATGAGGCAACTTTGCGCCTTCGGAGGACTCCGCCAGCAACGAGCCGAGAGCGAGGGCGCCGATGCCCCGGGCGCCGCGGGCGAAGAAGCGCCGCCGCGATTCCTCGCGCGCCATTTCCGATGCCAGGGCGTCAAGCGGGTGCGCTCCCGCGGCAAACCGCCGCGCGAGTTCCCGGTCGATCGCCCGTGCTATCCGGGCGTAATGGCCCTCGGCGTCAGGCTTGAGCAGGTTCATTTGGTCAGCACCTCGTCGAGGTTCATCAACTGGTTGGCGAGCATCGTCCAGGAGGCGTACGCCGCGGGTTCGAGCGAAGGATCAAAGGGCCGCTCGCCGCTGCCGAGGAGGGCTTTGGCGTG
>JACADU010000064.1 GCA_013388415.1 Bryobacteraceae bacterium
CATCAAGGGCACAATCAAGCAGGTCCATATCCAACAGGGCGCGGGCATGCCATCGGTCGACGTCGAGACAGCCGATGGAACCGTGAAGCTGATGCTGGGCTCGATGCGTTATATGATGCAAAACAACTTCTCTCCGAAGGCTGGGGAAGCAATTACGGCGAAGGCGCTAAAGGAATCCACGCACTCGCTGGCGATCAGTGTCGAACTGCCCGCCTCCGGCAAATCGCTTAAGCTACGGGACGAGAATGGCAAACCCTTGTGGCGGGGCGGAATGATGCACGGCCAAGGCGATGGTGGCATGGGCAAGGGCGGCAAAGGAGGCGGCAAGGCATGAGGCTCATTCTGGTGGCGCTGGCTTCCGTCCTGTCGATGGCGCAGACCACGCCCCGGGAGCGCGCGCTCCAGGAGAAGCTCGTCGCGGCTTGCTGTTGGAACGAGTCCATCGCCTTCCATCGCAGCGAGACAGCGGCCGAGATGCGAGCCGAACTCAAGAACATGATCGATGCCGGTTTGAGCGATCAAGTCATTCTGCAAAGATTTCAGGACAAGTACTCTTCCCGCGTGTTGATCGAACCAGCAGGCGGCAAGTCGCTTCTCATCTACAGCGTGCCGGCGGCGCTGACGGCAGTGTGCGCTGCCGGCCTGATCTGGTTGATTCGCCGCTGGGTCCGGCGGGCCCAAGCCGGCGGCGGGGCTTAAGACACGGGGCGTCACCGGCCGCGCAGGTTTTGCATCCACAGACTTGGAGGAAGAGTGAAATCCATGCCACGCCTGGCCCATGCCTGGGTTCTCCTCCTGCTTTTGCCGGCCGGATTGCTGCTCAACGCGGCTGTACTGTGGCGGCAATTGAATCAGGCGCGGACAGTTTCCTTGAGGGACACGGCCGCCCGCGTGGCGGCGCATTTGGAAACCTTGCCTGCCGGGGAGCTCGCCAACGCCGGGCAGATCCTGGCCGAGGAGACGACATCGCTCGCCAACCTACAGATCTTCGAAACGCCCGCAAATGGTCCCGATTTCCTGCCTGGGCTGCTATCCGGGCAGGAATTGTTCCGTTTTGAGGAACTGCCGTCCGGGGTGTTTCGCGCCTGGGTGCCTTTTCACAATGAAGGCCGCACTCTGGTGGCTGCGATTGATCTCGATTCATCCTCGACGGAGCATCTGGCGGCAGGCGCGCTCCGCAGCGTGGCCATTTCCGCGCTTTCCGCGGCGGCACTGCTCGCATTGACAGGATTCTTTGTCTGGACTCAACGGCAAGAGGCGCGCCGCCGTGAAGAGGCAGCCCGGTTGGCGCGGCTGGCCGAAATCGGCCGGCTAGGAGCGGTGCTGGCGCATGAAATCCGGAACCCTCTCGGCGCCGTCAAGGGCTTCCTCCAACTGAGTCGCGAGAAGAGCTCCGGAGACAACAAGTTCTACCTCGACGCCGCTCTGGAGCAGACGTCGAGGCTCGAGCGTCTGGTTCAAGAGTTGTTGCAGTTTGCGCGCACGCCTTCTCCGCAGTGCCGGCCAACCTCCTGGCGGGAAGTGACCGCCCGGCTGCGGTCTCTGGCGCCGGAGGCAACCTACCTCGACGGCGACGCCCAATGGCTCACCGACCCGGACATGCTGGAACAGATTCTGCTAAACCTGATCCGGAACGCGCAGGACGCGGTCTCGGATCAGCACGCGCCGGAGATCCGGGTCGAAGCCCGGCAAGGCTCCATCGAGGTGTGCGATAACGGTCCCGGCATTCCGGCGGAGATTCGATCCCGCCTGTTCGAGCCGTTCGCCACCACCAAGGCGCAGGGGACCGGACTCGGCCTGGCGATCTCCCGTAATCTGGCCGAGGCGCTCGGCGCGAGGCTGGCGCTGGAGGACCGCTCTCCCAGCGGGACCCGCGCCCGCCTCATCTGGAGGACCTCCTGATGGCTCCATCTCAAATGCCCATTCTTGTCGTAGACGATGATCCCGGCTTCCGGCAACTTCTGGAGGCGATCCTGAAGGCCGAAGGTTATCAGGTGCATAGCGCCGCCAAGGTAGCGGAAGCGCGGAAGCAGATTTTGGCGGTTCCTTATGGGCTGATTGTCTCCGATCTGAAATTGCCGGACGGCGACGGTCTCGACGTCCAGAAATGGGTGAACGAGCACCGGGCGGGCACTCCGTTCGTTCTCATCACCGGCTTCGGGTCCGTACCGACCGCGGTCGAGGCGATGAAGCGCGGCGCCCTTGATTACCTGGAGAAGCCGTTGCGGAGTCCCGACGAACTCCGCCGCCTCGTCCGCCGCGCCGAGACGCTGCGCGAGGCGGAACCTGAGGTTGTCGAACCCGCAGGCCCGGGCGTCACGCCGGGAATGTGCCCGCGGGCGGTCGCCCGCGACCCTCGCATGCTGCACATCTATGGGCTGCTCGAAAAGGTCGCCCCGACCCCGGCGACTGTGCTCCTGCTCGGCGAGAGCGGCGTCGGCAAGGAAGTGATCGCCCGCTGCATTCACGCCCACAGCAAACGGGCCCAAGGGCCGTTCATCGCGGTGAACTGCGCCGCGCTCGCGCCCACGCTCGTCGAGAGCGAGTTGTTCGGACACGAGAAGGGCGCCTACACGGGCGCCGAGAGCCGCCGAGAGGGCGTCTTCGAGCGCGCCCGCGCAGGAACGCTCTTCCTCGACGAAATCGGCGAACTCGACGCCAGCCTTCAGGCCAAGCTCCTTCGCGTCCTCCAGGAGAAGAGCTTCGAGCGTCTCGGAGGCTCGGAGACGCTCACCACCGACGTCCGCATCATCGCGGCCACGAACCGCGATCTGCGAGCCGCCGTCGAAGCCCGGCAGTTCCGCACCGATCTCTTCTACCGCCTCAACACTTTCCCTATCGAGATTCCTCCTTTGCGCGACAGGCCGGCCGACATCGACGCGCTGGCGGAGTTCTTCGTGGAGCGCGCGGCCCAGGAGTTGGAAAAACCCGCGCTTCGCCTGGCGGAGGAATCCCGGTTCGTGCTTCGCGCGTGGTCCTGGCCCGGCAACGTCCGCGAACTGGAAAACGTCCTGGCGCGCGCGGCAATCCTGGCCGACGATTTCATCCGTCCAGAACACCTCGCCCTCGGGGCTTCTCCGCCGGCCGCGGACATGCCATCCGGTCCTTCCACGGTGAAGCAGATGGAGCGGAGCCTGATCGAGGCGGCGCTGGAGCGGCACGGCGGAAACCGCACGCACGCAGCCCGCGAACTCGGCATCTCGTTGAGGACGCTTCAATACCGCCTGAAGGAATACGGGATCAACCGGTAGGCCGGTGGCGCCGCTTCAGCCTGGCCGCACGCCGGGCTGCAACCCAGCCGTGCCTACAGGCGAGTCCGCGGCGGATAGGAGCAGCCCGCCGCCCGCCGCAGGGCTTTTTCTGCGCCGTTCCATCACCTGATGGACGAATGTTTCCAGCCGCACCCGCTGCGCCGGAGCCTCCGACCCGCCGTACACCAGCGTGATGACCGGAGCGCCGCCATAGTCGGCACGGATGGACGGGATCAGCGTAGCGACTGCCGTGCCCGCCTGGCAGTTGATGCCCATCGCGTTGATCACGCCGTCCGCTCCCCGCCTCAAGAAATCGGCGATCTTGGCCGCGATCAGCAGCACCAGGTATTCCGTCTTTGGACCGATATAGGGGCGAGCCAGCCGGATCAGCTCCTCGACTGGTGGTTCCACGCAGATCTCCAACAGTTCGGCGGGAAGAGTTCCGGTCAACTGCCGCCGCGAGCCGCTGGTCAGCATCCATGCGAGACCGTCGAGCGCCGCTTCCTTGAATCGTCCCCGTTCGATCAGCCGCGGCCCTTCCAACACGGAGGCGAGATCGCCGCTCGCCGCCCAGTAGGGACTTGGCCAGACTTCGCAACCCATCTCCTCGAGCCGCTGGAAGAGCCGGGCATTGCCCGAGGGGTTGGTGCGCGTGTACAGGTCGCCGGTCACGCCCACGACAGGCCTGTCTCCGGGTCCCTGGTTTCTGGGCAGCGTCCAGAGGTCCCATGCTCCTCTGGCGAGAGCACCGGCGACGCTCTCCCGGGCGGCGATGGCTTCCTCCACCGCGCCAAATGCCCGATCCATTTGCGCGTTCACGATGCCGGGGAACTTCTCATACGGCCGCAGCCTTGTTCCGAGGACGAACAGGATGTCGGTGGCCAGCAGGCCCTCGTAAAGCCTCCACAGTCCTTTCAGCCCCAGCGACGACAACAATTCCCGCGGAGAGGGGTCTGAAACCGCGACGTCTGTCAACCCCTGTTGCCGGAGAAGGATCCGAAGAGCGTCGCCATACTGGCGGAGGAGGCAGGGCGTCGAGCAGCCGGGGAAGAAGAACGCGGCCCGGCGGTTCAGGCCATCCCGCGCTGACCGAAGCAATTCGCCGGCCATGATGGTGTACGGGTGACATTCGCGTCCCGAGCAATGCGCTTCGCCCAGCTCGATGGTCTTTTGATCGGGTGGTGGCAGCACCTCCGCCTCAATCCCCCCGGCTTTCAGCGCTGCGGCATAAATCCGGGCGTGTTCGGAGAAATGTGAAATCAGAAACGGTCCCGTCGTTCTGCGCTGCGTGTCCGCCCGCGCCTGAATGGCAGAGCAGATTGGGGCGCTTCGGCGCAGGAACTCGTCGATCTGGTCCGCGAACGCTTCCAGGCGCGTGACGAGTCCCGCTTCGCCACAGTGTTCGTCAAACTCGAGGATCAGCCGGGGCCTGCCGTCGAGCATCTCGCCGGCATGCTTGACGGCGAAGCCGTCCGGCCCGCAACCGTAACTGGAAACGATGATTGGGAACAGGCGCCGGTCGCGGCGGATCAGCTCCATTGCGCGCAATTGCTCGCGGCTGTAATGCCAGGGCAGGCGCTCCCACCGCTGGTCCAGATGCGCCTCGTCGAGGGGCAGCAGATCCCACGGGATGGCAGGGATTCCAATTTGCTCCAGTTGCCGGGCCAGAGACAGGTTCAGAAAGGCGTCATGCGTGTTGTATGGACGTCCAAGGACCACCACCGCATAACCGAATTCGGACTCGAGCGCGAGCTTTCCAAGCTCCTTGCGGGCCGCGGTGAAGCGCGCCTGAGCCGCCTGCGCCTTGGCCAGGGCGGATGCAATCCGGTCCAGCGGACGTTGGAGCGCTTCGGCCAGCGTCAAAGCGGGCTCCACCAGTCCCAACAGTCCCTGCCCGAGCGAGAACTGCGCTCCGACAATGCGGTCACGCAGGACGGCGTCGCCGGAACCGGCCCGGCCAAGAGCGAGGAGCATGTTGGGCAGCTCTTGGGTGTACAGGCAGGTGCTCGATTGATCGTTGTCCTCAGCGGGCGGGCATTCCACCAATGCGGGAACGAAGATCTTGTCCACGTCGCCGGCGGCCAGCATGGCCTTTGCCTGCGCCGCGGCGCACTTGATTGGCAGACAGACCTCATTGGGAAGCCCGCAGGAATGGTCGCGGAGCAGCGCGGCGCTGCTGCGGCCCGAGATCACGGGTTCGAAGCCTAAAGCCCGCAGAAATGCGGTCCAGAACGGCAAGTACTCCAGGTTGAGCGAAGACCGCAAAAGGCCGATTCGCTGGCCGTTCGCCGCCGGCGCTGCCTTGGTCAAGCTGTCAAGCAGCCGCTCGCGTTCCGCGAACAGTTCCGGGAAGGGACGCCAGACGGCGCGCGGAGCGCGGTCGCGCTGCGAGAACAACTCGCAGACATCGCCGAAGTGCACAGTTCGCCCGCCCACGTGAATCCGGTTGACCTGGCAGCGGTTCTCGCAGTGCCTACACTCGAAACTCTGAAGCTGGCTTCCCCGGCAGGATTGCCAGCCAAGAAAGCGGCTCTGCTCGGGACGCGCCCGCGCGGCCAGCAGAGCCGCCCCAATGGCTCCCGAAATGCGGTTGTAGGGATGCACTCTGACTGTCCGGCCCAGCAACTGCCGGAAAGCCGCCACCACCGCGCGGTTGGAAGCCGTGCCTCCCTGGAACACAATCGACCGCCCGACCGGGTTTCCGCCGACGACTTTCTCCAGGTAGTTCCGGGCAACCGAGTAGGCCAGGCCCGCGCACAGATCTTCAAGCGTAGCGCCGCGCTCCTGCGCCTTCACGAGTTCGGCGTCCATGAACACCGTGCAGCGCGTTCCGAGGTCGCATGGGCGGCGGGCGCGAAACGCCAGTTCTGAAAACTGGTTGACGATGTCGATTCCCAGCCTCCCGGCCTGTTCTTCAAGGAAAGAGCCTGTCCCGCCGGCGCAGATCTTGTTCATCTCGAATCCGGCCAGGGCGCCGTCCTTCACCGAGATGTACTTCGAATCCTGGCCTCCGATCTCGAAGATCGTGTCCACATCCGGAACGCACATCACCGAGGCGACGAGCTGAGCGGTAATCTCGTTGTGAACCACATCGCCGCCCAGCACCTGCGCCGCCAAGTGGCGTCCGCTGCCTGTGGCCACGACGCCCAGCACTCGTATGCGATCGCCAAACCGGCTGTAGATTTGCGTCAGTCCCTTGTGCAGCGCCTCCACCGGCTTGCCCTGTGTCGGCAGATAGACGCCTTGCAGCAACTGGAAATCCTGGTTCAGCAGGACGAGGTTCGTGCTGACGGACCCGACATCCACTCCCAAATAGGCGGAGGCGAGCCCGGCAGGGATCTCCGCGGCTCCATTTTCTTCGAGGCTCGAGCCTTCGTCGGCTTGGGCGCCGAGCGGCGGGAGGCTCGACTCATTGCGGGGATGAGCCGCCGCGCCCCTTGCTCTCTGGTCGAGCCTGGCGATCCATTCTCTCCTCCCGCGGCAGGCAGCTCTGGCGGCCCCATTCTGCAGTGCCGGCCCACCAAGCAGGGCGGCGCCGAGCGCTCCGAAAAACGCGGCATCCTCCGGAACAAGCAACTGCCCGTCTGAAAGCCGTAGATGTTCGCGGAATGCCCTCACCAAGCCGGGATTCGCCGCGCCGCCACCTACCAGAACCAGCGGCAAGTCGATTCTGCGTCCCTGCATCACGGTGGCGACAAACGTCCGGACCAGAGCCTGACAAAGACCGAAAGCGATTTCCTCCTCCGGCGTGCCACGCTGCTGGAGGTGAATCATGTCCGACTTGGCGAAGACGCTGCAACGCCCGGCGATCGTTGCGCCCCGGGGCGCGCCGGCGGCGATGGCGCCCAACTCGTCCGGCTTGAGGCCCAGACGTCCGGCTTGCTGCTCCAGGAAGGCGCCAGCGCCGGCGGCGCAAAGCCCGTTGCTCGCAAAGTCGAGCACCGAACCGTCCTGCCCGAGCGAGATCCATTTGGAGAACTGCCCCCCCAAGTCGATGACCGTGCGCGCCATCGGATAGCGGTTGTGGACGGCCGCCGCCGCCGCAAGCACCTCGTTGACTGCGCCGCAACCGAGCGCTCTTTCCACCGGGCGGGCGCCGCTGCCTGTGACGACGATTTCCAGATCCCCCGAGAGTGCGGCGGGAATCTGCTCGAGCGCCTCGCGGAAGGCCGCTGCCACATCGCCACGCGTGGGGACCCGTCCTTTGTGCAGCACGGTCCCGCCGGGTCCGCAAGCGGCGGCTTTGACCGCCGCAGCCCCAATGTCCACGCCCAAACGGACTGCACCGCCTCGACCGCTCTGGCGTCCCATCGTCTCTCCTCACGGGGACGGGCTTGACGCTGCTTACTTCCTACATACATCCTAACGCCGATTCCGCGCGGTGGCGCGCGCTCGCGCGCCGGACGGGGTCCGCCCGGGACGTCTACTTGCGCCCGGCGATTTCCGCGATGACCTCGTAGTTGAAGCGCACAAACAGATAGAGCGCTTCCTCTAGGATTCGCTCCTGGTCCGAGTGGGCGCCGAAGCCTTTGGGACCGTCCTCCACATCGATCATCGGCCCGATTCCGTAAGCCTGCACGCCCTTGGCGCGAAGCATCGCCATGTCGGTCGCGCCGGTGCTCATTACCGGCAGAGTGGGGACGCCGTAGATCCGCAGGTGGGCGGCTTCGAGAACCTTGAAGGTCTCGCTCTTCACATCGGAGGGCGGGGCCTTGGGCCGCGTGTTGCGGTTCTCGCGGACAATCTCGACCGCCGGGTCGTTGACGACTTCCTTGAGTTTCTGAACGAACGCTTCCATATCCTCGTCGGGCAGCGCGCGCACATCAAGGGTCGCCTCCGCTTCCGACGGAATGACGTTGATCTGGTAGCCGCCGCGAATCATGTTTGGAGAGACCGAAGTCCGCAGCATGGAGCTGTGCGCCGGCTCTTTCGAGGCCAGGTACCGCTGAATCTCCATCGTCCGCGCCGGGTCGAGAAGAGCCTTGTAGCGCGCCGCCTCTTCCGGCGTCGAGAGGTTCGCCAGCCGCTCGAAGTAGGTCCGCGTCGTGTCGTTCATCCGCATCGGCGGGAGCCAGGCGGCGACACGCTGCACCGCCGCGGACAGGTGCGCGATGGCGTTCGATTCCAGCGGAACGGAGCCGTGGCCGGCGGGTCCTCTTGAAACCAGCCTGAAACCGTTCGGGATCTTTTCAGCCGTCTGGACGCCCGCGAAAAAGGGCTTGCCCTCTCTTCGCCGGACGCCGCCGCCTTCGGCCAGGCAGATTTCGGCTTCTATCTCGGCCCAGTGGTTGGCGATCATGAAGTCGATGCCGACGCGGGTGGACGCCTCTTCGCCGGCTTCAAACAGGAAGATCACGTCGCGGTCAAGAGGGGTTTTGTTGCGGTGGAGCAGGAGAAGCGCCATCAGCGCAGCGGCGACATTGTCCTTGTCGTCGACCGTGCCGCGTCCGTAAATGTAGCCGCCCTCGCGGTGCGCGCTGTGCGGCGGGTGGGTCCATTTCGCCGGGTCCACCCGGACCGTATCGGTATGGGCCATCACCAGGAGCGGCTTCTTCGCCCCGGAGCCCTTCAGGCGCGCCACGAGGTTCGCGCGGTCCGCCTCGAGAGCGAACGTCCTGCTCGCGATGCCTTCGGCGTCCAGCACACCCTTGATGTACTCAACGGCACGGGTTTCGTTTCCCGGCGGGTTCTGGGTGTCCAACTGCACCAGCGCCGTGAAGTGCTTGAGCGCTTCGGCTTCGGTTGCTTTCCAGTCGATGGATTGAGAGTATGCGAGGGCGGCCGAGGCCGCCCAAGTGAGAAACACTTTCATCGGGTGTCTTCTATTTCTTCTTGATGCGGCTGCACGCGGTGGCGGCGCCGTCAATTGTCAGAGCGGAGCTGCCCTGCTCAATGTGCTGGATGATTCCCTCGCCGTCGATGACGAACGTCGAACGGTTCGCGATGCCGGATTCCTTGATCAAGACCCCATAGGCTTCCGAAACCGTCCTCTGGAAATCGCTCCCCAGCGGAAAATCGATCTTCAACACTTCCTTCGCCCAGTGGCTCTGCGACGGCAGGTTGTCCGTGCTGATTCCCAGCACCTGCGCGCCGGATTCGGTGAATTTGGCGAGACCAGCCTGGTACGCCGTCATTTCCTTCGTTCAACCACCGGTGAAGGCGGCAGGGAAGAAGGCGAGAACGACAGTCTGCCCGCGGTGCTCGCTCAGTTTGAACGGTTTTCCAGCGGTCGTGCGGAGCGTGAAATCGGGGGCTTTATCGCCCACCTTGAGATGCGTCTTGGGCGGCGGCGTCTGCTGCGCGGAAAGCGACAGCGCCGCGATGGCCAATCCGGCCAGGCCAAAAAACCTCATACATCCTCCCTCTCGGTGATCTCGGGCCTGCTGCGCCCGCTTAGGCCAGAGGGTAGCATATCGGATTGAAGCTGTTTCTCTTCTACATCGGCCGGGCCAAGGACGAGCACGCCAACGCGCTGGCGCGGGAGTTCATCAGACGCTCGACTCGCTACATGGCCGTCGAAATGCGCGAGATCGATCCGCGCCGCTACGACCTGTTCGCCCGGCATTCCACTGCGCGAAAGGTCTTCCTGGACCCCCTGGGCGAGCAGTGGAACAGCGCCCGCTTCGCTCAAGTGGTGCGGCAGGCTGAATTCGATGCCCAAGACCTGGTGTTTCTCATCGGCGGCCATGCCGGTCTCGATCCCGGGTGGCGCAGCCGCGCCGATTCCCTCGTCTCGCTGACTCCGCTGACGCTTCCCCATGAATTCGCCCGCGTCATCCTTGCCGAGCAGATTTACCGGGCGCTCACCACCCTGCGGGGCCACCCCTACCCGAGATAGCCTGAATGAAGGCAGTCACTCATGGATTGGTTCAAGCGCGAAAAGAAAGTCAGCAAAGTCAGCGACGAACAGCGGCATGTGCGCACCGAAGGGCTGTGGATCAAGTGCGACTCCTGCCGGCAGATTATTTGGCGCAAGGACCTCGAGGAGACTCTGCAATGCTGCCCCAAGTGCGGATTCCATTTCCGCATCGACGCCGCGACACGTCTTCGCTACCTCTTCGATGACGGCCAGTACGAGGAATTCGACAGGGAGCTCAGCTCCACCGACCCGCTGGGCTTTGTGGATGCGAAGCCGTACAGCCAGCGGCTTGCCGCTACGCAGGCAGCGCTCGGCATGAAGGACGCCGTCATCTCAGCCCGCGGGAAGCTCAACGGGCGGCGCGTGAACATCTGTTCGCTGGAATTGAAGTTCATCGGCGGGTCCATGGGTTCCGTCATGGGCGAAAAGATCACGCGCGCCATCGAGCGTTCGCTTGCGGACCGCGACCCGCTGGTGATCGTCTCCGCCTCGGGCGGGGCGCGCATGCAGGAGGGCGCCGTCAGCCTGATGCAGTTGGCGAAGATCTCCTGCCAGCTTATGCGGCTCGACCAGGCGCGCGTGCCCTTCATCAGCGTCCTGACTGACCCCACCACCGGCGGCACGACCGCCAGCTTCGCCATGCTCGGCGACTTGAACATCGCCGAACCGGGCGCGTTGATCGGTTTTGCCGGCCCCCGGGTCATCGAGCAGACCATTCGCCAGAAACTGCCCGAAGGGTTTCAGCGCTCGGAGTTCGTTCTCCAGCACGGCTTCCTGGACGCCGTTGTGACACGCGCGGAGATGAAGCAGTTTATCGCGCGCTCGCTTGACTTCTTCTGTGCATGAAACCGCTCCTCCTGCCGGCCCTTGCGCTGCTCGCTGTTCCACTCCACGCCCAGTATGACCTGCTGATCCACAACGCCCGCGTTCTCGACGGCGCCGGCAACCCGTGGTTTCACGCCGGCGTCGCGGTCAAGGACGGGCGGATCGCCGCCGTGGGCCAGTTGGCCGGGGCGCGCGCGGCAATGGAAATCGACGCCAAACGGCGCATCCTCGCGCCGGGATTCATTGACGTGCACACGCA
>JACADU010000205.1 GCA_013388415.1 Bryobacteraceae bacterium
GCGGCGGCATGGGCGTTGTCTACAGTGCATACGATCCGCGCCTCGGCCGCGAGGTCGCCCTCAAGGTGGTCGACGCCGCGGAGACCGCAGAAGCCCGTCTGGCCGCTTCGCTCGAGCATCCGGGCATCGTCACGATTCACGACACCGGTCTGCTGCCCGATGGCCGCGCGTTCTACGTCATGCGGCTCCTCCCCGGTCATCCCCTCGATCTCTTCATCCAGCCGGACACGCCGCTTTCCATCCGCATCGCCATCTTTCAGAAGATCTGCGACGCCGTCTCCTTCGCCCACAGCAAAGGCGTCATTCATCGAGACCTCAAACCCGCGAACGTGATGGCCGGAGAATTCGGCGAGATTTCCATCCTCGATTGGGGCATCGCCCGCGCTGCTTCCGAAAAAGAGGCCGCGCGTGCAGGCACACCGCGGTTCATGGCCCCTGAACAAGCCGCCGGGGCCCCGCCGGCCCCCCGTGCGGATATCTTCTCGCTGGGAGCGCTCCTCTCATTCCTTCTTCCGGCGGACGCCCCGAAACCCCTTCGCGCGATCGCCGCCAAAGCCAGCGCCGCCAACCCGCAAGACCGCTACGCCTCGGTATCGGAGATCTCTGCCGAACTCGGCCGCTTCCTCGACGGCTTCCCCGTCGAGGCATATCGCGAGAACCCGATCGAGCGCGCCGCCCGTTTCATCCGCCGCGAGAAACTCCTTCTGCTCCTCATTGGCGCCTACTTCCTCACCCGCATGGTTGTATACTTCATTTCCGGCCGATAAAAAAAACCGCCCCTCGCCTAAAGGAATTTCGCTGGCCGTTGAATCTGATGTCAGAGGAAGTTAACAAATGAACAAACCGCTCGTCGGCGTCATCGCCGGCGCCATCCTCGGCGCGCTCGACGGCGCCACAGCCTGGTTCACTCCCGCCGTGCGCGACCAGATGTCGGGCATCATGGCCGGTTCGTCAATGAAGGGCCTCGTCGTCGGTCTCGCCGCGGGGTTCTTCGCCCGCAAGGTGCAGTCCGACGGCAAGGGCATCGTCTTCGGCGCCGTCATCGGACTCATCCTCGCCGGCATCGTCGCCGCAATGCCCGATCCCAATACCGGCCAGCATTACTGGGTTCAGATCATGCTGCCGGGCTTCGTCTTCGGCGCCCTCACCGGCTATCTGACACAACGCTATGGCAGCCGCCCCGCCAATGCCGGATGAGAGGAGACATCACCATGGACATCGACAAAGCCACCCAAACCCAACTCGCCAACATCGAGAAACGAAGCGGGAAAACCCTCGCCGAGCTTTCGGAAATCGTCCGGAAATCCGGCCTCGTCAAACACGGCGAGATCCGCGACATGCTGAAGCGCGACCTCGGGATGGGCCACGGCGACGCCAACACCGTCGTCCACTACGCGCTGAAGTCGAGCGGCGCCGGTCAGGCGAAAGACGCCGCTCCCGGCGAAGTTCTCGACGGCATCTATGCCGGACCCAAGGCTGCCCTGAGGCCGATCCACGACAAGCTCATGGCCGAAATCAACAAGTTCGGCCCCTTCGAAGTCGCCCCTAAGAAAGGCTACGTGAGCCTGCGGCGCGACAGGCAATTCGCCATGATCGGCCCCGCCACCAACACGCGCGTCGAGGTCGGCCTGAACATGAAAGGCGTGCCCGCGGGAGGGCGCCTCGAGGAATTGCCGCCGAAGGGGATGTGCCAGTACAAGGTCAAACTCACCGGCCCCGCCCAGGTCGACGCTGAACTCATCGCTTGGATCAAGACTGCCTACGATTCAGCCGGCAAATGAGCAACCCGTTCGCAACGCCCGCGATGGCCGAAGGTTACGCTCGCGCGCGCCCTCCACTGCATGCGCGGATCGTCGAACGCGCTGCCGCCATCCTCGCTTTGCGGCCTCCGCTCGAGGCCGCGCTCGATCTCGGGTGCGGCTCCGGCCTCTCCACGCGGCCCTTGCTCCGTTTGGCCCGGCGGGTTGTCGCCTTCGACCCCGCCCACGCCATGTCCGTCACCGCCGGCGCCATCGCCTCACCGGCCCGCACGCTGACCGCGCGCGCGGAGGCGCTTCCTTTTCGCTCCGGCAGCTTCGACCTGATCACCGCGGCCGGCAGCCTGAACTACACTGAGCCCGCGGCTGTCTTCAGGCAAGCCGCGCGGATTCTCTCGCCCGTCGGATGCTTCGTGGCCTACGATTTCTCTCAAGGCCGCGCTTCCACTGCGGCGCCTGCTCTCGCAGTCTGGTTTGAATCGTTCCTCTCGCGTTATCCGATGCCGCCGGGCGAGGCGCTCCACCTCGACCCCGCATCCATTGCCGGACTCGCCCGCGGTTTCACCGTCTTGGCATCCGAATTGTTCCAGATGCCCTTGCGGATGGACGCCACCTCCTACTCCGCCTACCTCATGACCGAGACAAACGTCGCCGCGGCCATCCGGGGCGGCGCCTCCGAATCCGAAATCAGGCGATGGCTGAGCGACAGCCTCGCCCCCGTCTTCGGTGGCGCCGAGCTCGAGGTCGTCTTTCCCGGCTATGTGATCTGTCTGCGAGCCGCGTAGCCGCTAACGGATCGCGAGATTCGCGATGTTCGCCGCCGCCTCGCCCACGCGGATCGCCACCGGCTGGCTGCCGCTGATCCCGGCAGGCGCCGTCACGATGACAATGTAGAAACCCGGGAAACCGGGGACAGCCGTGGTCGCCGTCACCGCCGCGCTCCGCCCGCCGATGGTGACCGTCACCGGCCTCAGGACCAGCGATGGATTCTCGAGCGACGGGAACTGCCCGGTCCGCAGCGCCGGAAGTGTCTGCCCCATGCCGGTCACCAGGATCGCGATCGGCTCTCCGCCAAACGCCGGGCTCTCCGGCCGGATCAGCGACATGTCCGAAACGCGATAGGCGATGGCCCCGGCGGAGTCAAAGTACAAGGCAGGCGCGACCGCTTCCACCCTCACGTTCATCGGCGCGCTTGCCCCTCCCGCGTGTTCCACCACGACCGGTTGGCTGCCCGTCACGGCGTCCGCCGGAACCTGCGCCACGATGTAGTCGTTCGGGTCGCGGCCCAGCGTCAACAGCGCCGCGCTACGGCCGCCGACCGTCACCTTTACTCCGTTGATCGAAAGCGGGGCCGCGCTCTCGAAGGAGTCGCTGCCCGCCGTCGCCGGAAACAGATTCTTTCCGTAGATGGTCATCAAGCCCAATGGCGCAACGCTTTCGCTTGCGATGTAGCTGTTCGCCGGGTAGACGTCGATAATGGACGGCGCCGCCAGCGGCGCCCTCAATTGCGCTCGTACCGCTCCGCTGGGGTTGCTCGTCGTGTGCAGATTGAAGTAGTAGTCGGCCGGATTCGAGCCAACTCCGTTCACGTGGCCGAGAGCCAGGGACGTCGTCTGAATCACCGCCCGGTATATGTTGCCCCTGCCCGAGGCCGACGCCGGTTGATTGGCCGCCGCCAGCCGCGAGTCGATCACCACACCGCCGTTGCTCCCCGCCGGGGCGTTGTGCAGGTGCATGCCCGTGAACTGCGTGTTCTCAGGAAACTCGTGGTTCACGTCGAAGACCGTGAATGCCGCGACAGCCCAGCCTTCGTTGTTCCTGAGCGAGTGCGCCGTGAAGCGCGCCCAGCCCTTGGCGTCCAATCCCGTAATCGCCGGCACTTCATTCGCCGGGGAGGCTGAAACGTCGAATGACATCGAGTCCGTCCGGTGCAGTTGCGCCCGGATCGCGCCGCCCGGATTGGCCTGCGTATGCAGGTTGATGTATGCGAGCGACGGATCCGCCAGCAGCGCTTGCAGTGTCGCCTGCTGAGCCGCTACGCCGGGATCCGCGTCCACCTCGTAATGCAGCGTTCCGCCCGAGGCGGCAGCAGGTACGCCGCTCAAGCCTGTATTAATAGTGACGCCCGCGTTGGAGCCGGCAGGCGCCGGGTAATGGATGTGGAACCCTGTAAACGTCGTGCCTTCGGCGAACCCGGAGTACGCGGCGTCGAAAATGACCTCGGCGCTCGCAATCTGGCCGTTGGGCAGCCTCGCCGCCCGCACAGTCACCGCTCCGATGCCGCTGGCATTCAAATTGGTGATGGGCGGCGCCTCATTGAGCGGGCTCATCAACCCCATGAGAACGACTTCTTCGGCGGGCATCAGTTGCCCGCGGACCTCGCCGCCCGGAGCGCGCTCCGTGTGCATATTCACGTAGAAGCCCGCGGGATTCGCGAGGATTTCCTTGATCAAGGCGGTGGTTTCGGCCGCCTTGGGCAGAACGCCCTGCGTGTTCAACGCCCCGTTCTGCGTGTTCTCCACCCTCCCGGGAAGCCCGCTGTCGATCACCACCGGACCGTTCACCCCCGCCGCCCCGCGGTGGATGTGCATCATCGTGATGGTTGTCTCCTGCCCCAGCCGGTAGCGCACGCGGAAGTCCACGGCCCCACCGACCACCTCACCGGCCTCGTTTCGCGACAGGTGCATCAGCACCGTCACGTTCGCGGCGGAGTTCGGCGCCGGAAGCGCCGGCACTTCGTTCAATGAACTCGCGTTGACGCGAAACGGAATGGTCTCCGTCCGTACTTGCGCCATCGCCGTGGCCGCGCTGAAAAGCGCAAAAAGAACCAGCTTCTTCATGGAATGGTTGCCCCCTGTTTCCAATAGATGGTGCTAACAGTGGAGCACAATCCGGCCCCGGTGACAAGATGCGATTGATCAAAGTGCGGATTGGGAGTATATTGAAATTGGGAAGCGGAGGAGTCCGCTCGACCGCCGTACGAACCGGCCAATGACTCCTACAGTGATTTGCTGTGGGAGCGCGTATTTGGTCTCTCCCCACGCAAACCACAGCCTGGACGAAGGAGATCCTCCGATGGATCAAGTGTGGTTTGTCGCGGCGCTTTGGCTCCTCCTGGCCCTTGCGGCCGTGCTGGCGGCGAGCTGGATGCGCATCTCCACCGCCCTTTCGGAGATCGTCGTGGGCACCGTTGCCCAACTGGTGATCGGCGCCCTTGTGGTTGGGGACGCGCTGAGCGCAAAGGCGCCTTGGATCACCTTCCTTGCGGGGACCGGCGCGATAGTGCTGACATTCCTTGCGGGCGCGGAGTTGGACCCTTCCGTCTTTCGATCCAAATGGAAGGAATCAGCGGCGGTCGGCCTGGCTGGATTCTTGGCCCCTTTTCTCGGCGCGGCGTTCGTCGCGCATTACCTGCTCGGATGGGCGTGGCGTCCCAGTTGGCTCGCCGGAGTGGCGCTGTCCACCACTTCGGTGGCGGTGGTTTACGCCGTGATGTTGGAGTTGGGCTTCAATCGCACCTCCTACGGCAAGGCGATTCTGGCGGCCTGTTTCATCAACGACC
>JACADU010000142.1 GCA_013388415.1 Bryobacteraceae bacterium
CTGCCGCTGTTTGCCGGCGGCAACCGCCCCATCATCAGCACCTACGACGGATGGCGCCCGGCGCCCAAGGGCGGCGAGTTCGACCCGGCTGTCGACCGCACCATCCAGCCGGCCAGCTTCTTCCCCGCGCAGCCCGCCAATGTCTTCGGCAACATGACCAGGTTCAACCCGAAGTTCAGGTCGAACCACATCCTCAACGAAAACATCTCGATTGCCAAGTCGTTCCCGATTACCGAGAGCGGGATCCGGATCGATCTGCGCGGCGAGTTCTTCAACGCTTTCAACCGCGTCCGCTTCGGATTGGGTTCGCTCGGGCTCCAGAGCCAGACCTTCGGCGTCCTGAGTCAGACCGCCGGCGATCAGGTGAACTCGCCCAGGCAGATCCAGCTCGCGTTGAAACTGTACTTTTGAGCCGCCAGGCGCGGACCCGGGCGCTGATGCATCCCGCGGCCGATGGTGGTACAGTACCAACCCATGGGAATGATGCAGGAGTTCCGTGAATTCGCCCTCAAGGGCAATGTGATCGACCTGGCGATCGGTGTCGTCATCGGCGGCGCGTTCGGCAAGATCACGACTTCTCTCGTCGAGGACCTCATCAATCCGGTTCTCGGCATTCTCTTGGGAAAGGTGGATCTGACCAACAAGTTCTACGCTCTGGACGGCAACACTTACGCCACCGTCGCCGACGCCAAAAAGGCCGGCGCCGCCGTTCTCGGCTACGGCAACTTCATCAATATCTTGATCCAGTTCCTCATCGTGGCCTTTGTCATCTTCATCGTCATCAAGCAGGTCAACAAGCTGACCAGGCTCAGCGGCGACAATCTGCCCAAATAGCGGCCGGCCGGTTCGCGGTTCGAACCGCGGCCGGTCACGGGTATCTGAAAGCCCGGGCTGCCGCCACCTCCACCACGAGGCGCTCCAGTTCTTCCAGCGCGCCGGTGAAAAAGTGATCTTGCGCCTCGACCCAATACAGCGCCTTCGGCCCCCAGAGCCGGTCATAAAGCGCCTGCATCTGCCGCCGGGGCCCATAATCGTCGCTCGTGGAGTGGATGAAGATCCTCGGACGCTGGCACTGCGCCACAAACTCGACATCGGCGTAAACCGTCGGGAAGCCCGCGGCGATGACGCGGCTCGGAGCCCTGCCGCCCATCCGGGCAGCCAGGGCAAGCACGGTCCGCGAGCCGAAGCTGAACCCTGCCAGCGTCAGCGGCAGCGAAGGATAGCGCGCGCGGAGCGCTTCGAGACACGCGGCGGCGTCGTCCATCTCCCCGCGCCCGCCGTCGTGCTCGCCGTGACTCAGGTTGACGCCGCGGAAGTTGAAACGAAGAACGGCGCAGCCCGCGGACCGCAGCCCGCGCGCCAGGCGGTGAACCACCTTGTTGTGCATCGTCCCGCCATGGAGTGGATGCGGATGGCAGACAAGCGCCGCCTCGGCGGCTTCGCGGTCCTCAGGCTCCTCCAACAGCGCCTCCAGGCGTCCTGCCGGCCCGCTGATGAAGAACGACTCGATACGCCGGGCCATTCCACACCGTCAGTTCGACCTGTAGTTCACGAACTGAAGATCGAGCCCGAAGTCCTCGCCGCGCACCAGCGCGATGATCTGTTGCAGCGTGTCCCGGTCTCTGCCTGAGACACGCACAAGATCCCCATTGATCGCCGCCTGCACCTTCTTTTTGGAATCCTTGATCACCTTCACGATTTCGCGCGCCTTCTCGATGGGGATCCCCTGTTGCAGCTTGATTTCGCATCGGACCGTCGATGAGGCGGCAGGCGTGATCGGCCCATACTGCAAGTTCTTCAGGGGCACTTTCCGCTTGACCAGTTTCGACTCGAGGATCTCGCGGACGCTCTTCAGCTTGAAATCGTCGGAGGAGTGGAGCGTGATCTTCAGTTCCTTCTCGTTCAGTTCGATCGAACTCTTCGAGTCCTTCAGGTCAAACCGCGTCATCAACTCCTTGGCCGCCTGCTGCACTGCGTTGACGACTTCCGGCATCTCCACTTTGGAGACGATGTCAAAACTGTTGTCAGGCATCTGCTTTCAGTTTACCGTCCCGGCAGCGTTTCGGCCGCTTGACTCCGCCTTCGCCCGGGCCCAGAATGCGGTTGGAGGAAAGCGAAATAGGAGGTGGTATGACTCGAATCAATTACTACCGCGTCGTGGTGGGCGGCCTGATTGCCGGCGCCGTCATCAACGTGATCGAGTTCCTCGTGAATGGACTCTGGCTGAAGGACCGGTGGGCGGAAGCGATGAGGGCCATCAACCGCGCGCCGGAGATGAGCGCGGGACAGACGACTGCGTTGAACCTCTGGGGCTTCCTGATGGGAATCGCCGCGGTATGGCTGTACAGCGAAATGCGCGACCGTTACGGACCCGGCTGGCGCAGCGCGCTTTGCGCCGCCTCGGCCGTATGGGTCATCGGCTACATGGCCTCGGCCATCCCGGGCATCGCCATGGGCGTCTTCCCCGCTGGCCTCATGATCATAGGCACGCTGGTGGGTCTCATCGAGGTCGTCCTCGGCACGGAACTCGGCGCCTGGTACTACCGCCCGGCCAATTAGCTTTCAGTGGCCGAGGGCCACAAGCACCTTTTCGGTGATCTCCTCGATGAGCGCAGGCAGCGAGCGGTCGAGCGCCAGCGTCACCGCCGCGCGGATTGCTTCAGGATCCAGATCCGGCCGCACGGCCTGATTTGCCGGAGCTCCGGCCAAGGCGCACGGCGGCTCCGCAGCCGGCTGCTCTTGCGGCGCCTCGCTCGAAAACAGACCGCGGCTGAACCTCGCGCGGTCGACCAGAGGCTTGACCGTCTCCAGCACGGCAGACGCCTCGAAGGGCTTCTTCAGCACCGCGTCACAACCGCAGCTCTTCACCTGCGCCTCATCCACCGGTTCGAGCAAACCGGCGATCAGCACCACTCCGGTGTGGCGATGGATCGGGTGCTGTTTCACGAACCGGCAAAGGTCATAGCCGTTCAGCTCGGGCAGAAAAACATCCGCCAGGATGGCGTCGGGGCGGAGTTCATCGATCGTTGCGGCCGCCTGCGCCCCCGAAGTGATCGTGACGACCTCAAAGCCCTCTTCCCGCAGAATCCGCTCTCCCATGCGTTGGGCGTGAGGGCTGTCGTCTGCCAGCAGAATGAGCGGAGTCACAGCAGCCTACTTCTTCTTGTCCTGCTTTTTCTTCTTGTCGTCGCCCTTCTTCGAGCCGTTTGTCGGAGCGGTCGGATCCGGCGGCGCCGTCGCGGCGGCGGCAGGCGCCGCGCCCTGCCCCTGCTGCTGCGTCGCCCGCGCGTCGGGCTGTGTGTCCAGCGCCGAAGTGTTCGCGCCGCCCGCATCGGTTGAGATCGTCACGTCGGTCACTCCGCCCGCCTGTGCCCCAGGAATCGGGATGCTCACCGGAATCGACGGGCGCATCGTTGTCATCGTCGGCTGCCCGCTCTTGGCCGCCGCGCTCACGTCGGGCGATTTCGAGAAGACGCCCCATGTCTTCGCCCAGAAACCGCGCGGCGTGGCATTCTCCACTTCGTACTTCATCCGCGCATAGGCCACCGGGTCCGGTTCCGGAATCTCCGCCTCCATCTTGCGGAGTTCTTCCTTGGCCTGGTCCAAGTACGGGCTCAGTGGGTACTCCCTCACCAGCTTCTGATAAGCGGCGATCGACCGCGGCTTGAATCTCGGCCCCATCCTGCCGTAAGAGTCGCCCAGTTTCATCAGCGCGTCGTCGGACTTGCTGAACAGCGGATAGTGATCCGTCAGGGTCTGAAGCCGGTTCGCCGCCGCCGGGTAAGAGCCCTTGTGATGGTAATAGTCGCCCACTCGATACTCCGCTTCGCTCAGCACTTCCTGGATCTGCCGCAGCCGCTGCGCCGCCTCAGGCGCAAAGCGCGAGTTCGGGAACTGAGTCAGCAATTGGCGGCACTCCTCTTCGGCTCGCAGCATGTGGGTGGAATCGCGGTCCGGCTTTTCCATCTGCTTGAAGTGAATGTCGCAGACCTTCATCTGCGCCTCTGCCGACTCCTCAAGCGTCGGATAAAACAGGATGAAGTCCTTGTACTCCGCTTCGGCCTGAGCCCAGGCGTGCGAACCGCCTTCCCGCATCCAGGAATCGGCGATCGCCAGCTTTGCTTTCGCCAGATACTCGCTGGTGTCGTAAGTGTTCATCAGCGTGTTCAGGGTCAGCCGGGCGACCTCGTACCGGCCTTTCTCAATATCCTTGATCGCCTTGTCGAACAGGACCTTGTCGGGCTGCTGGGTGTCCTTGTCGATGGGATTCTCGTACTTCTTGCCCCGGCAAGCCCCAGTCAGCAAAGCAACCACGACAACAGCAACGCCCAGCCAGCAGCGGCTGGCGCGAGAGAGGCAGAACAGTCGATTCACTCCATCACCTCAGTTGAATATCCCTGGCCCGTCTTGGGGGCTCGCCAACGGCGGCCGCCCTTCAGGCGGGCCTTGCCACGGAATCGCGCGCCGCTCGCGACAAGCGCGAGAAAGCGGACCCGGGATCGGCCTCGCCGAATACGCTGGAGCCCGCGACGATCCAATCGACGCCGGCCTCAGCCACCTTACCTACATTATCCACCGAGACGCCCCCGTCAATCTCGATCAGAAACTCCAGCCGCCGGCGGTCCCTCCAATCCCGCAGAGCCCGCGCCTTGTCCAGAACGTATGGAATGAACTTCTGGCCCCCAAAGCCGGGGTTCACGCTCATCAGCAGGACGTAGTCGCAAAGATCCAGCGCGTGTTCGAGCGTCGAAACCGGAGTTGACGGGTTCAGCACCACGCCCGCCTTGGCCCCCTCGCTTTGAATGAACCGCAGGGTGCGGTCCAGATGGGGCGTGGTTTCCTGGTGCACCGAGACGCAGTCGGCCCCAGCCTCAAGAAACAGAGGAACAACCGCCTCCGGATTGGCGACCATCAGGTGAACATCGAGCGTCAGCCGGGTCACTTTCCGGACTGCCGAAACAATCGGCGTGCCCATCGACAGGTTCGGCACAAAGTGGCCATCCATGATGTCGAGATGAAGGATGCGAGCGCCGCTCGATTCCACCTGAGCGATCTGCTCGCCGAGCCGCGTAAAATCGGCCGCAAGGAGCGAGGGCAGGATTTCGGGCATTGGCTTCCTCACGATAACACGGCCGCGAAAAACCCGTCTCCCGGCTCCCTGCCAGGCAGGCGGGTCGTCGTCATTACGACGCGCCCGGGCGCCACTGCGAGTACAACCTCCTCGTTCTCCCTGCGCTCCAGCGAACAGGTGGCGTAGACCAGCCGCCCGCCCGGCTTGAGCGCCTCCAACGCGTTGGCCAGGATCTCCCTCTGCCGCGCCGCATGCGCCGCGATATCCGCCGGCGCCAGCCGCCACTTGATCTCCGGATTCCGCGCGAGCGTTCCCGTCCCCGAACATGGAGCATCCACGAGGATGCGGTCGAACGCCGCCTGAAACGGCAATGGCGTCTCCGCATCCAGCCTCACTCGTGGACAAACCGGCGGCATGGCCGCCAGCCGCGCGCCGCTCGAATCCGCCGCGACGACAACCTTCGGCTTTGCCTCCAGAATCTGGAGAGTCTTGTTGCCCGGCGCGGCGCACAGATCCAGCACCGTTTGGCCCGGGCGCAGATCGAGCAGCCCAACCACCGCCTGCGACCCGATATCCTGCCGCCTTGCCCCCGGAGGAGCTTCGCCCCGGATCAGCCACGAGCCTTCCACCGGACCTGCCACCGCCCCCTCAGGTGGAACCACTCCCGGCGGCAGCCGGTACCACGGCTCGGGCGGGCAGAGCGCGGCGAGCGCCGCTGCCTCCGCATCCTTGGCTCCGTACGAGCGCCGCCAGGAATCCCAAAGCCACGTCGGCAGGCAGAGGCGCGTTTCGGCATCGGGATATCTCACAGGGGGCGAGGGGACGTGCCGCAAGACGGCGTTGACGAAACTCGCGGCATGGCCTTTGCCCGCTGCTCGAACCGACTCGACCGACTCGCCCACGGCGGCGTGAGCCGGGATTCGGGAGAGAAACTTCAACTGGTAGACCCCAAGCCGCAGGGCGTTGCGGACCTCCGGCTCCATCGAATTCACAGCGCGGCGCGCGGCCCGCTCGATCAGGGCATCGACCTGCGGCCGCCGCCGCAAAGAGCCCAGAACGATTTCCGTCGCGAGGCCCGCGTCCCGGGAATCCAAGCCTGCCAGCCGCTCGTCGAGCAGATCGCTGGCGAATGCGCCGTTTTCGACCTGGCAAAGAATGTCCAGAGCGATCAGGCGAGCCGCATTCACGCCTTTATAATAGTAGGTTGGACCTCCAGAAGAGCATTCTCCGGAAGGTTGGAGAGGCAGTCACCCGCTTCAAGATGATCCGCGAAGAAGACCGCGTCGCGGTTGGTTTCTCCGGCGGGAAGGACTCCTTCACTCTTCTCGAGGCCCTCCTGGCGCTGAAAAAACGCGCTCCGGTCCGCTTCGAGGTCTGCGCATTCACGATCGAGCAGGGCAAGTTCATCCAGCCGGTGGAGCCGTTCGGGGAGTGGATGCGCGAGCGCGGCGTCGAATGGACCTATCATGTCGACAATCCCAGCCTGCGCCTGATCGCCGAACGTCCCGGGCACGGCTGCGACGAGTGCAGCCGCTTCCGCCGCCGCGCCGTCTACCAGATCGCCAGGAGGTTGGGCGCGAACGTGATCGCGTTCGGGCACACCGCAGACGATTTTTGCGAGGCGTTTCTCCGCAACGCGATGTTCACCGGCAGAATCAGCGCGCTGCCGCCGGTCACCTGGAGCCGGGAGCGTGATTTCCGGCTGATCCGGCCATTGCTTTACGTGACGGAGGACCTCACGCGCGCGTATGCGGAAGCTGCCGCCGCGCCGGTCATTCCCTGTGGATGCTCGCTGAAGACCGGGACGGTCCGCCGGTCTCTTCGTGATTTCTTCGCCGAAATTGAGCGGGACCATCCTCATTTGAAGAGCACGCTCCTTCGCGCGATGGGCAACCTGAATCCTTCCCGCCTCTTAGATCTGCGCTACTTCGGCCCGGATACCGCTGATGATCTCTCTCCTGAGTCCGCTTTACCTGTCCTTGACGAAGGTTTCATCGAGTCGTAACTCGGTGGGAGTTGACCCCCACCCCGCCGGGCGGGCGATAATCGGTTTCGGCCCCGAGTTCTTTATGCTGCCCACCGGCAACCCCGGCTCCGTTGAGGCCCTATGAGGCTTATCCCTCGCGAAGAGAAGTTCTTCAGTTTTTTTCTGCAAATGTCCGAGATCATTCTGGCAGCGGCCAAGACGCTGCGCGAGGGCATGGAGAGAGGGCCCGATGCGCTGCGCGAGGCGGAGATCTCCGTGGCTCGCATGGAGCAGAAGTGCGATGACATCGCGCAGGAAATCTTCACCCGCCTCAACCAGACTTTCATCACGCCGCTCGACCCGGAAGACATTCATCTGCTCGGTTCGCACTTGGATGACGTCATGGACGGCATAGAGGAGGCCACGCACAAAGTGGTGGCTTACAAGATCGATCCCGTTCCCGCTCCGATGGTCGAACTCGCCATTCTGATTGAAAGCTGCGCCGCCAGTCTGAAGAAAGCGTTCGAGGCGTTGAACGACTCTTCTCCTCTGCTCGATCACCTGATCGAGATCAACCGGATTGAGGGCAAAGCCGACCACCTCGCGCGCGCCACGGTGGCAGGCTTGTTCAAGGACGAAAAGGACGCCATCACGGTCATCAAACTCAAAGAGATCTACGACTGCCTGGAATCGACCACCGACTATTGCGAGGACGTCGCCGACGCCCTGCAAAACGTCGTGGTGAAGAACAGCTGAGGTTCCGGGTTTATGGACGCCACGTTGATGCTGACGGCGGTCATCGTCCTGGTCGCCTTGATCTTCGACTTCATCAACGGTTTTCACGACGCCGCCAACTCGGTCGCCACGATTGTCGCCACCCGGGTTCTCACTCCATTTCAGGCGGTCATCTGGGCCGCGTTCTGGAATTTCATCGCCGCCATCCCGCTGCTCTTCTTTCATGAAGCGGGCGTCGCCAAAACCGTTGGCGCCGGCATGGTGGATCTCAAGTATGTGACCGAGCTCGTCATTCTTGGCGGGCTCATCGGCGCCATCTTCTGGAACCTCTTGACGTGGTACTACGGCATCCCATCGAGCTCTTCGCACGCGCTGATGGGCGGCTACGCCGGCGCGACGCTGGCGAAGGTCACGCTGACTGAAGGCGCTGGAAACGCCCTGAACGCTGTTGTGTGGAAAGGCTGGCTGACCACGATCCTCTTCATCGTCGTGGCGCCGCTTCTGGGCCTCATTCTGGCCTACATCCTCATGATCCTGGTGTACTGGCTGTTCAGGAAAGCCGTCCCGAAGAAGATGGACGTCTGGTTCAGGAAACTCCAGTTGGTCTCCAGCGCGCTCTTCAGTTACTCCCACGGCGCCAACGACGCGCAGAAAACGATGGGGATCATCGCCGGCGTCCTTTTCGCCGCCGGCTACATCAAGGAATTCGAGATCGACTGGTGGGTCGTGCTCTCCGCCCATGCCGCCATCGCCCTTGGAACGATGAGCGGCGGCTGGCGCATCGTTCACACGATGGGGGGCAGGCTGACACGCCTCAAACCTCGCGGCGGATTCTGCGCCGAGACCGCCGGAGCCATCGCCATTCTGTTCCCCACCTACCTCAAGGTCCCCGTTTCCACCACCCACGTCATCACCGGCGCCATCGCCGGCGTCGGCTCCATCCAGCGGCTCAAAGCCGTCCGGTGGGGTCTGGCGACGAACATCTTGTGGGCCTGGATTCTGACGCTCCCCATGTCGGCGGTTGTGGGCGGCTTGAGTTTCCTGTTGATCTACGCACTCACCGGCAGGCAGTAGAATTGGCTTGCGTGACCATGCAAAGCAGAAGAGAATTCCTTTCCGGCTTGGCGGGCGCTTCGCTCGCATCGGCGCCCGCCAGGCCCAATATCGTCGTCATCCTCGCCGATGACATGGGCTACTCCGATATCGGCTGCTACGGCAGCGAGATCAGCACCCCCAATCTCGACCGGCTCGCCGCGCGCGGCGTGCGGTTCACGCAGTTCTACAACACGGCGCGCTGCTGCCCCACGCGGGCGTCTCTGTTGACCGGCCTCTATCCGCATCAGGCGGGGGTCGGCCACATGGTTGACAACCCCAAGCCATTTCCGGGTTACAAGGGCGACCTTTCGCTCAACTCGGTGACCATCGCGGAAGCGCTCAAGACCTCCGGATACCGCGCCTACATGTCCGGCAAATGGCACGTCACCCCCGTCACCAGTTCCAGGCACAATTGGCCCCGGCAGCGCGGGTTCGATCGTTTCTACGGCACGATTCACGGCGCGGGCAGTTTCTATGACCCGGCCACGCTGACGAGAGAGAACGAACCAATTGAACCGGACAGCGCGGATTTCTTCTACACCGACGCGATCGCCGAAAACGCATGCCGGTATATCAAGGAGAATCCGGCGGGCGATCCGTTCTTCCTCTACACGGCGTTCACCGCGCCGCATTGGCCGATGCACGCCATCGAGGCGGACATCGCGAAATACAAAGGCCGCTACAAGGATGGTTGGGACGCTCTCCGGCTGGAGCGCCACAGGCGGATGATCGAGATGGGAATCGTCGACAAAGCCTGGCCCCTCACGCCGCGCGATCCTCGCGTCCCCGCGTGGAGCGATGCGCCCCACCGCGAGTGGCAGCAGCGCCGCATGGAAGTCTACGCCGCCATGGTCGGCCGGATGGATCAGTGCATCGGGCGAATCATCCAGGCGCTTGAAGAAACCCGGCAACTGGACAATACGCTCATCCTGTTTCTGTCCGACAACGGCGGGTGCGCCGAGGAACTGGGCCCAAAAATGGCGGCCCGTCATGTCCCGCTGAAGACCCGCGACGGGCGGCCCGTGCTGCAAGGCAATCGCCCTGAACTCATGCCTGGCGGGCCCGAGACCTATCAGAGCTACGGCCAAGGTTGGGCCAACGCCTCCAACACGCCTTTCCGGCTGTATAAGCACTGGGTTCATGAAGGCGGGATTGCGACTCCGCTGATCGCCCACTGGCCGGCGCGTCTTCGGAAGCCCGGCTCGCTCCACCCGGAACCCGGTCATCTGATCGACATCATGGCCACGTGTCTCGACGCCGCCGGCGCCAGATATCCAGCCGAATACAACGGCCGCCGGATCACGCCGCTGGAAGGCCGCACCCTCCTGCCCTGCATCGAGGGCCGCAAGCGCGCTCCACACGGCGCCCTCTTCTGGGAACACGAAGGCAACCGCGCCGTCCGTGAGGGCGATTGGAAACTTGTCTCCCGCTATCCCGATCAGTGGGAACTCTTCAACCTGAAAGCGGACCGCACCGAAATGAACGACCTCGCGGCCAAGGAGCCCAAGCGGGCTGCGCACATGGCGGCGCGCTATGACCAGTGGGCCGCCCGGGCCCAGGTCGTCCCCTGGGCTGATGTCCTGAAAGCTCCTCGCGCGGCTTCCACCGGCGCCTAGCCAGGCCTTCCCTTCCCTGCGCCAGATTCCAGCGGGCCGGGCTTTGCTTCACACTGGAAGTATGCCCAACGGTTTACCCGTTGTCCTCCAACTGGAAGACGTCCCCTGCCTGGTTCTTGGCACAAATGCCGAAGCCGAATCCAAGGCGGAAATGCTCGAGCGCGCCGGCGCAGCCGTCACGCGCCTGGATAGCTACCATCCTGGCTGCCTCAAGGGCTTCACTCTCGCCATCGCCGCCCTCGACCACCGCTACCTCAACCCGGTCATCTTCCGCGAAGCCGCCCAGCTCAACGTCCTGCTCAACTGCGTCGACGACCCTCCCCACTGCCGCTTCATTCTCGCCAGCGTCTTCGAACGAGGCCGGCTCCAGGTCGCGGTCTCCACCGGCGGCGCCTGCCCCGCCTTAGCCGTCCGCCTGCGCGAGAAACTCGAACAGGAACTCGGGCCCGAGTACGCCGCGTTCCTCGAAATCGCCCGCAATCTCCGCGACGAGATCGCCTCCCGCGTCCCGGACTTCAACCGCCGCCGCGCCCTCTGGTACGACCTCGTCGATTCCCCTGCCCTCCAACTACTCGCTGAAAACAAGCCGGAACAGGCCCTGCAAGAGCTCAAGCTTCGCATCCGCCGCGCTTCCCAGGAGGCCGCCCATGCGCCTGGGCATTGATTTCGGCACCACCCGCATCGTCGTCGCCGCGGTCGATCGCGGCAATTATCCCGTCGTCTCCTTCGACTGCCCCGATGGAGCAGCACGCGAGTGGATTCCGCCGCTCATCGCCGTCGACGGACACACCGAGAGGCTTCTCTGCGGCTGGGACGCATGGACCGCCCTCGGCCGCCCCGAGACAACCGTCGTTCGCTCCCTCAAGCGCGTGCTTCCCGACGCCGGACCCGAAACCCCCATCAGCGCCGGCCCTCTTCACATCGCCGCGCTTGAGCTCGTCGCCGCCCTCGCGCGCTACCTCATGACAGCCCTGCGCGCGCACTCCTCCCTGCAAGTCCCGCAACGGGAACCGCTCGAGATCATGCTCGGCGTTCCCGCCGGCGCCAACTCCAACCAGCGGTTCCTCACCGTAGAGGGTTTCCGCGCCGCCGGCTTCCAGGTTCTGGGCCTCCTCAACGAACCCTCGGCCGCCAGCATCGAATACTCGCACCGGCTGGGTGACAAATCCTCAGCCGCGGACCAGATCCTCGTCTACGACCTCGGCGGCGGCACCTTCGACGTCTCCCTCGTGCGCCGTGACGAGTTCAGCCACTCGGTCGTCGCCACCCAAGGCGTCGCTACACTCGGCGGCGATGACTTCGACGACATCCTCGCTTCGCTCGCCCTCGAGGCCGCCGGCCAGCCCATCGGCCGCGCCCGGCTCAACCAAGCCGAAGAATTCCACCTTCTCGACGAGTGCCGTGAGAAAAAGGAATCTCTCAACCCCAATACCCGCCGCCTCGTCATCGACCTCGATCGCGTCCGCGACGGCTGGGGCCAGGCGGTCGTGCCCGTCGCCGATTTCTACGAGAAGTGCCAGCCGCTCATCGACGAGACCCTGTTCGCCGCGGAGGAGGTTCTTGCCCGCGCGGCGGTTACACGGCCAACAACGCTCTACGTCACCGGCGGAGCCAGCGAACTCCCGCTCGTCGGCCGCCTCCTCCGCGAAAAGTTCGGCCGCCGCGTCAAGCGCTCCGCCTATACTCGCGCCGCCACCGCCATCGGCCTCGCCATCCAGGCCGGCGGCCAGAGCGAGTACCACATCCGCGACAGCTTCTCCCGCTGGTTCGGCGTTTGGCGCGAAGCCGAGGCCGGCCGCCGCATCGCCTTCGACCCCCTCTTCGAGAAGGGCGTCCAGTTGCCCCTCCCCGGCCAACCCCAGCTCGAGCGCGTCCGCCGCTACTCCCCCGTCCACAACATCGGCCACTTCCGCTATCTCGAGTGCACCGAACGCTCGGCTGCCTTCGAGCCATCCGGCGACGTCACCCATTGGGACGAAATCCGTTTCCCCTTTGACCCTGCTCTCGCCGGACACCAGGATCTCGACCTCATCCCCATCACGCGCTCCGCCGCTGCATCCGGCCAGACCATCGAGGAACGCTACACAGCCGACTCCAGCGGCTCCATCCAAGTCCGCATCCGCAACGCCACGGCCGGATACGAGCGCTCCTACACCCTCGGCAAGTGGTCCTCCAAACGCGCCTCCGCCACTCCCCTCCGCCCCGGCCGCCGCCGCTCCGCGCATGCCCGCAAAGCCAGGTGAGCGCCTGGTTGACGCCCCCGGCCAGGAGGGTTCTCAATATGCTTCAGCGCCGCGGCCGTCCGTGAGCGCTCCATTGCCTGCGTCGCTGAACTTCTGAAACCGTGTGCTCAGCTTCTGGCGGCCGCCTCCACCGGCTTGCCCTTCCTCCCTACCCACTCCTGAAACTGCTCAAAGTACAGATACAGCACGGGCGTCAGAAACAGCGTCACCGCCTGCGACACCACCAGCCCGCCCACGATGCTCAACCCCAGCGGCCGCCTCGCCTCCGCTCCCGCCCCGAACCCGATCGCGATCGGCATCGACCCCAGAATCGCCGACATCGTCGTCATCATGATCGGCCGGAACCTCAGCAAACACCCCCTGACGATCGACTCCATCGGCGAATACCCTTCCACCCGCTGCGCGTGCAGCGCTACGTCGATCATCATGATCGCGTTCTTCTTCACAATCCCGATCAGCAGCAGCATCCCCACAAAGCCGTACAGCGAAAACTCCTTCCCGAACAGCAGCAGCGTCACCAGCGCCCCCAGCGCCGCCGACGGCAGCCCCGACAGGATCGTCACCGGATGGATGAAACTCTCGTACAGCATCCCCAGAATCAGGAAGATCACCAGCACCGCCATCGCCAGCAGCACCGGCAGATTCCGCAGCGACTCCTGAAACGCCTGCGCCGTCCCCTGAAACATCAGTTTCGTCGTCCCCGGCAAGCCCATCTCCGCCACCGCCGCTTCAATCTGATTCACCGCGTCCCCCAGCGCCGCCCCCTGCCGCACGTTGAACGCGATATTCACCGCCGGCAATTGCCCGTTGTGATTCACGCTCAGCGCAGCCACGCCCGCCCTCGCCGCCGTCACCGCCGACAACGGCGCCAGCTTCCCCGTGTTCGAACGAATGTAAAGCCGGTCGAGCGCCGCCGGGTCTCGCTGAAACTCCGGCAGCACCTCCAGAATCACGTAGTACTCGTTCGACTGCGTGTTGATCGTCGAAACCTGCCGGTTTCCATAAGCGCTGAACAATGCCTGCGCGATCGCCTCCGGCGTCACGCCCACCGCCGTCGCCTTGTCCCGGTCGATCTCCACCCACAAACGCGGATTCGCCAGCCTCAGGTCGCTCACCACGTCCTGTAACGCCGGCAGCGCCTTCATCTTCGCTTCAATCTGCGGAGCCCACTTGTAGAGCGTCTCGATGTCCCCCTCGAGCACCGACACCAGATACGCCACCCGCCCCTGCTGCCCAATCGTGATCAGCGGCGGAATCCTCAGGTACGTATTCACCCCCGGCACCGCGGCAAGCTGCGCCCTCACCTCCCGCAGAATCACATCCGCGGGCGGCCTTGTCTTCGCGTCCTTCAGCCGCATGTACAGGAAGCCGGCGTTTTGGCCTCCAAACCCGCCCGCCCCCGAAAACACATACTCCACGTGCGGGTGCCGTTGGACCACATCCGTCACCTGCCGTTGCAGACGCGCCATCTGCGCCGCCGACGTGTCCTCCGCCGCTTCCGTCCCGCCAAAGATGTTGCCAATGTCCTCCGGCGGCAGGAAGTCTTTCGGAATGATCATGAACAGCCACGCCGTCGCCGCCACCAGCCCCGCGTTCACCACGACCGTCCCCAAGCGGTGCCGCAGCACAAACCGCAGCATCCGCTCATACAGCCCGATCGTCGCCTTGAAGCCGCGTTCGGTCGCCTGAAAAAGCCGCCCGTGCTGCCTCGGGTCCACATGCCTCAGCCACCGGCTGCACAGCATCGGCGTCAGCGTGAGTGAAATGAATCCCGAAATCAGCACCGCCACCGAAATCGTCACCGAGAACTCGCGCAGCAGCCGCCCTACAATCCCCCACAGGAACAGCACCGGCAGGAAAACCGCCACCAGCGAAAATGTCATCGAGACGATAGTGAACCCCACCTCCCTCGCGCCGGTCACCGCCGCCTCCATCGGCGGCTTCCCCATCTCCAGGTGCCTCACGATGTTCTCGAGCATCACGATCGCATCGTCCACCACGAACCCGACCGAGAGCGTCATCGCCATCAGCGACAGATTGTCCACGTTGTATTTCAGCAGCACCATCGCCGCGAACGTTCCCATCAGCGACAGCGGCACCGCCAGGCTCGGGATCAGCGTCGCCGACGCATTCCTCAGAAACGCGAAAATCACGAGAATCACCAGACACACCGCGATCATCAGCGTGGACTGCACGTCCGCGATCGACTCCCGGATCGTCTCCGATCTGTCGAAACCGATCTCCAACTCCAGGCCCGCCGGCAATTGCCCCTGAATCGCCGGCAGCAGCGCCCGGATGCCGTCCACCACCGCCACCGTGTTCGTCCCCGGCTGCTTCCTCACCGCCAGCACCACCGCCCGCGTATCGTTCTGCCAGAAGACTGACTTGTCGTCCTGTACGCTGTCCGTCACCCTCGCCAACTGCTCCAGCCGCACCGGACTCCCGTTCCTGTACGCCACAATCAATGGCCGGAATCCCGCTGCGTCGCTCAGTTGGCTGTTCGCCTGCACCGTGTACGCCTTCTGCTCTCCGTAAAGCGCCCCCGACGGCAGCAGGACGTTCCCCCGCACGATCGCATCCCGCACCTCATCGATCCCAATCCCCCTCGAGGCCAGCTTGTCGGGGTCCACTTGCACCCGCACCGCGTACTTCTGGAGCCCGTACACCTCCACCTGCGCCACGCCGCTCACCATCGAAATCCGTTGAGCCAGCGCCGTGTCCGCATACTCGCTCACTCGCGACGGCAGCAGCGTCTTCGACCTCAACGCCATGTACAGCACCGGCTGATCCGCCGGATTCACTTTGCTGTAGGACGGCGGCGACGGCATGCTCGGCGGCAGCGACCGCGTCGCCCGCGAAATCGCCGCCGTTACGTCCTGCGCCGCATCGTCGATGTTCCGCTCCAATACGAATTGCAGCGTGATGTTCGTCCGCCCCAGCGAGCTCGTCGACGACATCGTCTCGATGCCGTCAATCGTCGAAAACTGCCGCTCCAGCGGCGTCGCTACCGTCGCCGCCATCGTGTCCGGACTCGCCCCCGGCAGCCCCGCCACCACCGAAATCGTCGGATACTCCACCGGCGGCAGATCGCTCACCGGAAGGCTGATGTAGCCGAACACCCCGAAGATCAGCATCGCCGCCATCAGCAGCGTCGTCGCCACCGGCCGGTGGATGAAAAACGCCGTGAAGTTCATTGGCC
>JACADU010000255.1 GCA_013388415.1 Bryobacteraceae bacterium
GTCAGCACCTCGTCGAGGTTCATCAACTGGTTGGCGAGCATCGTCCAGGAGGCGTACGCCGCGGGTTCGAGCGAAGGATCAAAGGGCCGCTCGCCGCTGCCGAGGAGGGCTTTGGCGTGTTCGGGATGAGCCTTGTAGTGCTTGTCGAAAGCGGCCAGCGAACCGAGCGCCACCTGCTTCTCAAACGGCGTCAGCGGGCGGGCGAGAAGCCGGACCGCAATGTAGTTCAGGCGCGCATCGGTCGAGATGGAGGACTGCAACGCCCGTTCGGCCAGCACGCGCGCGGCTTCGACAAACTGGACATCGTTCATCGTCACCAGCGCTTGCAGCGGCGTGTTCGTCCGCTCCCGGCGGACTGTGCAGCTCTCCCGCGTCGGCGCATTGAAGATCTCCATCGACGCGGGAGGCGCCGAACGCTTCCAGAACGTGTACATCGAGCGGCGGTAGAGGTCGTCTCCGCTGCCGCGCTTGTAGAAACGGGTGTCGGATTCGCGCATCGCCACCGCCTCCCACACGCCCTCGGGCTGATAGGGGCGCACGCTCGGCCCGCCGATCTTTGTTGCGAGCAGGCCACTGGCCGCCAGAGCGTAGTCGCGAATCACCTCGGCGTCCATGCGGAATCGCGGACCGCGGGAGAGGAGCCTGTTGTCGGGGTCCCTGGCCAGCTTCTCGGGGGTGGTCACCGCCTGCTGGCGGTAGGCCGCCGACATCAGCAGTTGCTTGTAGAAGCGCTTCAAATCCCAGCCGCTCTCGCGGAAATCGACGGCGAGCCAGTCAAGCAACTCCTGGTTGACTGGCGGTTCACCCTGGTTGCCGAAGTCGTCGGCGGTCTTGACCAGGCCTGTTCCAAAGATCTCCTGCCACATGCGGTTGACGGCGACGCGGGCGGTCAGCGGGTTCTCCGGATCGAACAGCCACTGCGCGAAGCCGAGCCGGTTGCGAGGCATCGAGGACTTCATCGGCGGCAGGACCGCGGGCGTCGCGGCTTCGACCCTTTCGCGTTTCTGGTCGTAGGCGCCGCGGTGGAGCACGTGGGCGAATGGCGTGCCGGGCAGCTCCTGCATGACGTGAGTGACAGAACCGCGCGAGGCGATGACGCGAGCCTCCTCCTGCATTTCCCGGATTCGCCTGTAGAGCTCGCGCGTGGGCTCATATTCGCGCAACAGCCAGATTTCCCGCGGGTCGGCTTTCCCGCCCTGGCAAAGCAGCGCGGCTTCCGCGGCTGAGAGAGCGCGGTTGTAGAGCTTGTACGATTCGACGCCTTCGTGCCGGAATTCCGCTGGCTTTTCCGGGAAGCCCCCAACGATCTCCCCTCGGAGCGGTCCGCCGCGCTCGGCGACAAGCTTTCCATCGAGCCACATCCACAGGCCTGCCGCCGCGCGCGAACCGTCGTAGGAGACAGCGACGTGATAGCGGCGTTTCGGCTGAAGCGCCGGCCTGCGCGGACGCACTTCGATGGACTTGCCATAATCGCCGGTCAGCCGGAAGGCGATCTCGTCGTTGCGGACTTCGAGCGTCCAGCCGCGCCCGTTTTCCGCCGCGGCGGTTTGAGAGAGCAGCACCGTCCGCTTTTTCACGTCGTCGAGAGCGAAGGTCGCCGAGAGCGTGAAGGGCTTGCCGGCGTCGGCTGCGGCGAGTTCGTCCTCCGGCCCGCACAGCGGGACGCCGGGCGCCGCCGCCGGCGCCGCAGCCCGCGCTTCGGCCAGCTTGCGTTCCAGTTCCTGAACTCCGGCGAGGAGTTTGTCATAGGCGGCGCGGTCCTCTGAGCGCGGGACCGCCAGAACGGGCGCGGTGTCGGCGACATTGCCGTCCATCACCGGCTGCGGAGTGTGGCGGAAGAAGGCGCCAAGCGCGTAGAAGTCCTTCTGCGTGATGGGGTCGAACTTGTGGTCGTGGCAGGTGGCGCAGCCGACCGTGAGCCCGAGATAGACGGCTCCGGCGGTGTCGGCGCGGTCCTTGGCGTAGATCTCAGCGTACTCGTCTTCGATCGCGCCGCCTTCGCTGGTTGTCACGTTGTTGCGCTGGAAGCCTGTCGCGATCTTCTGGTCGAGCGTAGCCTCTGGAAGCAGATCTCCGGCAAGCTGCTCGATCGAGAACCTGTCGAACGGCATGTTGCGGTTGAGGGCTTGAATCACCCAATCGCGCCAGGCCCACATTTCGCGATAGTTGTCGATGTGGATGCCGTGGGTATCGCCGTAGCGGGCGGCATCGAGCCAGTAGCGGGCGCGGTGCTCGCCGTAGTGCGGCGAGGCGAGGTAGCGGTCGACCATGTTCTCGTATGCCTTCGGCGTGAGATCGGCGAGGAATTGCTCGATTTCAGCGGGCTTGGGCGGCAGGCCCGTGAGGTCGAGCGCGACTCTGCGGATGAGCGTCCTGCGGCCGGCGGCGGGCGCCGGGGCGAGCTTCTCACGCTCGAGGCGGGCGAGGATAAAGCGGTCGACGGGCGTCCTTACCCACGCTGAGTTGGAGACGGCAGGCGGCTGCTTTTTCTCCGGAGGCTGGAATGCCCAATGCTCCTGCCACGGCGCGCCGGCTTCAATCCAACGCTTGATGAGCTCGACCTGCGCCGCGGTCAGCGTCTTGTGGGCGTAGGGCGGGGGCATCCGCCGAGCGGGGCTCTGTTCGGAGATGCGCCTGAACAGCAGGCTCTCGGCGGGTTTGCCGGGCACGATGGCCGCTCCGCTCTTGCGGGCCTCGAACGCGAACTCCTTGCGGTCGATGCGTAGGCCCGCCATGCGCGTCGCCGAATCCGGCCCGTGGCAGTGAAAACAATTGTCTGAAAGAATCGGCCGGATTTCACGTTGGTAATCGGGCGCCTTGCGGGCCGGCTGCGCATGGACGGCGAAACCGAGAGACGCGACTGCAACGAGGCGGTAGAACATGAACGGATTCCCAGACGCCGGCTTGGCCGTGACTTCAGCCAGTGTCCTGATTTTATAACGAATTGATCGGGAGCTATGGCGGAGCGCCGGGGCGTGGCTCGCGGAACGGCCGGGCGGAACGGTAGAGCCTGAGCCGGGCTTTCAACGCTTCCAGGGCGGCTTGGTCGTTGCGGGAAGAGGCGAGAGCAATCGCCTGTCCGGCAGCGCTGGCCGCTTCCGGGAAACGGCCCAACTCGGCGTAGGCAGCGCCGAGCGCGTCAAGAACGACCACGTCGCGGCCTCCGGCGAGCTCCGCGGCGCGGGCCGCCAGCCGCAGAGCTTCAGCGCCGTTTCTCACCGCGCCGTCCGGACAGGTGGAGAGGATCCAGGCAAGGTTTTTCAGAACGGTCAGGTTTCCCGGCTCCAGCTTCTCGGCCTCGCGCAGCAGTCTGGCGGCCTCGGCGTACCTTCCCTGAAGCAAATACACGCCGCCGAGATTGACCCGAGCGCCGGCCGACTCAGGCGCTGCGTCGAGCGATTCCCGGAAGTGGCGCTGCGCCTCCGCAAGCCGGCCGCGTTGCATGAGAACCAGCCCCATGTTGTTGTGGGCGTCGACGAGATCGGGATCGGAGGCCAAAGCCTGCCTGAAGTACTCCACGGCTTCGTCAAGCCGCCCCTGCTTCAGCAGCAAGCCTCCAAGGTTGTTCAGCGCCTTGGCATCCTTGGGCTCCAGCTTCAACGCCTCTCGCCAGGCGGCCACGGCCTCCGGCGCCCGCCCCTTTTCGCCGAGTTCGTAGGCAAGATCATACAGGCGGTAGAACTCGGCCGCCGGCGCGTCAATGGCGAGCATCCCGCCGCGAGGGATGTTGACGAACTCGGGGATGTTGGCCGCGCGGTTGGCCGCCGTGGAGTTCTCGATGAGAATGGCCGGGCTGTCGTTGCCGTCCTCGTCGATGTGGGTGAGGAAGAGTTGCGTGTACGGCGAGCGGCTCTTGGAGGCGAAAACCATCCACCGCCCATTGGGCGAGAAGCTGTGCCATGAGTTCATCAGCGGCGTATTGCAGCGCATGAGCCGGGCTTCGCCGCCCGCGGCGGGCACGATGTACAGCTTTCCGTCGGGCCGCATGAGTTGGCCGTTGCGGCTCTGCACGAAAACGATCCAGCGGCCGTCGGGCGAGACTTTGGGGAACGAATTGCTCATCCCATTGGCCGAGGCGCCGGCGATGGGTTCCGCCTTTCCACCCGCTCCGCCGTTGAACGGAATGCGGTAGAGCTCGTACTGAATGGGGACCTCGTTGGTGTCGTTGGCGTACTCTGCCATCTTCCGGCCCTTGGGGTAGGAATCCGCCGCCTTTGCGCGCGAGAACACAAGATAGCGGCCGTCCGGGCTCCACACCGCATTGGAGTGAACGTAGCGCGGGTCGTCGGCGCCGGGAAGCGGATGGACCTTGCCGCTTGACCGGTCGTACCAGGCGAGGATTCCCCGCGTGGGATAGAACACCTGAAGAAAGCGGTAGTCCTGGAAATTGGCGACGTAGTATTGGACCTGTGTCGCCGTCACGACATAGCGCCCGTCGGGGGAAACCTGCGACATGAAACCGATCCGCTTGTCGCGCTCCATCTGGTTGCGGAACTGCTTCCAGGAGATCACGTCTTCGTTGCGGATCGACATGCGCGGCCGGACGGCAACGATGGCGTAGAGTCCCTTGTCGTTGTGGGGGCCGTCGAGATCGAGACCGAGGGTCTTGCCGTCACTCGAGAAGGAGTGGCAGTTGGCGCAGGTATGCATGCCTTCGAGCAACACGCGGCTGGAGGGCTCGTCGAGATAACGCAGCCGCCAGGCGATGTAAGGGAGCAGTTTTGGCGCCAGCGGCTTGATGACGCCTTTCTCGAGTTCGGACGGCATCAGGGGCACGTCGCGGTAGAAGATGGGCGCGCCGGCGGGGTCTTTCGAAAAGCTGATGGAGACAGCGCCCCGCGAGACGGCGCGTCCGTCACGCAGGCCTTCCATGGAGACCGTGAAAGGCCGGCCCGCGGCCCGCAGGCGGGCGGTTTCCCACAGTTTCGCATCCGGTTTCCAGGCGCGGGCGCCGGCTATCTCCGGCGGCAGTTCAGGGGGCCGGTTTGTAGGCGCGGCGCAGCGCGGGTCGATCTCGCCAGGCTGGAAAGTATCGCCGCGCACGGCGTCGGCGATGGGCTCCGCGCCGGAAGCGAAGGCCAGCTTGGCCTGCCAGACCGCCGCTCCGCTGGAATCGCGAAACAACAATGTCGGCGGCTCCATGTCGGGCGGAAAGACGGAGCCTTCCAGCGGATACTCGATCCTGACACCGTCCGGCGCCGCAGGCTGCGCCAGTACTGAAGCGGCCAGGACGGTAAGCAACGCCCTCATCGTTTCAAGATTACCGAGGATCACCCCGCCGATTCACCGCCGTGAGACGCTGGCTGAGACATTGCCGCCGCTCGAGCGGGCGATAGGCCTCAGCAAACTCACCAAGCGGTGCTGAAGCTTAAGATCACTGGAC
>JACADU010000057.1 GCA_013388415.1 Bryobacteraceae bacterium
GCACTAACCTGCTTGTACGCGACAGCGGCTTCGACGGGCTGGTGCTGCGTTACACTGCCAGAGCATGGCACGTTACCGCCGCTGAGGCCGGCGGGCAGACCGGGCTGCTCCGGCTCACGTGGGACAACGGTGACCGCACGGTGCTCGTCAATCCGGAACTGTCGGGCGTTACGCTCGGTTGGCGCCTTACGACTACCGCCAAGGACGAACTCTTCGCCGCCATCGAGGGGACTGCCTTCCACACCAAAATCATTCTCGACCGCATGGCGCAATATGGCACGCCGATCCGCCGCGTCATCAACGGCGGCGGGATTCCGCAGAAGAATGAAGTGCTCAACCGCGTCTATGCGAATGCCCTTGGCAAGCCGGTGCTCGTGCCGCAGAGCGAAGTGACGAGCCTCGGTTCCGCCATCTTCGCGTTCCTGGCCGCGGGGGTGTTCAAGACCGTTGAAGAGGCGCAGGCGGCGCTCTGCCCGAAGTTCCGCGTGGTTGAGCCGGATCCGCGCGAGACCGAGGCGTACGCAACGCTCAGCGGCCTGTTCGAGAAACTGTACTTCGCCTTCGGCCAGGGCGAAGAATTGAAGACATTGCGCCGCGCCGCTGCGGCGCGAGGCCGGGAAGTCTGATCGAAGGAGAATCTGCCGTGCTCGACGCCTTGCGTGAAGAAGTCCTCGAAGCCAACCTCGAGTTGGTCCGCCGCGGGCTCGTCATCTACACATTCGGAAATGCCAGCGGAATCGACCGCGGCAGCGGGCTTGTCGTCATCAAGCCAAGCGGCGTGCCGTACGAGAAGATGACGCCTGCCGACCTCGTCATTACCGACCTGGAGGGGCGAATCATCGAAGGCAAGCTGCGCCCGTCCTCGGATCTCGATACGCACCTCGTCCTCTACCGGACCTACCTTTCCATTGGCGGCGTCGTCCACACTCACTCGGAAGCCGCCACCGCATGGGCTCAGGCGCGTAAGGAAATCCCCTGCCTGGGCACCACGCACGCAGATTATTTCCACGGCCCAGTGCCTGTCACGCACCCGCTGGAGCCGGCCGAAATCCAGAACGACTACGAGGAAAACACGGGCATCGCGATCGTCCGCCGCTTTACCGGCGGCGGGCTGAATCCCTCCGAGGTCCCCGGCGTTCTCGTCGCCGGGCACGGTCCGTTCGCCTGGGGCGAAACGGCGCTGGAGGCGGCTCACAACGCCGTCATCCTCGAGTACCTCGCCAAGATGGCCGCGGCGACGCTCACCATCAACCCGGCCGCATCGCCCATCTCCACCGAGTTGCACGATCAGCATTTCTTCCGAAAGCACGGCTCTGGGGCCACCTACGGCCAGCCTGACTGCTAGGACCGCCCATGCGACGCTCCGCCTTGCTTCTCGCATTTTGCGCCGCGGCCTTCGCCGAAGCGCCGGGAACGAATACCAGGTTCAGCTTCAAGGCGCCGGCTTCTCTGGCTGAGTGGAAGTCGCGCCGCGAAGAGTTGAAGAAACAGATCCTGTGGTCCGCGGGCCTGGACCCTGCGCCGCCGCGCTCCGAACTCACCCCCCGCTCCTTCGGGAAAACCGTTGGCGACGGCTACACTGTCGAGAACATCGCCATTCAGACGATGCCGGGCTTCTGGCTTGCGGGCAACCTGTATCGGCCGGTGAATGCGCAGGGCAGGCTGCCTGCGATCCTTCACCCTCACGGACACTGGAACAACGGCCGGCTCGAAAACACGGACAACTGTTCCTCGCCTTCGCTCGCTTCGGCGCTGGCGCGCGGCGGCGCCATCGTCTTCGCCTACGACATGGTCGGCTACAACGACACGGTGCAACTGCCGCACAAGTTCGGGCAGGAGAAAAGAGAGCAACTCTGGAATTTCGGCCCGTTCGGCATCCAGGTATGGAATTCGCTCCGCGCCGCGGATTATCTTCTTTCTCTCAAGGAAGTGGACCCGGAGCGTCTGGGCATGACCGGAGCTTCCGGTGGGGGAACCCAGACCTTCATCCTCACCGCCATCGACGACCGCATCCGCGCCTCCGCGCCGGTGAACATGGTGTCGTTCATCATGCAGGGCGGCTGCGAATGCGAAAACACTCCGGGGCTGCGCATCGGCTCGAACAACGTTGAAATCGCCTCGATCGCAGCCCCGCGCCCGATGCTGATGGTGTCGGCCACAGGCGACTGGACCCGGAACATGCTCGAAGAAGAGCTGCCCGCCGTCCGGTCGGTCTACAGGCTCTACGAGGCGGCGGATCAGGTCTCCGCTGTCCGCATCGACGCGCCGCACAACTACAATCGCGACAGCCGCGCGGCGGTCTACCGCTTCTTCCTGGAGCATTTCGGCATTGCCGCCAATCAGGAGGAGGAGAGGCCGCCTGCTGATCTGACGAAGCTGCGCCTTTTGTCCAAGCCCGGCGCGGCACTTGCGGCGCCGGGTTTTGAGGAGTTGTTCAAGCAGTGGAGGGCAAGCGCCATGGCTCAATTTCGGCTGGCCAAGGACGCCGCTCTTCGCGAGCGCCTCGCGCGCGCTTTTCTCCCCGCGGGCGAAGATGCCGCGCCCGTCTCCCGGTTTTTCCCGGGAAACGGCCCCGGCGCGATATTTATCAACGGCAGCGCCGTCGCCGACGCAAGCGAGGACGCCGCCGCCATTGCGCTTCGCAACGGCGTTCGCCCGCTGCTCGTCATTGAACCCTCCCGCCGTTCGAAGCCGCTCGCTCCGAACCCGAAGGACGTCAAACACGTGCTTGCCTTCAATCGCTCCGACGCGGCTTCGGAGACAGCCGACATCCTCGCCGCGCTGAAGTTTCTCAAAGGGAAGGTGGAAGGACCGGTCGAGATCGTGGCCGCCGGCAAGTCCCGGTACGCGGCGCTGTTCGCCGCGGCCCTCTCTCCAGACCCCGTGACGTTCAAGGCAAAGCGCAGCGACTTCTGCTCCGACGACGATTGCCTGGCGCGCGACTTCTTCGTGCCAGGCTTGCAGTATGCCGGCGGCGTGGAGGCAGCTTTCCAATTGCTTGAGAACCGGCGGTAACCGCGGATCTGCCGCAGCGCTTATGAGACTCGTCCAATTCACCAGTGGTTGCCACCGCATGTCGGGGCTTGTCGACGGCGAGACGATCCGCCTCATCAAGGCGGACTCCGTCTATTCGCTTGCATGGGAAGCGGCGTGCTCCGGCGTGCGGCTCGCCGACGTCGTCAACGGGAGGCTGACCGATGAACAGGTGAACTCCGAGGGAGAAGGCTGGCGGTGGCTTCCCTGCATCGATCATCCCGAGCCTGCGCGCTGCCTGGTCAGCGGAACCGGGCTCACTCACGAATCGAGCGCCAAGAACCGGCAGGCCATGCACACCGCCGCCGAGGACCTTACGGACAGCATGAGGATGTACCTCTGGGGCGTAGAGGGCGGCAAACCCGCGCCGGGCAAGACTGGCATCGCTCCGGAGTGGTTCTACAAGGGGCGTGGGGAGATCCTGCGCGGCCACCTGGAGCCGCTCACCTCGCCCGCTCACGCCGAAGACGGCGGCGAAGAAGCCGAGGTCGCGGGCGTCTACATCATTGATCCCGAAGGGCGGCCTCGGCGCATCGGGATGGCGCAGGGCAACGAGTTCAGCGATCACGTTCACGAGCGCAGGAACTATCTCTATCTCGCCGAGTCAAAACTGCGAGAGTGCGCGATCGGGCCGGAGCTGTGGCTGAATCCTCCCTTCGAGGATGTTCGCGGCGAGGCGGCCATCGAGCGCGGCGGCGGTGTTGTGTGGAAGCAGGCCATTCGCACCGGCGAGGCGGCGATGTCGCACAGCCTGGCCAACATCGAGCATCATCACTTCAAACACGCGTAGCACCGCCGTCCCGGTGACCTGCATATCCACTTCTTTGGCGCGAGCGCATTCAGTTTCGGCGATGCGGTCCAATTGCAGGATGGGGATGTCATGTGCGTGTCATTCGAGGGCTTTGGCAGGCCGCTGAGGAATCCTCTCCGGATCGAGCGCGGCGATGCCGGGCCCGTGAGGGTCAACGGGCTGTGAAAGGAGATGCTATGAATCGCAGGACGTTCCTTCAATTGTGCGGCGGCGCGGCTTTGGCGCTGGCTGCGAGCAAGCGGGCGCTGGCGGCGCTGCCCAAGGCGAAGATCACCAGGGTGCGCTACTACAAGTCGCCCGGCGACGCCGCCCGGCGGCAAACCAAGGCCCCTGGCCTCTTCAACCAGAGCACACACATCGTGGTGGTTGACACGGACGCCGGACTGAGCGGAATCGGCGAAGGCGGCGCCAAGGACACGATGGAACAGTGCGCGGCGGCGCTGATCGGCCGGGACCCTTTCCGGATCGAGGACAACTGGCAAACCGTCTTCCGCGGCTATTTCTATCCGGCGGGGCGCGAGAAGATCCATGCGCTGGGGGCGCTCGATGTCGCCTTGTGGGATCTCAAGGCGAAAGCGCTCGGCGTCCCCCTCTATCAACTCATCGGCGGCGCGACACGCGAGTACGTCGAGTGCTACGCGACCGGCTTCCCTTCCAAAGGGAGCCTTCGGGAGACGGCGAAGGCGTGCGTCGAAGCCGGCTACCGGGCGTTTCGCATCGGCCCCGCCGACGGGAATCCGTGGGACCGCTGGGAGACTGTCGAGCGCTCCTATCAGATGTGCAAGGAGTGCCGCGAGGGAGCCGGCAAGGATGGCGGGTGGGCCATCGACTTCCACACGCGGCTCGATTTCCCCGACGCGGTCAGGCTCGCGAAGAAGATCGAGGACCTTGCGCCCTATTTCGTCGAAGACCTCGTGCGCAGCGAGAACCCCGATGTCTACAAGGTTCTGCGCGGGCAAACCTCAGTGCCCATCGCGGTCGGCGAGCAGTTCGGCGCAAAGTGGGACGTCAACATGCTGATCGAGAATCACCTGATCGATTACTCGCGCGTGGCGATCCCGAACTGCGGCGGCATCACCGAATTCCTCAAGATCATGGCGATGTGCGAGACGCACTACGTCGGCCTGATCCCTCACTTCACTGGTCCCGTCTCGGAAGCGGCTCTGGTGCACCTGTGCGGAGCGTTCTCCGGACCGGCGCTGATGGAGATGCTGCCGCGCGCGACCGGCGGCGTGCCCTATCTGCCGCAGTGCTTCGACTTCAAAGACGGCAAGATGTGGCTCAATGACCGGCCGGGTCTTGGCGTCACCTTCGACGAAAAGCAACTGCCGCTATTGAGCGAAATCACCGAACCCAGCCAGCCGACCCCCATCTACCGCCGCCCGGACGGCTCCGTGACCAACTGGTGAAAAAGTGCCTGTCACATTTTCTGGACGTCGAGGCGGGCGTCCCAGGCCTCGTTTGAGTTGGCGACCTCGTCCCAGGTGACGGTGCGGCCAAGAATGGCGCTAAGGCCGGATTCGGCGCCCTGCGCCGCTTCATTGATGAACTTGCCGGAGACGATCGAATCGATCCAGTGGCGCTCCTTCATGGCGTCGGCGTCCTCGATGGCGCCCTTGAATGCGCCGGTCGCAGCCGCCGGGCCGGCGGTTTGACCGGCGATGCCGATTCCAGGCGCGTCCCACGGGCGGCGTCCGGTGATGCGGACTGGAGCGTCGTACTTCATCTTGCCCGCCTTCGCGGAAGCGGTGTCGAGACGGTCCTTGGCTCGCGCGAGCGGGTCAGGGAAGAGATCGCCCTGAGCGGTCAGATGGGCGGAGGTGTTCGCGATGAAGGACTCCGCGACGCCGGTTCCCCGGCCCCCGCACCCGTAAAGCGCCAGGCGGACCGCCGAATTGCGCTGCGAGCTGCGCACAAGAGCCGGTTTGATGAACAGCGGCGCCGTCCCTGGGCCGCGAAGGAGGGTTCGTCTGTTCATGAGATGCTTCCCTCATATACTGACAGCCGCAGAGGTGGCCGAGGAGACGATCAGACGGACCTGACGCGCGAGAGCCAGATTGGCAAGCGAAGCAGCATCGCAAGCGCAAGCAGCGCTCCGTAGAAGACCGGCAGGCGGATGTCGGACTTGACCAGCCAGTAGTAGTGGATGACCCCCGCCAGCGTGCTGAAGTAGACAAGGCGGTGGAGCCGCTGCCAGCGCTTCCCCCCAAGCCGGCGGATCCATCCCGAGGTCGACGTCACTGCCAGCGGAAGCATGAGGAGGAAGCCGGTGAATCCTGCGGTGATGAAGGGGCGCTTCGCAATGTCCTTCACAATATCGGCGGCGTCGAAGAACTTGTCGAACCAGACGTATGTCGTCAGGTGCAGGAAGCCGTAGAAGAAGGCGTAGAGACCCAGCATCCGGCGGAAGCGGATGAGCTCAGGCGCCTTGAACATCCGGCGCAGCGGCGTGACGGCAAGGGTGAGGAGCAGGAATCGCAGCGTCCACGTCCCGGTGTCGCGCGTCACATACTCGATGGGATTAGCGGTGAGATTGCCGTTATAAGCCCGCCACAGCAGCATCGACAAAGGCGTCAGGCACAGCGCAAACACAAGGATCTTCGATGTCCTGCCGGAGAGGAAACGGCGCACGGCGGCCAACCTCGTCAATAATCCCGCTTCAGGTTCATTCCGGCGTAGAGTTGCGCTACCTGCTCTCCGTAGCCGTTGAACTTGAGCGTGTCCCGCTTGAAGAACTCGCCGAGCCTGCGCTCCTTGGCTTGGCTCCAGCGCGGGTGATCGACCTCCGGATTCACATTTGAATAGAAGCCGTACTCGCGCGGATTGGAGATGTTCCACGTTGTGGGCGGCATACGCTCCTGAAACCGGATTCTGACGATCGACTTGATGCTCTTGAAGCCGTACTTCCACGGCACAATCAGGCGCACAGGCGCGCCGTTTTGGTTGGGCAGGACCTCGCCGTAGAGACCGACGGCCAGAATCGCGAGCGGGTTGGCGGCTTCATCCATGCGCAGTCCCTCGACGTAGGGCAGCGGGATCCCTGCGTACCGCCAGCGAGGCATCTGCTTCTCGCTGAAGTAGCTCTCAAACGCGACAAATTTGGCCTTGGACGTGGGCGCCGCGAGGTTGATAACGGCGCTCAGCGGGAAGCCGATCCAGGGGACCACCATCGACCAGCCTTCCACGCACCGGAACCGGTAAATCCGCTCCTCCAACGGCGCAAGCTTCAAAATCCGGTCGAGATCCAGGGTGACGGGTTTGGCTACTTCGCCATCGATTCTGAGCGCCCACGGGTTCGTTTTGAAATCGCGGGCGTGGACCGCCGGTTCGTCCTTGTTGGTCCCGAACTCGTAGAAGTTGTTGTAAGTGGTGACGGCTTCGTAGGGAGTCTGCTTCTCGCTGGTGCTGAACGCGCTCTTGGAGTAGCCGGTCAGCTTGACGCCTGCTTTTGCCCTCCCGGGGATGAGCGAAGCCAGTCCACCCGCCAGAAGCATGCGGCGGTTGAGGTATTGACGTTGAGGAGTGACTGCCGAATATCGAAGTCCCGTTGGGCGGCGGATCAGCATGATTCTCTGATGAACGACTCGCCCATATAGATGCCGGACTGAGCGCGTTCTATTCCGCCTTTTCGCCAGGCGGCGGGAAAGACCGTTCACCGGGTGCGGGTCAGGGAGTAGATGATATGTGGGGGCTCAGGCCGGGGTGGGTCTTCGCCCCCAAGAAGCGGCCGGGTATACATTTTCGACGAACGGTCCCAGACCGCCAGCAGCCAACTCACCCAGAACAACAGCAACCCCATCCCGAACATCCACTGCGCTGTCATGTCCGCGGGAGGACGGGGCTTAGGCGGACTTCGCCGGATGATGTTCGGCGGGATGAGCGAGCGAACTGAGATAACCGCTTCCTGGGGAGCCGAGGCGCCTTCCTCCTTCTCGGGGATGAGAACAGGCAAATCTTCGGACAGCCCGGCGCCGGCGAGTTCGACCAGCAGAGCCGGTCCGGGATCTTTCTGCGCCACAATGCCGCCTTGGCACGCAAAGCTCGCCAGAAGCACCGCGAGCCCATGCCAGGAGATCCGCATCAAAGTGGCTGAAATGGAGCAAAGAGAGCCGGAACGGGCCTCTGACCCAAGGGCCAAGCGGGGACGAATGGCCTCAGGTTGAACCTTGGGAGAATGTGCCAGCATCTTGGTTCAGCCTGGGGAGACTGTCTTGGTGATTACGTACTGCTAGTACTAGGAGAAGGGCGATCCTCTCAAAGGTTTTTGCGCCGGCCGCGGATTCTGACGCTAACATGAACAAAACAAATGAAATATACTTGCATTGTGTTGCCAGCGCGCCCGGCGGAAGCACTGTGGCGGCACGACTGCCAGCGCCCGGTCAGCTCAACCTGCTGAAATGATGACGATGTCCTCTCACCGATCTGTGCCCATGTTGGACTTGAAGACGCAGTACGCCGCGATCGCGCCCGAAGTGACCGCGGCTGTGCTGAGCGTGCTGGAGAGCCAGAGCCTGATCCTGGGTCCGGATGTGGCGGCGCTCGAGCGGGAACTCGCCGGTTATTGCCGGGTCCCCCATGCCGTAGCCTGCGGATCGGGTTCGGACGCGCTGTTTCTGGCCTTGCTGGCGTTGGATGTCAGGCCCAATGACGAGGTGCTGACAACTCCCTATACCTTCTTCGCGACAGCGGGCGCCATCCACCGGGCAGGGGCGCGGGTTGTTTTCGCCGACATCGATCCTCGCACCTTCAACTTGGACCCCGCCGCCGCCGGCGCAGTCCTGGAGAAGCATCCCAACGTCAAAGCCATGATCCCGGTCCACCTTTTCGGCGCCTGCGCTGAAATGGACCCGCTCATGAGACTGGCCGCCAGCCGCGGGATCCGGGTCATCGAGGACGCGGCGCAGTCGATCGGCGCGGAGTACCTGGGCCGGCGCGCCGGCTCGATCGGCGACATCGGCTGTTTCAGTTTCTACCCCTCAAAGAATCTGGGCGGAGCGGGCGAGGGTGGCCTGCTGACGACGAACGACGATGGCTTGGCGGAACGGCTCAGGGCGCTGCGGGTCCACGGTTCGAGCCGCCGTTACTACCACGATGAAGTCGGCATCAACTCGAGGCTCGACACGCTTCAGGCGGCGGTGCTGCGTGTGAAGTTCAAGTATCTGGACGGCTGGACGTCCCGGCGGCAGGAGAATGCGGCGCTCTACAACCGTCTTCTGGCCGAGTCCGGAGCGCCGGTCGCGGCGCCTCACTGCGCGCCATTCGCCAACCGCCACGTGGTCAACCAGTACGTCATCCTCGCCCCCAGGCGGGACGAACTGAAGGCGTTTCTCGGCGCGCGAGGGATCGGATGCGAGATCTACTATCCGCTGCCGCTGCACTTGCAGAGGTGTTTCCTTTCGCTCGGCTACCAGGAGGGCGATTTCCCGGCCAGCGAAGAAGCCGCAAGGAATTCTCTCGCGCTGCCCGTCCACCCGGATCTGTCTTCCGAGGATATCGCCTGGGTGGTTGAAAGCATCGCGGCATTCTATCGCTAGGCGCGCCGGGGCGTGAGGCGGGCGCGAGGTGCTGAGGGCAGGCTCCCGTTTTTGATAGCATCTTGTCGCTATGCTGCTCCCTGCTGTTTGTTTAGGAATTCTCGTCTACGGCATGATCGCCGCCATGTTGGGCACCATCCTGCCCGAGCTCTCCAAAAAGTTCGGACTCAGCCCCAAGCAGAACGGGACCATTGGCATGACCCAGGCAATCGGCC
>JACADU010000093.1 GCA_013388415.1 Bryobacteraceae bacterium
GAGATTCAGGGCACGCTGGAGTGGTACGACAAGACCTGTCTGAAGGTCACCCGTGAAGACGGCCCCAATCTGCTCCTGTACAAGAGCTTCATCAAGTATATGTACAAGAAATAGGCCCGCCTTCAGGCCGGTCCTATGACTCGGCGGCGAAGCGCTGCCGGGTCCTGTGCCGTTGCACCAGCCTCGCTTCGCGCCTGAGCCCCGCTTCGTTGTGCCGGCGAATCTCGTCGGCGGATTCCGGGATTACCGGCGGAACCTCCTTCGGTTTCCCCTCTTCGCTCAGCCCGACGAAGGTCACATAACAGGAGTTCGTGTGCCTGATTTCGCCCGTGCGAAGATCCTCCACCAGCACCTTGACGCCCACTTCCATCGACGACCGGAACACCCGGTTGACGCTCGCCTTCAGCGTCACCAGTTGCCCGATCCGAATTGGTTCCAGGAAGGTCATCGAATCCACCGCCGCGGTGACCACCGGGCAGCGCGCGTGCCGCATGGCCGCGGTCGCGGCGGCCAGATCGACGAGGTGCATGATCCGCCCACCCAGCAAATTCCCCAGCGGATTGGCATAGATCGGCAGCGCGAATTCGCTCAATTCGCTCACCGATTCTTTCACCTTGCGCCCTGTCATGCCATCCAAGCTAGCATGGGAACTGTTATGTCGAGGATCGAGCCGCTCAAGGCCCTCATCGCCCAGGACCCCGCCAACACCCGCTATCGCTTCATGCTCGCCATGGAGTACCGGAGCGCGGGCGATTCCGCGTCCGCGATCGGCGCTCTTGAGGAGTTGACCGCTATTGACCCGAACTACGTCTCCGCGTGGTTCCAGGCGGGTCAGATCTGCGAGCAGGACGGCGACATCGAGCGAGCCCGCCATTACTACAAAGCCGGAGTGGATTGCGCCCGCCGCATCGGCGACGCCCACGCACTCAGCGAGATTCAGGCCGCGCTCGACCTCCTCGGCTGAGCCAGCCACTCCTCCCTCAACAGCGAATACAGCCGGGCATCGGCGAAGCCTCCCCGGATGCGGATCAGCCGCCGCATCGTGCCTTCGAACTTGAATCCAAGCCGCTCAGCAACCCGCCACGACCGCACGTTGTCTTCGGCCGCCCTGATTTCGATCCGCTCCAACTCGAGCGCCGCGAAACCGACCGCCAGCAGCGATTCCACGGCCCGCGTCATCACGCCGCGCCCCTGAGCGTCAGACCGCAGCCAGTAGCCCACCTGCCCGTTGGCGTTCACCCGGCTGATGTCGTGCAGACCACACAAGCCAAGCAGCCGGTCCCCCGAACAGATGCTGTAGGCATAGGTCTCACCTGCTTCACGCTTCTTCTCGACTGTCGCCAGGAAGTTCCGTGTATCGGAGGGTTCCCGCGTCGTATCCACCCAGATGAGCCATTCCCCGAGGTGCTCGCGGTCGCGGTCCACGACCGCAAAGATGGATTCGGCATCCGCCTGCCGGAGCGCGCGGAGAACAAGCCCGTCATTGAGGCTGATCAGGTCTGGAACCATCCGTTAAAACGGCACGTCGTCTTCCGGCGGCGGCGGACCCGGGTCGAAATCGCCGCCGCTCGCCTGCTGTGCTCCTGCCTGCGCCGGTTTAGTCTGCCTCGGCATCGACACCGGACCGCGCTGCTGCGCCGCTGCGCTGAACGACTCGTCGCCGGCGCCTTCGGTGCGTCCGCCGAGCAGAAAGACCTCTTCGGCGATCACTTCGGTGGTATACCGTTTCTGGCCGTTCTGATCCTCCCAGCTTCGGGTTTGCAGCCGGCCCTCGACATACACCTGCTTGCCCTTGGTGAGGTACTGTGCCAGGTTCTCCTGCCGCCAGACGACAACCCGGTGCCAGTCGGTTTCGTCCTTCCATTCGCCGGTCTGCGCATCCTTGATGCGGCGGTTCGTCGCCAGGGTGAACTGTGAAACGCTCACTCCGCTCGCGGTGAACTTCGTCTCCGCGTCGCGGCCCAGATGTCCGATGAGGATCACCTTATTGACACTGCGGTTGGCCATACTCCACAAAGCCTAGCACGCTTTACAGCAAGATTAACGGGGTGGCGGAGCGACTCGCCGGGGTGGATGAAGCGTGAATGGTGCGCCCGGAGTGATTCGAACACCCGGCCTACTGGTTCGCAGCCAAACCCTGTCAAGTCCCGTTCTTCGACTCTAACCGGGCAAGGTAGAATGTTGTTCAGAAGGATGAAAGTCCGCGAGCTCATTCGGACGATTGAGAAGGACGGATGGGTTCACGTCAAGACGAGAGGGAGCCATCGTCAGTACAAGCATCCGGCGAAGCCAGGGCGGGTCACGATTCCGGGGCATCCGGGCGATGACGTTCATCCCGAGACGCTAAAGAGCGTCCTGACTCAATCGGGATTGCGAGGTAAGCCATGAGACGTTATGCCGTTGTGATCGAGCGGGGCGAGAACAACTTCTCCGCCTATGTTCCGGACCTTCCCGGTTGTATTACGACGGGGAAGACCGTCGAGGAGATCGAGCGGAACATCCGCGAGGCGATTGAGCTTCATCTGGAGGGCATGGTGGAAGACGGAGACCCGATTCCGGAACCGACGACCTCCGTTTCCTACGTCGATCTCCAAGTCGCCTGAAGCACAGATCTCTGTAGTGCAGTGCAAATAGACTGCAATCCTATACATTCACAC
>JACADU010000077.1 GCA_013388415.1 Bryobacteraceae bacterium
CCGCGGCGCCGCGGCTCTCGGCCCCTGGGCTAACCTGAGACTTGCAGCCGCGTCTCCTTCCACTCGCCGCATTCGCCGCCGCAGCCGCCCTCGGCCAGACGAGCGCTTCCCGCACTGTCAACAACCACAATTCCTGGTACAACTGGTTCGGCCATCACCAGATCGCCGGGAAGTTCGGCGCTCACACTGAGGTGCAATTCCGCCGTTCCGGTTGGGGCGAGACCTGGCAGCAACTGCTCATGCGCTACGGCGCGACCTACGACCTCAACTCCAGCCTGCGCGTCGTGGTCGGCTACGGTTACATCCGCACCTACCCTTACGGCGAAGCGCCCTCGGTCCACCCTTTCCCCGAGCACCGCATCTGGGAAGACCTGCATTGGCATCGCCGCAAGCAGCGGCATACCATGCTGAACCGCTTCAGAGTCGAGCAGCGCTACATCGGGCTGGTGGCGCGCGATTCGGACGGCGGCTTGAATGTGAAGCGCTGGAACTACGAAAACCGCTTCCGCTGGATGCTGCGCGAAACCTTTCCTCTCGGCAAGCCGGGCAGCCTCAGGCAAGGCCCGTATATGACCGCATACAACGAATTCTGGGTGAATTTCGGTCCCGGCGCCTCCGCTCACTGGTTCGACCAGAACCGCGCCTACCTCGGCGCCGGCTACCGCTTCAACAGGCTATGGGCCATGGACGCCGGCTACATGCATCAGATCATCCGCAAACGCGCCGGACCCGTCTGGGAGAACAATCACACCATGGTCGTCAACCTCCACTGCAACGTGCCCCTCCGCCCGCAATGAGCGGCGAGAGTCACTTCCCGCCCAGCAGTCTGCGCCCAAGACCGCGCATGAATCCGCTGGCAGGCGATTCCAGAAACGCGTAGGAGAGCGCCCGCACCAGCGGCGGCGGAGTGAACGACGGATCCCGCTGCTTCCGCCGGTCGATGATCCCCTTCAGCGCCTCCCTCGGCTGCTCGCGGAAACTGTCGAGCATCGCCACCTGATGCACGCACGAGATCGTGCAGAACGGCGCGCACCCTTTCTTTCGCGACGCCTCCGCCCGCAGGTGCTCCGCCGTGTAGTCCCGCAGCGGAATCGCCGGCGCGCCGCGCCGCTGCGAGCAGTAATGCACCAGCCCGTCCTCGCAAATGTAGAGAAACCGCCCGCCCGCCCGGCAGTGCCAGTCGTTCGGCAGCCCGCTGACGATGTTCTGCTGGAAGCGGTCAAAGTGCGCGAACGAGAACAGCCCCGTGCCCAGCTCCAGAATGCGCCTGTGCACCTCCCTCTGCTCCGCATGCAGTGGAACAAGCTGCCCGCCGCTGTCGTGAATCAACCCCACCGTCGACGTGAAGCCGAGCTGCCGGGCGCGCTTGGCGATTTCATAGGCGTCCTCGCATCGGGCCACGCCGCTGCCCAGCACCGAGTTGATCGTCACGTCGAACTCGGCGTGCGCCGCCAGCCACTCCAGCTTCCGGTCAAGCACCTTCAGGCTCTTCACCGAGACATCGTCCGGCTGCACGTTGTCGATGCTGATCTGCAAGTAATCCAGTCCCGCCCGGTTCAAGCCGCCAATCCGCTCCGGCGTCAGGAAGTAGCCGTTGGTGATCAGCGTCGCCATCGCGCCCCGCTCGCGAATTCGCCGGATGATCGCGTTCAGCTCGGGATGCAGCGTCGGTTCTCCGCCGCTCAGCGTGATGATCGCCGTCCCCAGCCGCGCCAGGTGATCGATCCGTTCCAGCATCTCGCTCAACGGCACCGGCTCCGAGTGCTTGTCGTACTCGTTGCAGTACGCGCACGAGAGATTGCACCGGCGGATCGGAATCACCTGCGCCAGCACCGGATGCCACCCCGACGCCATCGCCCGCGCGAACATCCGCGTCTCCCGCGCCGTCCGCGCAGCCTTCCTGATTCTCCGCCGCAGCCTCACCGCCAGCTCCATCGTTCAGTCCCTCAGCGCCGCCGGCGCTTCATGTTTCATCATAGGGACTGATGGTCTCAGGAAGGCGACAGTCTCGTGAAAGCTCTCGTTAAAGCCAGGAGTGAACCCGGTCTTTGGCTCCAGGATGTCCCAACGCCGCAAATCGGCATCAATGACGTTCTCATCCGCGTTGACCGCGCTTCGATCTGCGGCACGGACCTCCACATCTACAAGTGGGACGAGTGGGCGGCCAGGACTATCCCCGTCCCCATGGTCGTCGGCCACGAGTTCGTCGGCGAAATCGTCGAGACCGGCTCCAACGTCGTCGACTTCCACGCCGGCGACCTCGTCAGCGCTGAAGGCCACGTCGTCTGCGGGCTCTGCCGCAACTGCCTCGCCGGACGCCGCCACCTCTGCGCCCGCACCAAGGGCGTTGGCGTCAACCGCCCCGGCTGCTTCGCCGAGTTCATTTCCGTCCCCGTTTCCAACGTGTGGAAACACGACCCCGCCGTGCCCCGCGACGTCGCCGCCATCTTCGACCCGTTCGGCAACGCCGTCCATACCGCGCTCTCCTTCCCCGTTCTCGGCGAAGACGTTCTCATCACCGGCGCGGGACCCATCGGCATCATGGCCGCCGCGGTCGTCAGGCACGCCGGCGCGCGCTACACCGTCATCACCGACATCAACCCCTACCGTCTGGAACTCGCCCGCACGTTCGGCGTCACTCGCGCCGTCGACGCCCGCGCCACGCGTCTCGCCGGCGTCCAGAAGGAACTCGGCATGCGCGAAGGCTTCGACGTCGGACTTGAAATGTCCGGCAACGTCACCGCCTTCAAGGAAATGCTTGCCAACATGGCCCACGGCGGCCGCATCGCCATGCTCGGCATCCCACCGGGCGAAATGTCCATCGACTGGAACGCCGTCATCTTCAATATGCTCACCATCAAGGGCATCTACGGCCGCGAAATGTACGAAACCTGGTACAAGATGACCGTCATGCTGCAATCCGGCCTCAACATCGAGCCGGTCATCACCCACCGTTTCCATTACACCGAGTTTCAACAGGCATTCGAGCTCATGCTTCAGGGCAACACCGGCAAAGTCGTCCTCAATTGGCGCGACTGAGCGCGCTACTCCAGACCCCCCCCCTTGCGCCAGAATCTTTACCAGCCCATACTGATAAGTAAGAATCCACCGTCAGAGGGGAAATTCACACCATGAAAAAAATCGCTCTGTTTGTCACTTTCGCCGCCGCGGCCGCCTTCGCGGGCGAATGGACCGGCTACATCTCCGACTCCAAGTGCGGCGCCGCTCACTCCGACGGCTCCGCCAAGTCCATCGCCTGCGTGAAGGGCTGCGTCAAGGGCGGACAAAAACCCGTGTTCGTCGCCGACGGCAAGGTCCTCAAAATCGCCAATACGGACATGGTGAAGGAAGACGTTCTCGGCAAAAAGGTCAACGTCAAAGGGGAGCTGAGCGGCGACACCCTCACTCTGAGCTCTGTCGAAGAAGCGAAGTAGCCGCCGCCCGCGCCTATTGCAGTTTGCCCCGGGCCGCCACCACCCAAACGGCTTCGACGCGGCCCGCCCGTACTCCGTAAACGCGCTCCTGAAGATTCATCGCCACGCAAATGTGGTTGGGGATCACGCTCAGCCGGGCGCCCGGTCTGTACCTGCGCCCTGCGTCCTTCAGCTCCACAAAACCGTGCTCCTCGTTCATCTTGTGGAACCGCGCCTCCGGGCACTCAACGATCCTGCCGTACGTCCCTTCCGTCGAACCCGACAAACCATCCGAGGAAAACGTCTTCGAGCCGCCGTCGATCATCATCCTGTCGCCGTTGGAACTCACCACCGTCACCTGTATCGACGCTGCGCAATCCGCCCAGGTCGCGACGCTCTGCCCAACACAATTCCTGTCGTTAAAGACCGAAGTCCCGGGACGGATCTCGGTCAGTCCCTCGATCCGGTGACTCTCGAACAGCAGCGGAGTCGACCCGCCCGACACGATCTCCGGCTTGTGCCCGGCGCGCTCCAACTCATCCACCATCCCGGCCACTGTGCGCCTCAGCGCGTCGAACGGCTCCGGCTCGTAGATTCTCAAATGCCCCGGGTAGAATGCCACACCGCGGTACACGACCCCGTCCACCTTCCGCACCGCCTCCACCAGTTCGATCAGCTCCAGTCCCAGCTGCACGCCCACCCGCCGCAGCCC
>JACADU010000037.1 GCA_013388415.1 Bryobacteraceae bacterium
GCGCAGGCAGTCGCCTCGGGCGGACACAGCTACAACGAAGTCCTGCCCATCATGCTCGCCCGCTACTGCGGACCCGGCCTGCTCGGCCTCGGCATCACCGCCCTCATCGCCGGCTTCATGAGCGGCATGGCGGGCAACGTCAGCGCATTCGCCACGGTCTGGACGTACGACATCTACCGCGCCTTCATGAAGAAGGACGCCACCGACTCGCACTACGTCGCAATGGGCCGCTGGTGCACCATTCTGGGCGTTCTCGTCTCCATCGGCACCGCCTATCTGGTCATGCAGTTCAAGAGCATCATGGATTACGTTCAGGCGCTGTTCAGCTTCTTCATCGCCCCGCTGTTCGGCACCGTCCTGCTCGGCATGCTCTGGAAACGCGCCACGCCCGCCGGAGGCTTCTGGGGCCTGCTCAGCGGAACACTCGGCTCCATCGCCATGTGGGCGTGGGTCAAGGCCGACCCCGGCGCGCTCCGCTACATCGCCCTGTCGACGCATGCGAAGGACATGGCCGAGAACATGTATCGCGCGCTGTGGTCCTGGATTATTTGCGTCACCGTCACGGTCGCCGTTAGCTACATGACCCGGCCCAAACCGGAATCCGAACTCACCGGCCTGGTCTACGGCTGCACTGACGTCCCCTCCGAGTCACACATGCCGCTGTACAAGCGGCCCATCTTCATGGCCGGCATCGTCGGCCTTGTCTTCCTCATCCTTCAGGTGATCTTCTGGTAACTCATATGACCGGCGAACACGGCTCCATCTCCATCTGGTTCTTCACCGGCATCCTTGTTCTCGTCTTCGGGATCATCATTCTCGGCGCCGGCATCTACGGCATGTCCAACCCGCCAGACCGGGTGATCGTTCTGGCGGAACTTCATATTGATCTGTGGTGGGGCGCCGCGCTCACCCTGGTGGGCGCGTTTTACTGCTGGAAGTTCGCCCCCAGCCGCAAGAATTAATTGGCGGAAAGGAATCATCCTATGGCTCGCAAAATGACCTTCGGACTCGTTGTGGGAAACCGGGGCTTCTTCCCCGGCCACCTCGTCAAGACCGGACGCGAAGACATGCTTCGCGTCCTCGAAGCCGCCGGATACGGCGTCATCGCCCTGACTCCGGAACAAACCAAGTACGGCGCCGTTGAGGCCCGCTCGGAAGCCCGCGCCTGCGGCGAACTCTTCGCCAAACACCGCGGCGAAATCGACGGCGTCATCGTGACCCTGCCCAACTTCGGCGACGAACGCGCCGTCGCCGAATCCCTCCGCGCCGCCGGCCTCGACGTCCCCGTCCTCATTCAGGCCACGCCCGACAGCGCCGGCAAAATGACCATCGCCGACCGCCGCGACAGCTTCTGCGGCAAAATGTCGGTCTGCAACAACCTCAAGCAATTCGGCATCAAGTATTCCCTCACCACGCTCCATACCGAAGCCCCTGATTCCCCCGAATTCGCCCAGGACCTTGCCTGGTTCGCCGCCGTCTGCCGCGTCGCCAACGGCCTCCGCAAGTGCCGCGTCGGAGCCCTCGGCGCCCGTCCCACCGCCTTCAACACCGTCCGCTACAGCGAGAAGCTGCTCGAGAACTCCGGCATCGACGTCGATACCCTGGACCTCTCCGAACTGTTCGGCCGCATCGGCAAACTCTCCGACACCGACGGCGACGTGCAGGCCAAGCTCGCCGCCATTCAGAACTACGTTCCGACTTCCGGCGTCGACGCCGCCGCTCTCGTCAAAATGGCCAAGCTCGGCGTCGTCGTCGACCGCTGGATGAAGGACAACCAGCTCACCATCACCGCCGTGCAGTGCTGGACCTCGATGGAAGAGTACTTCGGCGTCGTTCCCTGCTCAGTCATGAGCATGTTGAGCAATCAGCTCATGCCCAGCGCCTGCGAAGTCGACGTCCCCGGCGCCGTCGCCATGTACGCGCTCGCGCTCGCCAGCGAAACCCCCAGCGCCCTGCTCGACTGGAACAACAACTACGGCTCGGATCCCGACAAGGCTGTCTGCTTCCACTGCTCCAACCTGCCCAAGCACTTCTTCCAGTCCGCCCGCATGGACTACCAGGAGATCATCGCCGGCACGGTCGGCAAGCTGAACACCTTTGGCACCGTCGTCGGCAGGGTCAAACCCTCCCCCATGACCTTCTTCCGCATCTCCACCGACGATTTCTCCGGCCGCATCCGCGGCTACGCCGGCGAAGGCGAATTCACCGACGATCCGCTTGACACCTTCGGCGGCGCCGGCGTCGTCCGCATCCCGAACATGCAAAAACTGCTCCGCTACATCTGCGAAAACGGCTTCGAGCACCACGTCGCCGCCAACCTCTCGCAGGTCGCCGGCGCCGTCCGCGAAGCCACCGCCAACTACCTCGGCTGGTCCATCCACCTCCACCAGTAGAAAATGTGACAGGCACTATTTCCGCCCGGCGCCCAACGCCATCCTTGTTACAATAGGGCACCGCCATGCAAGCGCCGGGCTTGTTCCGCTCTGCCGCCCTGATTGCCGTAGCCGCCTGCTGCACCCTCGCTCCCGGCTACGCCGCCAATGACGACTTCCCCCAACCCGCCCGGATTGTCGTTGTTGGCGACGTCCACGGCGATTTCGCGCAGTTCACCACGGTCCTGAAAAGCGCCGGCCTCATCGACAACAAGAACAAGTGGGCCGGCGGCCAAACCCATCTCGTCCAACTCGGCGACATCCCCGACCGCGGCCCGGACACCAAAAAGATCATCGAGTACCTGATGGACCTCGAAAAACAGGCCCGCCGCGCCAAGGGCATGGTCCATCTCCTCATCGGCAATCACGAAGCCATGAACGTCTACGGCGACCTCCGCTACGTCATCCCCGAGGAATACGCCGCCTTCGCCAGCCGCGACGACGAATACCGCGCCGCCGCTTGGGAAATGCATGAGAACGAACTCAAGGCCAAGGGCGCCGAATCCACCATCACCGCCGAGTACCGCAAGAAATGGAACGAAGAACGGCCCAAAGGCTTCTTCGAACACCGGGTCCACTTCGGCCCGGGCGGCAAGTTCTACAAGTGGATCGTCGGCCATAATGCAGTCCTCCGCGTCGGCGACTCGCTCTTCCTCCACGCCGGCATCTCCCCCAAGTACGTCAACCACGAACGCACCGCCATCAACCAGCAGATCAAGGACGAGCTCGAGGACTTCCAAAAACTGGTCGGCGGCATGGCCATGGACGATGAAGGCCCGCTGTGGTACCGCGGCCTCGCCAGCGGCGATGAAGCCGCGCTGTCGGCCCATGTCGACGCCGTCCTCGCCAAACACGGCGTCAAGCGGATCGTCATCGGCCATACGCCCACCGCCGGCGCCGTCATCCCGCGCTTCGGCGGAAAGGTCATCGTCGCCGACGTCGGCCTCTCCAAAGCCTACGGAAGCAGGATGGCCTGCGTCCTCATCGAGGGCGGCAACGTCAGCGCCATCCATCGAGGCAAAACCCTCCCTCTCCCGCCCGGCGATCCCGCTTCCCTGCTCGAATACCTCAAAGCCGCCGCCGCCCTCGAACCCGCCGCATCGCCGCTCACCTCTCTCATCCAGAAACTACAGAACGGAGGCGTGAAGTAACCGGTGCCGTCACGGAACCTCCTGACGCGCCGCCGCTTCTCTCTGATGGCCGCTTCGGCTGCTCTTGCTCCCGCCGAGCCAACCGAAAGCCTCCCCGCGGATCGCGTCGAGAAGTTCCTCTCCGAGGCCAAGGTCGTCTCCTCCAAGCCCCTCAGCGTCGGCATCACCGGCACCAGGCGGCTCACTCTCTCCGACGGCAAGCTCACCCACGACGCCCACTTCCAGTCCATCGACGAATCCAAAACCAGCTTCAAGTCCCCCAGGGGCAGCGAGTTCGGTTTCCGCGATACCTACAAGTTCAACATCGCCGGCTATCGCCTCGACCGGATTCTCGGCATCCACATGGTCCCGCCCTCCATCGAGCGCTCGCAAGGCGGCATAACCGGCTCCTTTACCTGGTGGATCCCCGCTGCGCTGATGGAAGTCGACCGCATGAAGCGCAAGATCGAGCCCCCCGACGTCCACCACTACAATCAACAGATCTTCGTCCTTCGCGTCTTCGATGAGCTCATCTACAACGCCGACCGCAACCTACAAAACCAGCTCCTCACCCCCGACTACAAAGTCTGGATGATCGATCACACCCGCGGCTTCCGTCTCCACCACGACCTCAAGAGCGTCAAGGACCTCGACAAGTGCGACCGCCGCCTCCTCGCCGCCCTGCGCAAGCTCGACAAGGCGGCCCTGAAATCCCCGCTGGAGAACTGCCTCCGTGCGATCGAGATAGACGCCATCCTCCGACGCCGCGACAAGATCGTCGCCGCCTTCGAGAAGCGAATCTCGCAAATGGGCGAATCCCAAGTCTTGTTCGACCTCCCGCCCCGCCCCGCCGCGTACCCCGTCGCCTACGCCGTCAATCCCTGGCGCTGAGCTCGTCGCCGGCGCTGATTTGTTCCAGTCTCTCCGGAGGTCTCGTCCAGGCGCATCACCGGAACGAGAAACCAACACGAACGGATCCCACTTGACCGGCTTGCTCCGGTTGATGAAGTGGTAGCCGAACTGAGGCGTCAATAGTCCGAATCCCCAGCCATCCGTGAACTAAGGAGATACGGCCCCGCGAAACGGACCTCGCGCGCCAGCCGCGCCTGACACCGCCACCCGCGCCTGACACTCGCCCTGGAAAGAGTTATAGAATCCTTGAAGACAACCCCATGACCACAAGACGACAAGTCCTCAAAACCGCGGCCGCTGCGCCAATGATCGTCCCCAGCGTGGTGCTCGGCCAGCGTGCCGGAGCCGTTGCCCCCAGCGACAAGGTCGTCATGGGCGGCATCGGCATCGGTTCCCGCGGCGGGCACGACCTGACCAAGATCCTCGCCAACCCCGCTGCCCGTTTCGTCGCCATCTGCGACGTCCGCAACGAACGCCGCGAAACCGTGAAATCCCTCGTCGACAAAAACTACGGCGACAACGGCTGCAAGATGTACGAGGACCAGTACGAACTGCTCGCCCGCCCCGACATCGACGCCGTCCTCATCGCCACCGGCGACCGCTGGCACACCCCGCTGTCCATCATCGCCGCCCAGCATGGCAAGGATGTCTACTGCGAAAAGCCGTGCTCCATGTCCATCGAGGAAAGCTGGGCGCTCGCCGACGCCTTCAAGCGCTACAACCGCCTCTATCAGGCCGGCTGCCAGCGCCGCAACGGGGCCAACTTCATCCTCTGCAAGGAACTGCTCGAAGCCGGCGCCCTCGGCAAGCTCCAGACCCTTTACGCCAATGTCGGTCCCTCGGTCAATTGGCCGCCGCTGCCCAGCCGCGACTGGCTCGCCGCCGAAGAGCTCCCCCCGAAACAGGTCATCGATTGGGACCGCTGGCTCGGACCCGCCCCCTGGCGTCCCTACCACTCCTCATACGTTCGCGGCGGCTGGCGGAACTTCTACGACTTCCACGGCGGCGGAATCCTCGAGTGGGGCTCCCACACCGTCGACCTCTGCCACTGGGCCGCCGGTTACGACGACATCCAGCCCGTCGAGTACGAACCCGTCGGCGGCAATACCGGCCCCTATTCGGTCAACTGCAAATACGCCAATGGCGTCCGCCTCGTCATGCGCGACAACGGCTGTAACGGCGCCCTGAATACCGGCTCTTGCAGCTTCCGCATCGAGGGCGATCAGGGTTGGGTGGAAACCGGCGACGCCACCAGAATCGAGTGCTCCGCCAACATCAAGCCGCTGCTCCGTCCCACCGAAGAGGCCCGCTGGGCAGTCGACAACCACATGCGCGAGTTCATCCGCTGCGTCCGCACCCGCCAGACGCCTAGCGCAAACGCTGCCGCGGCCGCCAACTCCCACGTGACCTGCCACGCGGCCTTCATCGCCTTCCAGCGCGGCAAGACCCTCGCCTGGGATCCCGGGAAGCGTGCTTTCACCAATGACGATATCGCCAACAACATGCGCTCGCGCGCGCTGCGCGAGCCCTGGCGAATCTGACGGAAGGAGACCCGCCATGCAACAAACCACACCACAACCTCCCGCCGCAAAGCCTGCCAAGCCCAGACCGCCCGAGCCTCCTCCCGAATTCCAGGAGGGCAAGATCGCTACAATGGACGCCGCCGGCCTCGTTGGCATTCTCAAGGACCCGGCTTCCACCGAATTCCAGAAGGCCAAAGCCTGCATGCGCGCCGGCGAACTCGCCGCCAAGGAAGCCGTGCCCGCCCTCGCCGCGCTGCTTGGCGACGAAAGGTTGGGCATGTACGCCCGCTACGGCCTCGAGCCCATCGCCGACCCCTCCGCCGCGGACGCGCTCCGCGCAGCCCTTCCCAAACTCAAGGGCAACCTGCTCATCGGCGTCATCAATTCCATCAACAAACGCCGCGACGCCAAGGCCGCCCCCGCCCTCATCAAGCTCATGTACGGCCCCGACCCCGGCGTCGCCCGCGCCGCCGCCGCCGCCCTCGGCAGCATCGGCGGCTCCGCCATGGTCAAGGAGCTCCAGGCTGCGCTCAGCAAAACCACCGGCATGACCCGCATGGCCGTCGCCGACGCGTCTCTCGTCTGCGCCGAACGCCTCCTCGCCGAAGGCAAGCGCGACGAGGCCCTCGCCCTCTACTCGTTCCTCTCGGCCCCCAGCGTCCCCAAACCGGTCCGCTTGGCCGCCATGCAGGGCATCATCCGCGAGGAAACCGCCGTCACGCGCCCCCGCTGAGCTTCGCGCTCAGAGCAGGCGGGAAACTGTCCTCGATCCCGATAGCGGCGGCCGGCCGGATCATCCAACGATGGTCGCTGCGCTCGATGCCAGACGGCGCCTTGCCGTCCCCGCTGGTCTTGCTCCGGCCTCCGCCGGATCGTGGCCAGCCTGAACTCTCTGGTGAACTGCCTGCGAGACAATCCCCCAGGCTAACCACCCGAGCCAGCACTCCCCAGCCGTTTGCGCCAAAGCTCTCTTCCGCCTCAATCGCTCCTTGCCTGCTTCGCGCGTTTCCGCAACAACTTGCGCTGCCGTCGCCGTAGGGCCATTTTCAAAAGGCTGTGGCACTTGGGAGCGCCAGGCGCAACGATGGCTCGCGCCAGGGCACGTTATAGTTGAAGCCGATGGTGACTGTGACCGAGATTGGCGGCATGATCTCGCGGCGTCCTGAGATTCGCGGTGACCGGCTTCTCACGCCTCCGTGACAGCACTTACTGAAACCATGAATCCCCTCGCCCATCCTGTCTGCGAACTCCTGCCTCAACGGACGCAGCGCTGGATCCTCAGTCCTGTTTCAGAGGACAAGCTCACCCGGGATTGTTTCTACGGCCTGATGAAAGCGGCGGCGCTGGACTCCACCCTGGCTGTCGTTTTAGGGCTTCGCAAGATGGAGTTGGCCGCACCGCGCCTCTTTCTGTGGGGATTCGAGATCTATGCGGCGTCGGCCTCGCAGTGGCCCCTCCTGCATGAGATCCTTTCGAGCGTTGAGGACTACAACCATGGAAAGCGGGAAGGACAGAAGACGGAGCCCGGCGCGATCATCCTCTCCGAGTCGTCATTGGTCATCATCGAATGCAATAGGAGAAGCCGCCTGGGCGATTGCAGCCGGTTCAATAACCGGCAATGATTTGAGATCCATCTCGATGGACGGAAGCGGCCGTATTGCCAATACTGGAATCGCGGCCTTGACCAGCTTGTGACCTTGTCGAGGCCGGCGCCAACATCCTCGACAACGGACTGCAACCGTTCTTACCGGCTCATGCGGAACTACATGGCCGGCATGCGGCTGGCCGATGCCCTGAAGATGCAGTTTCACCCGATGGTGGTGAAGGCCGAGCGCAGCCCGCATGACAGCGAGACCGTTGAGGAGGTGGCGAGATTTAACTCCATTCTGAAGGCTGCCCCTGAGTTCGCCTTGGCCTCCTGGGCCGATCTGCGTTATGCCAGCGGGCAAGATTTGTTGTCCGCCTACGGACAGGAACTCCCGTGAGTCTGCTTCTCCCCATTGCCTCCCAGCCTCCATGCACGCGCGGATGGACGAGGTAGGCTTCTCCTGGCCGGCCACCCCGGTCCGTAGTGTGGGCTGGCCCCTCCCGTAGCCATCCGGATCCAGCAAGCTCCCGGATAGCGGTGCGGACAAGCTCAGGCGAGTTGAAGCCGTGCCAATTCTGTTTGACCACATCGCGGACGCAGAGCTTGTGCCTAGAGCACCACCGGCAACTTTCTCAGGCGGTTCGGGTGGATGACCGACGAAAGCCGTCGCGGGGTATGGGCGTGCGCAAACC
>JACADU010000065.1 GCA_013388415.1 Bryobacteraceae bacterium
GATCTCCTGCCGGTCTCCGGGTTCGGCGAGCCGCAGTTCGATCATGGCGTCTCCCCGCCCGCGGGGGGCGGCGGCGGCTCGCGCGTGCCCGTCAAATGGCGGTAAAACCCGAGATCCTCCCCGGAAAGCGCCTTCGTGACGTAGATAATCTGGCCCGTGTGCTGCGCGAAGTGCTCGACCACGTGAAATATCGCCTCCAGCACGCGGACCTCGTAGTTCTGCGGCCGCACAACGCGGCCCAGAGACTCCTCGTCCTGCGACTCGATGACCTCGCACGCCTCGGCGACAACCGCCCGCAACCGCCCGAGCATCTCTTCACGCGAGACGCCTCCCCGGGCGGCGAACTCGCCGTCGCGGTCTCTGATGTCCGGCTGGCCCGCCACGCCGTGCAGAATCCACTGCCGCACGTTGCCCGCAAGGTGAATGCAGAGGTTGCCGGCCGCGTTCGAGTTCTCGCTCCCCCGCAGCCAGAGCTGCCCGTCATCGAGCCGCGCAACGCAGGTCTCGATCCTCTCCACGTATTGCCGCAGCTTGGCGGCGGCGAAGCGAGTAAAAACCGCTGAGGTCGTGTGCACTCTACAAGACCTGGTCCGACCAACCCTCCAGGACAGCTTTCACCTTCTGGCAGAACTGATCCGCCAGCGCTCCGTCGATCAGCCGGTGGTCGAAGGTAAGAGCAAGGTATGCCATCGACCGGATGGCGATCGCGTCATCCACCACAACGGCTTCCTTGTTCACCGCGCCGACACCAAGGATCGCCACCTGCGGCTGATTGATCACCGGCGTCGCGAACAGGCTGCCGAAGCTTCCGAAATTGGTGATGGAGAATGTTCCGCCTTGCACCTCGTCGGGCTTCAATTGCTTGGAGCGCGCCCGCGCCGCAAGGTCGACGATCGAACGCTGCAAGCCGACGATGTTCTTCTCGTCCGCCTGCTTGATCACCGGAACGATCAGGCCGTTGTCCAGCGCGACAGCGATCCCGATGTTGATTTCATTGTGATAGAGGATGTTGGTCCCCTCGATTGACGCGTTGAAGACCGGATAGTGCCGCAGCGCCTCGGCCGCCGCCCGCGTGATAAAGGGCAGGAAGGTCAGGCCGAATCCGTACCGCTGCTGGAATTCGGCCTTCGAACGTTCGCGCAGCCTGACGATTTTGGTCATGTCGACGCGGTGAACGGTCGTCACATGAGCCGAAGTCCGCTTGGAAACCACCATGTGCTCGGCGATCTTTGCGCGCATGATGCTCATCGGCTCCACGCGGGTCTTCGCCGGCTCGATTCGCGGCAGCGGAGCGGTCTCCGCGGCGGCCGCGGCAGCCCTTGCGGGAGCAGGAACGGCCGTCGGCGCGGGAGCCGCGACGGGCACGGCAGCCGGCGGCGGCGGAGCCTGCCTCGACGCGAGGAAATCCTCGACGTCCTGCTTCGTGATCCGCCCGCCCGCGCCGGATCCCCTCACCAGCCGCAGGTCCACATTGTTCTCGCGAGCCATCCGCCGCACCAGCGGACTCACCGGCGCGCCGAGCTCATCGGCGGGTCCTTCGGCGGGCGGCGGTGGCGGCGGCGGAGCGATCACCTCAGCGGCGACAACCGGTTCAGGCACGGTCTTCTGGACTTCTTCCACGGGCGCCGCTGCCGCTGCCCCATCCCCGATACGGGCCACTACCGTGTTGATCGCAACAACGGAGCCTTCCTGCACCAGGATTTCCGTCAAAGTGCCTGCCGTTGGCGATGGGATCTCAGTGTCCACTTTGTCGGTCGAGATCTCAAACAGAGGCTCGTCCCTCTCAACGCGGTCGCCTACTTTCTTCAGCCACTTGGTCAGCGTGCCTTCGACAATACTCTCGCCCATCTGGGGCATCACAACATCGGCCATCTTGGTTGTCTCCGTCTCTCCGCCAGTAAGATCTCTCAAGCCGCCGAGGCGGCGGCGGCGATGATTAAGGCTTCGTAACCAAACGAACGAACGAATTCGCCGGCAACGGCCTCATGGACCGCCTCCAGCGGAACGTCTACACCCAACGCCTCCATCGACGTGACCGGCTTGTGCAGTCCGCATGGCACGATCAGACCGAAGTAGCTCAGGTCAGTCTTCCAGTTCAGCGCAAATCCGTGTGTTGTCACCCACCGGCTGATGTGCACGCCGATGGCGCAGATCTTCCCTTCCCGCGTCCAGACGCCAGTGGCGCCGGGCTCTGCAAACGAGTCTATTCCGAATCGGGCCAGCGCGGCGATGATGCTCTCCTCGATGGCTCGCACATAGGCCACGACATCGCGCTTCCATTCGCGCAGGTCGACGATCGGATAGCCGACAATCTGGCCCGGTCCGTGATAGGTGATGTCGCCGCCCCGGTCGATTTCATGGATCTCCACGCCGAGTTGCCGGAGCCGCTCCGGCGCCGCCAGGATGTTCTCTCTGCGGCCGTTGCGCCCAAGCGTCAGCACGTGCGGATGCTCGACCAGCAGCAGCCGGTCGCAGGTCTCTCCGCGCTTTCTGCGCTCGGCAAGCGAGCGCTGGAGAGCCCAAGCATCGGCGTAAGGCACGCGTCCAAGCAGTTCCACCTCGAGTCTACGCATCGCCGGAATCAGGCATTGATCGCCAGCCCGTACACGCTGTTGAACGCTTCGCCCACCGCTTCGTACAAAGTCGGATGAGCGTGAATGGTGGCCATCATCGTTTCCACCGTGGCCTCGGCTTCCATCGCCGCCACCGCCTCGGCGATGAGTTCGTAGGCGTGCGGGCCGATAATATGTACGCCGAGAATCTCGCCATACTTCATGTCGGCGACCACCTTCACGAACCCGCCGTGGCTTCCAAGGATCGAGGCCTTGCTGTTTCCCATGAAAGGAAATTTACCTACCTTGACTTGGTAGCCCTGCTCGCGAGCCTGCTTTTCGGTCAGCCCGACGCTGCCGATGCCCGGTTCGGTATAAGTGGCGCCCGGGATTCTCAGTTTGTTGATCGGCTTCACCGGCTTTCCAGCAATGTGCCCGACCGCCACCATGCCTTCCATCGTCGCCACGTGAGCCAACTGCGGCGTCCCGGCGACAATGTCGCCAATCGCGTAGACCCCTGGTTCGGCTGTCCGCTGCATGGAGTCAACCTTCACGAAACCGCGGTCGAGCTCGATTCTGGTGTTCTGAATGCCGGCGTCGTCCGTGTTCGGCTTGCGTCCGACGGCAACCAGCAGCATATCCCCTTCAAAAGACTCGACTTTCCCGGTCGAGAGTTGGACCTGAAGGCGAACGCCGACATCGGTCTTCTGGACCTCGAGAACCTTCGCGCCGGTCTCACACTGAATCCCGCCCTTCTTGAACTGCCGTTCGAGTTCCTTGCTGACGTCCTCGTCCTCGACCGGCACAAGCCGCGGGAGCATCTCGAAGACGATCACTTCGCTGCCGAACCGCTTGAAAATAGAGGCGAATTCGACCCCGACCGCGCCGGCGCCGATCACCAGAAGCTTTCGGGGCGGGGCCTCCGCCTTGAGGATCTCGACATTGGTGACGATGCGCGGGGCGTCAGGCTCGACGCCCGGGATCATCCTGGCTTCTGAGCCGGTGGCCAGGATAATATGTTTGCCATCAATTACTTGCGTGCCGGATTCGCCGGTCACCTCGACCTGCCCGCGGCCCTTGAGCCGCCCATGGCCCTTGATCACCTGGACTTTGTTCTTCCGCATCAGCAACTCGATGCCGTTGGCATGCGTCGAAACGATTTTGTCCTTCCGCTGGAGGACGCGCGGATAGTTCAGTCGCGGATTCTCACAGGCAATGCCCTGGTCGTCGCTGTGCCTGAAATACTCCCACACCTCGGCGGTGTGCAGGAGGCTCTTGGTCGGGATGCAACCCACATGCAAACACGTCCCGCCCAACTTGGGCCATTTTTCGATGAGAGCGGTTTTGAGGCCATACTGGCCGGCGCGGATTGCAGCGGAATAGCCCCCTGGACCGCTGCCGATGACGATGACGTCGTAGGACATCGTATCTAGTGTAGCATCAGCGATTTTTCACATAATGGAATCAATGAGATTCGTCGCAGCGATCCTGCTTTTCGCCGTGCCCCTGCTCCCCGCGCAGACGAAGCAGCAACGCCGCCCCGCGGCGAAGAAGATCGAGCCGGCGCCTGCCCCAGGGCCGCCGGTCATCCAGGCGATCGAGGTGACCGGAACGAACGTGTACAAGCCGGAGCAGGTCATCGAGGTCAGCGGGATGAAAATTGGTTCACCCGCCACGCGCGAAGTCTTTGAGGCGGCCAGAGACAAAGTGCTGGCCACCGGGTGCTTCGAGTCCTTCGGATGGAAGTATGAGCCCCTTCCCGGTGGACAGGGTTTCAAGGCGACTCTCGAGATCACGGAAGTCGCCCAATTCTACCCCTGGGCGTTGGAGCGGCTGCCTGCTCTCCAAGCGGCGGAATTCTCCGCCAGGGCGCAAAAGGAGATCCCACTGTTCGGCGAGAGGATACCTGCGTCGGAAGTCTATATGAACCGGGCCGCGGCTTTGATCCAGCGAATGCTGGCCGAGCGCGGGGTGACTGAAAAAGTGACGGCGCGGGTGCAATTGATCGGCAAGGACACCATTGCGATTCTGTTCGGTCCGTCCACGCCGCCGCCCAACGTCGCTGAAGTCCGGTTTGAAGGAGCGCGGGTCATCAATCCTCAGTACCTGGTCAAAGCGCTGTCGGATGTGGCCATCGGCACGCCCTATCTCGAGCCGAATTTCCGTATGTTGCTGGAGAACCAGATCCGGCCCATGTACGACACGGTGGGCCGCCTGCGGGCGGCGTTCACGAAACTCGAAGTGGTTCCCTCGGCTAAGGTGAAGGGCGTCGTCGTGACCATCCACGTGGAGGAGGGGGAGCCGTACACGCTCGGCAAGGTGGAATTGTCGGGACTGCCCATCAACAAGGCGGACGCCGACGACATCGGAGCGTGGGGCATCGACAAGCAGGTGAACTTCTCCGAAATCGGGCGCGGCATCGAAAAGATCCGCGACCGGTGTCGCGAAGACGGCTACATGAAGATCGCCTACAAAGCCCGCCGCGTCCTGAACGACGACAAGAAGACGGTGGACATCTTCGTCGACTTCGACCCCGGGCCGCAGTACAAGCTGGGCCGCCTTTTGATTCAGGGGCTCGACCTCGAAACCGAGCCGGTCATTCGAAAGCTCTTCACGATGAAGCCGGGCGACCCGTACCGGCAATCCTACGCCGACCGCTTCCTCGCGGAAATCCGCGACCGCGGCATCTTCGACAACCTGGGAGAGACCAAGTCGAAGATCGAGGTCAACGACGCGCGCCAGACAGTCGACCTGACCCTGATCTTCTCCGGGGAGAAGCGTCCGCCGAAAAAGGGCCTGCCTTAGGCCAGACGCCGCCGGGGCCCCTCCGGAGCGCGCGGACTTGTGGTCTAATAGCCCCTTCAGTGGAGGCTGACCATGCCCGACCAGATCTCCTTTGTCGAATACTATGTAGCCGCCATCCCGCATAAGCCCGGCGAGGGCGCGCGGATCCTGTCCGCCATCAAGGACGCAGGGATCAATCTTGCCGGCTTCCTCGGCTATTGGAAGACCGCGTGGAATGCGGAGATCGTGCTCATCCTCGACGAAAAGACTGCTGGCGTCAGCGCCGCGGCGAGGAAGGCCAAGCTCAAGCTCGGGACGAAACGCAAAGGCATCATGGTCAAGGGCAAGGACCGCCCGGGCGTCATTGCCGATCTGATGCGCAAGCTTGCCGATGCCGGCATCAACGTGAATTCGCTTCATGCCTTGAGCGCCGGCGCCGGGGGCTTTGGCGCGCTCATTTCCGTCGCTCCTTCCGATCTGCGGAAGACAGCGAAGCTGCTTGGTCAGGTCTGAAGCTCCGAATATCTCTGAGTTATACTGAGCGCATTCCAAAAGGAGTCCCGCCCTACATGCAAGTACCCTTCTACGGACACGTCCGGCAGTATCACAAAATCAGATCCGAGATCGACGCGAACATCCACGAGGTTCTGGAAAGCGGCCAGTACGTCATGGGGCCGATGCTGAAGCGCTTCGAGCAGGAACTGGCTGAATACCACGGCATGAAGTACGCCATCGGCGTCGGCAATGGAACGGATGCGCTTTGGCTGACCTTCATGGCCCTTGGCATCGGACCGGGGGACGAGTGCATCACCACCACCAACACGTTCTTCGCCACCGCCGAAGCCATGTGGATCGCCGGCGCCACCGCCGTTTTCGTCGATTCCGACGCGAGGACGAACTGCATCGATCCGGCGGCCATCGAAGCCGCCATCACGCCAAAGACAAAGGCGCTCGTGCCGGTGCACCTCTATGGCCAGTGCGCCGACATGAAGGCTGTCCGCAAGATCGCCGACAAGCACAAGCTCCTGGTCATCGAAGACAACGCGCAGGCGTTCGGCGCGCACGGCGACGGGTTCAAGATCGGTGAGTTGAGCGACGCGGTCTGCACAAGTTTCATCATCCAGAAGAACCTCGGCACATTCGGGGACGGCGGCGCGGTCGTCACCAACAACGAGCAGGTGGACCGCGTGGTCCGCCGGCTGCGAAATCACGGCTCCGAGAAACGCTCCTGCCACAGCTTCGGCTTCAACAGCCGCCTCGACGACCTCCACGCCGGCGTTTTGAGCGCAAAGCTCAAGCACATCGACGAGTGGAACGACTTGCGGCGGAAGCACGCCGCCCGCTACACCGCCGGCCTCGCGGGAGCAAAGACGATTACCCTGCCTTATGAGGCCCCAGGCTACCGCCACATTTTCCATCTGTACGTCGTCGAAACCAGGAATCCGGCGCACCGCGATCCGTTCCTCGAGTTTCTCAACCAGGCCGGCATCGACGCCAAATGCCACTACCCCATCGCCATTCACCAGCAGGAGGGCTACCCGTGGGGCAAGCAGGCCAGAATCGCCGGCCCGATTCCGAACTCGGAGCGCAACGCGGCATGCTGCATCTCGCTCCAATGTTTCCCGAACTGACGGAAGAAGAGGTCGATTACACAATCGCCAAGGTCATGGAATGGGACGCGAAGGCGGCATAACCAATGGACAGGAAGTATAAAGTCGTCGTCGCCGGCATGGGCAAACGCGGGATGCACCATGCCGCCGCCTTTCAGGCCAACGGCAGGTTCGAGGTCGCGGGGATCTGCGACATCGACCAGACGCGGCTCGACGCAGCGGCCTCGAAGCTCGGCGTTGCTGTCAAAGGAACCGATGCGGCGCAGGTTGCCGCCGAGGTCAAGCCGGATGTCTTCTGCTTCTGCACGATGGCCAATGTGCGTTCATCGATGATCCGGATCGGCATCGAATCGGGCGCCAGGCTGATCGCCATGGAGAAGCCGGTTGCTCTGACAAGCGCCGAAGGCATGGAAGTCAAACGTCTGGTGGATTCAAGCGGCGTCAAGGTCGTCGTGAGCCACCAGCACCGCTACGGAAAGCACTATCAGGCGGTGAAGGAGGTGATCGCCAGCGGCGAGCTCGGGCGCATCCACACCGTGTACGGCACCGCCACGGGGTGGATGATGCACATGATCTCCCACCTGATCGACTACATGCGCTGGTACAACGGCGAAGCCCGGGCCGAATGGGTGATGGCCCAGGCGGCCGGGCGAGGCAAACTCGCCGATGCCCATCCATCCCCCGATTACATCGCCGGTTTCATCCAGTTTGCCAACGGCGTGCGCGGCGTCGTGGAATGCGGCGCCGGCGCGCCGGACGTTCCCGAAGTGGACTATTGGTGGCGAAAATGCCGCATCGGCGCTCAGGGCACGGACGGCTACGCCGAAGTCCTCACCGGCGGCGGCTGGCGCGCTGTGACGAAGCAGCGCGCCTCCTCCGGCGACGGGTGCATGAATTATGACCTCGACATGCCGCCCTACATCCAGCAAATCGCCGGCTGGCTGGACGACGACAGGCAGGTTCATCCCTGCAATTTCGGCAGCGCCTATCAGGGGCTGGAGATTATGATGGCGTTCATCCGTTCCGCGGCTGGAGGCGGGCAGATCGCTCTTCCCCTGACGGATCCCGCCGACGAACTGGAGATGCTGCGGGCTTCGCTGCCGGCCCGCAAGGTTTTGCTTTCGATGCAGGCAAACGCGAAAGAGTATTGGTCGTAATCAACATCAATCGGGCTCGGAGCCGGAGACCTGAGGGCGCCGGCCGAGGGCGGCGAGATATCCATTTCCCGGGCGAGAGCACGATTGAGGCGGACCGCCTCCCGACCGGCCTACAACATCTCTTCCGGATTTCCGGCAGCGGCGTGGAGTTTCGTCAAACGTGTCAGGGTTCGAGCATAGGCTCGACGGTTTTGGATGGCCGGGTCCAGAGCCATCAACCGGCGCGAGACACTCAGCGCGCGCTCTCCCTCGGCGAGGGCTTCCTTGTGCATCGCCTTGCGCTGGTAGAGATCCATCAGGAGGTGGCGGGGACAGACCTCGATCTGCTCGGCGAGGAGCGCGGATTGAGGCAGCCCGGCGCTGCGCCAGTAGAGGTCCTCGGCGATGACAACCCAGGATCCGTTGGGCGCGAAAGAGACAACGTCGATGGTTCGTCCTATGCCCACAAACTGTTTGATCTTCTCGAGGGTGAAGGCAGGGAAGCCGGGGCTCGAGAAGACGCTCTTGCCGGCGACGATAACCCATTCGCTCTGGGGCGTGACGCCGATTTCGTGGACCTGCATTTTGGCGTCGCTGACGCGGGAGAGCGTCTCAACCAACTGGGTTGGCGCAGCGAAGCCGGTGAAAACGCCGAAATAGGTCTGCACAGCATGGAGCGGCCCCAGGCACAGGAGAAAGGTTGAAAAGAACCGGGCAAGGCGCCCGGCAGTGGCGATTCGATTCATCTTGCACCTCCGAGAGTAAAGTCCCTCTAAACGGACCTGTGCAAATTGCGGGGAATCCTGCCGCTTTGCCGCAGATTTTTTTTTCGCGGAGCGGCGATCAGCCGGTTTCGAAGCCGCTGAGCGCGTAAATGAGGTTGTGCTGCTCTGGCGGGGCTTGGCCGCGCACCATGCGTTTGAGATGGCGGACGGGGGCAAAGCCGAGGCTTTTGGCGAGAGCGGCGGCAGGTTCGTTGCCGGGGAGGAGGTCCCAGAAAACGTGACCGGCATCCCCGGCTAAAGCAAGACAGAGCAGGGAGGCGGCTTCCGCGGGATCTTCCGCGATGCAGGGGCCGATGTAGCGGGCGAGGCGTCCGGGGCGGCGCATCACATAGCCGCGGGCCGAACCGAAGCAGCCCTCCGGGGCGAGGGCGGCGAGGAGGCGGCTGCGATCAGTGCCCGTGGCGCGGAGGTCCAGCGCGTAGTCAGGTTCCCCCGTGGGCGCAGCCGGCTGGGATGCGGGGAGTTCGGCGCGCCAGCGCTCGGCGCCGCATTCGACGACATAGCCGAGCTGCTCATAGAGGGGCAGGCCCATATCGGTGGCGTCGAGACGGGACGCCTTGACGCCACGGTCATCCAGCCAGGAAAGAGCGGCTTCCATCACACGGCGGGCGTGGCCCTTGCGGCGCGATTCGGGGTGTGTGAGGACCATGCCGACCCAGGCGAGGCTGCTGCCGTAGCAGACAGCGGTAGCGGTGGCGACGATGCGGCCATCCTCTTCGACGGCGAAACAGCCCTCCGGCTCGAGTTGGAGGACTCGCGCCCAGTCGGCGGTGGTTTGATTCCAGTTGGCGGCGTCGGAGAGTTCCCTGGCGGCGGGCAGGTCGGCGGCGGTGAGTTTTCTTACCACGGGCGCGATTTTGACACAAAAACGGGGCCCGGCAGGCCGGACCCCGTTTTCATGGGTGCAATGGAAGGATCGCCTTCAGGAGAGATCAGGGCTTGCCCTTGCCGCCAAAGTCGAACATTCCGGGCTTGAAGACCACGATAACGCCGGCGGTGAGCAGGGTCTGGTGGTTGCGGGCGTTGGGTGTCGTACCGACCTCGAAATAGGGCTGGTTCGACCAGTCGCGGCGCCATTCGAGCCGGGTGATGAAGCTTTCGTTCAGCTTCATTTCGCCGGTGAGCGTGAACTCCTTGATCTGCTGTGCCAGGAGGGTCGTGAAGCCATCCTTGTCGTCGAAGTACTCGAACCGGGGGGTAATCGCGAACCGCTTGTTGACGGCGAAGCGGGCGGCGGAGCCGATGCCCCACCAATTGGCGGCGGGTCCGGTGGGGAAGGCGTTGTGCCCGTAGTCAAAGTTCACGTACATGGAGAGGCGGTCAGTGGGGTTGAGGGTGACCGCGGTGTCGGAGAACTGGCGCCAGCCCTTGTTGGTGTCGGTGTTTTCGGGACCGGCATAGTAGGTGTTGGCGATAACCGTCTTGTTCAGGGTGAACACGTTGGTGATGCCCAGCGTTTTGCCGCTGTTGTTGTCCCGCATGCCGTTCCAGCCGGTGACGCCCGCGACGCCGGTCGTCCATACGCTGTTGACGGGGATGGTGGCGCGCAGCCCGGTGTGGAAAAACGGCCCGTAGGCGAACAGCAGCGAGCGGGAGTAGTTCCAGCTCAGGTGCGATTCGGTGAGCTCAGCTCCGGCGCTGGTGACGAATTTACCGAAGTCGAGTTGGAGACCTTTCCAGCTCTCGGGCTTGATGCTGACGTAGGCGTTGATGAGATAGCGGTCCCAGTTGCTCTTCTTCGGCTCGCTGATGTAGAAGGCGTCGTAGGTGCGGCCCCACCCGACGTCGACCTTGAAGCCGATGGGCTTTGGATCGTAACTGAAGCTGCCGGTGATGCTGTTCATACTGAGCTTGTCGGAGGTGATGTTCAAGCCCTGCAAATAAGCTGTGCGGCTGGATGGGTCGTTAAAATTCTGGTTGTAGTAGGTGTCGACCCAGCCCGTGGCGTTAAAGCCTTTGTAGCTCCAGGATGTCGCGGGAGGGGCCGGGGCTGGTGCAGGCGCCGGGGCTTGGGCCGAGGTCTGGCCGGGAGCGGCCACGGCAGCGGCCAGGAATAGAGCTGATTTCAATATGGAGTTTGCGTACCGCACTGACTGCCTTCCTCTTCAAGTCGTAGTTCGATCTGTTCTCGCGGGCCGCGTGGGGCGCGGCATGACGTCGTAGTCTTCCGGGTCGGAGGATGACGTCCTGAGACAGGCAGGAAGTAAAGTACGAGGACCCGAAACTTCGTTTCTCGCAGTATCCGGCGAAAGGGGCAGGCGGGACAAATCGCTTCTTTTTATGAGCCCAATCAATATTCGGTATCTAGCGGCATGAGCGGCTCTGATACTACTCGGCGGCTGGGACCGGCGGCGAAGAAGGGGTGAAGAAATTCTGAGAGATTTGGAACCGTCAGGGCACTGAGTGAATGGAGGCAGCGGCCCGACATCCCTTTGGCCGCGGGCCCTTGCCCGTGAGTCTATGGGCAACGAAAACAAGAGCTTAATCGAGTTTGGATCCGCGAGAGGGGTGGTTCAGGGGCAAGGATCCGTGCAATTGCCGGCAGCGGCGCCGGCAGTGTTCATCCAGGATTCGGAGCCGGACGATGTGAAGCTGCCGGCATCACACTACCTCTGGGTGTTGAGGCGGCAGGCGTGGAAGATCGGGCTTTTCGTCGCGGCGGTGACTCTTGCAGCCGGGCTGGTGAGCCTGCGGCTGACACCCATCTACGAGGCGACGGCCACCCTGTATGTGGACCGGCAAGAGGCCCGGGGGATCGTGGGGCAGGAGTCGCAAGCTGCGGTGACTTCGCCGGCGGAGTCCGAGCAGTTTCTGGCCTCGCAGGTGCGGCTGATTCAGTCGGACTCGGTAGTCCGGCCCGTGGCTGAGCAATACAACCTGCTGGAGAGAGAAAAGCAGTTGGACGCGGCTGGACAGAAGGCGCAGGCCCAGGAAGCGCCAATCCGTTTGAAGAACCTGAGGGTGACGCGGCCGCCCAACACGACACTACTCCAGGTGAGCTACCGGTCGACAGATCCCAGGCTGGCCGCGGACGTGGCGAACCAGGTGGCTCAAAGCTATATCGAGCACACTTACAACATCCGCATCCGAAGCTCGGCGAGCATCTCGAAGTTCATGGAACGGCAGATCGAGGAACTCCGGGCGAAAATGGAGTCCTCGAGCGAACGGCTCGCGCGCCTGGAACGGGAGATGAACGTCATCAACCCGGAGGAGAAGACCAACATTCTCTCAGCGCGGCTCTTGCAGTTGAACAGCGAATACACGAAGGCGCAGGCGGAAAGAGTGGCTGCGGAAGCGGCGTTCGCGTCCACCCGAAGCGGGGATCTGGAGTCGGTTCAGGTTTCGGGGCAGGGCGAACAGTTGAAGCGGCTCGTGGACCGGCGGAACGAGATCGGGGAGCGCTTTTCGGAGATCAAGACGCACTTCGGCCCGAACCACCCGGAGTACAGGCGGGCGCAGGCGTCGGCGAACGAGTTGGACCGGCAGATTGGAGAGATGCGGGCGAGCATCGCCCGGCGGGTGGAGGTTCAGTTCAAGGAAGCCCTGGCGCGGGAGCAGATGCTGGCGCGGGGCGTGGCTGAAACCAAGGCCGAGTATGACGCCATCAACCTGAGGAGTTTCGACTATCAACGGGCCAAGCGGGAGGCGGATGCCGACAAGCAGCTTTACGAGGAACTCGTGCGGAAAATCCGCGAAGCAGGGATCAACGCGGGATTCCAGAACAACACTGTGCGGGTAGCGGATCCCGCGCGGGCGCCTTGGCGGCCGGTGTTTCCCAAGCTCTGGTTGAACCTGCTGATCGCGTTTCTCTTCTCGGCGGTGATGGCCGTGGGCCTGGCGCTGGCGTCGGATTCAATGGACACCACGATCCGGGATCCGGAGCAGGTGGCGCAGACGTTGCGGATCCAGATGGTGGGGACGCTGCCGGCGATGAGGAATACGAAAGAATTGCTGCTGCCGGGCTCGGCTGGCGGAGCGGCGCCGGGAGCGGTTTCGTTGCTGCCCGCGCGCGCCGTAGAACGCCAGTTCAGTGCGTATGAGGAGGCGATCCGGACGCTGCGGAGTTCAATCCTGCTGTCGGATTTTGACCGGCGCCTGCGGACGATGTTTCTGACGTCGGCGACGGCGGGAGAGGGCAAGTCGACAACGGCGAGCCATCTGGCGGTAGCGCACGCGGAGCAGGGGCGGCGGACGCTGATCGTCGACTGCGATCTGAGGCGGCCCACCCAACACAAGATGTTCGGACTGGGCATCGGGGCGGGGCTTTCGAATGTCCTTCAGCACGAGAAACTGTGGCGGGAGGTGGTCGTTCAGCCGGCGGCGGCGCCGGGGCTGCACCTGATCACGGCGGGTCCACCAAGCCGGCGGGCGGCGGATCTGTTGGGGGCGCGCATGGCGGACCTCATCGAAGAGTGGCAAAAGGAATACGATCTCGTGATTCTGGACGGTCCGCCGCTGCTCGGCTTCGCGGAGTCGTTGCAGATCGCGACACTGGCGGACGGAGTGTTGATCGTGACACGGGCGGGACAGACCAACCGCAAGGCTGTGGCCGCCGCGATCAGCACGCTTCAGCATCTGCGGGTGAATGTTGTGGGGCTTGTGCTGAATCAGGTGAAAAAGCACATGAGCGACCACTATTACTACTACGGTTACTACGGGAAGTATTACAAGGAGTACCAGGCGGCGCCGACGCAGGGTTGAGGTGGGCTGGATGTCGATTCAACCGATGACATTTTCGAGCCTGCCGGCGCGCCCGCTGGTCTCCGTGGTCGTCGCGAACTACAACTACGAGCGGTATGTCTGCCGGGCGATTGAGAGCCTGCAAGGTCAAACCTGGCGGCGCTGGGAAGCTGTGATCTGCGACGACGGCAGCGCCGATCGTTCGGCGGAGATCATCGCGTCGTATGCGGGGCGCGATCCGCGGGTCAGGCTGGTGAGGCAGGCCAATGGCGGAATGGCCTCGGCGCTGAACAGGGCGGTTGCCTTGACGGGCGGCGAGCTGATCGCGCTGCTCGATTCCGACGACGAGTATCTTCCCGAAAGGCTGGAGGCCGTGATTGAGCGCTTTCGGAGCCATCCCGAGGCTGGCGTCGTGTGTCATCCCCTCCGCGCGGTTCGGGTAGATGGGGAAGTGATCAAGGCTTTTCATCCGCGTTTGCTGGCCGAGGGATGGCTGGGTCCAGGCATGTTGCGGGGAGTGGAACCGGCGCTGCCGCCCTGCTCCGGACTGACGTTCCGCCGAGAAGTGGCAGAACGAGTGTTTCCGCTGCCCGAGCGGTTCAGGCGATGTGCTGACAAAGTCGCGCAGGACCGGGCAGCGCTGCTTGCTCCGGTGACTTCACTCCGAGAGCCGCTGGCGCTGTACCGCATTCACGGGGCGAATCTGACGGGGTTGTCAGGACCGGTCACGCTCGAAGCCGTACGGTCGAACCTGGAGTTTCTCGAAGCCCTGTGGGCCGACCGCGCGGAGTTCATCCGAAGGTGGCACGGATTCGAAGCGGACGTAACGCCCTGGCGGGAGGTGGAGTCGGCTCACTTCTTCCTGGCGGCGCGTTTGCTTGGAAGCGGCGGCGACTCTCGGATTCAGCCATCGTCAATCCCAAGCGCCTGGAAAAGAAACGTCTGGCGGCTGCTGCTGGCAATGCCCCGTCCCGCTGCGCTGGCGGCTCTGCGGCTGTGGTGGACCGAGAATGCAGTGAAGCGGAATCTCAGGCTCGTTTGGGACTTCGTGGCGGGACCGCCCGCTTGGACGGGGAGGGCGCAAGGATGAAACGGCGCGTTCTCCATGTTGTGGGGCGGATGCACCGTGCTGGCATCGAGACCTGGCTGATGGAGGTTGTGAGGCGCTCAGAGCGCCTGCCCGTGCAGCACGACTTCATGGTTCATTGCGCCACGGAGGCGGCGTACGACCGGGAATTGGTCTGGCGAGGATGCCGGCTTTACCGGGTGGTCGGGGACCGGCGGAGCGTGGCGTATCCGTTGGCGCTTGACACAGCGTTCGAGGCGGCGCTGGCGGACGGACCCGTTCATGTGGCGCATGCCCACGAGCAGCTCTGGTGCGGGCCCATTCTGGAAGCCGCGGCGCGGGCGGGAATTCCGGTGCGCATCGCACACAGTCACAATGACACGAAGCGTCTGGAGCGGTTCCCGAACCTGGCCAGGATGGCGTTCGGCGTCTGGATGCGAAGCCGCATCCGGCGGGCGATGACGCATGGCCTCAGTTGCAGCGCCGCGGCGGCTCCCAGCCTGTTCGGCGAATCGTGGCGCGAGGATCCTCGAGTGGCCGTGCTGAATTACGGTCTTGACTTTGGCAGGTTCCAACTCCCCGAGGACACCGCCGGAGTCCGCCGGTCGCTGGGCATCGCTCCTGGCAGGAAAGTGATCGGGCACATCGGCCGGTGTGAGCGGCAGAAGAACCAGCGGTTCTTGTTGGAGGTCTTCCAGGAAGCGGCGCGGTTGAGATCCGATCTTCACTTGCTGATCATCGGCGAAGGATCGTTGGAACACGAGTTGCGGGCGCAAATCAGAGACAGCGGCCTGTCGTCCAGAATCACCTGGCTCAAGAACCGTTCCGACATTCCGGCGCTCATGGTCTCGGCGATGGACCTGTTCCTGCTGCCTTCCCTGCACGAGGGGCTGCCGCTGGTTTTGCTGGAGGCGCAGGCGGCGGGGCTGCCGTGCCTGTTCTCCACGGAAGTCACAGCAGAAGCGGATCTGTACCCAGAAACGAATGCGCGGCTGAGCCATCGGGAGAGCGCGGGCCATTGGGCGGCGGCATTACAGGCGCTGTTGCGGGCAGGCAGAGGCAACCGAGCAGCCCGGATTCAGGAGCTGTCAGGAGGCGTCTTTTCCTTGGAGCACGCCGCCGGGCGGCTTGCGGATCTCTACGGAGTGGATGCCGGAGTCGAGGTCAGCGGGCTCCAGGAGGCGAGCGCGTGAGAGTGCTGCATATCAGCGCGCGGTCGGACACCGGGGGCGGGCCCGAGATGATCCGCAATCTGATCGAAGGGTCGGCTTCGGAGGCGGAGCACTGGGTGGCTTGCCCGGAGAACGGGCGGTATTTTGAGGTGTTCCAGAGGATGCTGGGTGAATCCAGAGTCTGCGCTTTCCCGTTGAACGTCAGGCGCATCAAGCCGGATATCGTTCACACCCACGGCTTCGGGGCGGGATTAGCCGGGCGGTTGTCGGGGCTCGGCTCGGGCATTCCCCTGGTGCACACTTTCCACGGTTTCTTTCCCATGGGAGCAGGGGCAGGCGGTGGGGCCGTGCGGCTGCTGGCGGAGGCGATCCTCGCGCCCCTTGCCCGCGCCGCAGTTGCCGTGTCTGAGTCCGAGCGCCGGCTGGTCGAGCGATGGTGTCCGGGCGCGGCGCGCAGGACCGTCGTCATTCCCAACGGTGTGCGCAGCAGAACCGGTCCGGTTACCCCGCAGATTGCGTCCGCGAGGATTCGCGTGCTCGTCGTGGGCAGGTTGGTGCATCAGAAGAATCCTGAACTGGCCGTCCGGATCGCAGCCGAATGCAGATCGCTGGATCCCGAAGTCGAGCTTGAATTCCGCATCGCGGGCGCGGGCCCGCTGGAAGGGACGATCCTCGAGCAGGCGCGGGCGCTTGGCGTCGCCGGGCAGGTGCGGCTGCTCGGCGACATTCCGCATGTTGCCGCAGAACTGGCCGGGTGCCACATCTATCTGTCGACAGCCCGCTGGGAAGGGCTGTCGCTCGCCTTGCTGGAGGCCATGCATGCCGGGCTGCCATGCGTGGTGAGCAGGGTGCAGGGGAATGTGGATGCGGTCGAGGAAGGAAGCTCAGGCTTCCTGTATGACCTCGAGCATCCGGAAGAGGCGGCGCGGCATTTGATTGCGCTGGCACGGGATCCGGCTGCGCGCCGGCGGGCCGGGCTGGAGGCGCAAGCAAGAGCGCGCGCCAGATTCTCGGTCGAGGCGATGTGCAGGCAGTATGTCGAGCTGTATCGGCGGATAGCATGAAGCGGGTTGCGCTGGTTCAGGAATGGATGACGTCGTACGCCGGCAGCGAGAGGGTTCTCGAGCAGCTCATCGCGCTGTTTCCAAGCGCGGACGTGTTCGCTGTGGCGGACTTTCTGCCGCAGGGCGAGCGGTCGTTTCTGGGAGGAAGACAGCCTAGAACGAGTTGGGTGCAACGGCTTCCTGGCGCGAGGCGGGGCGTTCAGAAGTATCTGCCTTTGATGCCGCTGGCTGTGGAGTCGCTCGATCTGTCGGGCTACGATGTCGTCATTTCGAGCTCTCATGCGGTTGCAAAGGGAGTGCTGACCGGGCCGGATCAGATCCATCTCTGCTATTGTCACTCGCCGGCGCGATATGCCTGGGACTTGCAGCACCAGTACCTCCGCGAGAGCGGGCTCGCCCGGGGATGGAAGGGCATGGCGGCCCGGGCGATGTTGCATTACTTCCGGCTCTGGGACGCGCGGACTGCCAACGGAGTCGATCGGTTCATCGCGAACTCGACCTACATCGCGCGGCGGATCCGGAAAACGTACGGGCGGGAGTCGGCGGTTCTGGCGCCGCCCGTGGACACGCAGACATATCGCCCGGGCCGCGCGCGAAGCGAGGATTACTTCACCGCGTCGAGGTTGGTTCCGTATAAGCGGATCGACGTGCTGGTGGATGCGTTCCGCTCGCTGCCCGGCCGGAGGCTGTTGGTCGCAGGCGCCGGGCCGATGCTCGAGCGGATTCGCGCCACGGCGCCGGAGAATGTCGTCTTCCTGGGCCGCGTTTCCGGCGCCGAGATGGTGGAGCGGATGCAAACGGCGAAGGCGTTTGTCTTTGCCGCGGAGGAGGATTTCGGGATCGTCATGGCGGAGGCGCAGGCATGCGGGACGCCGGTAATTTGCTACGGGGCTGGCGGCGCCAGAGATATCGTGCTGGAAGGCGAAACAGGGCTGTTCTTTGAGTCGCAGACCCCGGCCGCTGCCGCGGCGGCGATCCGGCGATTCGAGGAGACTCAGCGCCGCTTCGATCCGCAGCGGATCCGCGCGAACGCCGAGCGCTTTAGCGCCGTGGAGTTCAGAGCGGGTTTCGCGCGCATCTATTCCGAGGCAACGGGCGAGCTACCTGAGGCCCTTGGCTTTGAGGTGCGCGACCAGCGCCGCGGGGTCGTCCGTGATGATGCCGTCCACGCCGGCGTCGATCAGCTTGTCCCAAACCTCGGCTGAGTTGGCGGTCCACGCGGCAACCTTGAGGCCCGCGGCGTGCGCCTTCTGGACCTGATCCTTGGTCACGAGCGCGTAGTGCGGGTTGACCATGGTCATCCCGCCGGCTTCGGCCGAGATCTCCGGGTAGTCCCTCGGAAGGCCCGCGTACAGCGCGGCCAAGGGCCAATCCGGAACGAGCTTCTTCAGCTCCGCCATCAACGGGAGGTCAAAGCTCTGGAGCAAGACTCGTTTTTCGAGCCTGTGCTTCTTGACGGCATCGACCACCATGCGGGCAAAAGCCGGCCGCGCGGGAGTCAGTTCGGGCCGCTTCGCGTCCATCTTCAGTTCGATATTGAAATGGAACGAGCCCTTGGGGGCGAGGGCCAGGACCTCTTCGAGCGTGGGCACGCGCGTCCCTGGGACCGTTTTCTGGCGAGGAAAATCCTTGTTCCCGAGGACTCCGCAATCCCACTGTTTGATCTGCGCGAGCGTGAGCTTGCGGATGGCCGTTTCTCCTTCGGGCCCCTGGCAGATGGCGCGGTTCATCGAGAGGTCGTGATTCACAATCACGACGTCATCCTTGGTGACGGAGACGTCGAGTTCGATGAAATCGGCTCCGGCGGCGATCGCGTGCTCAAAGGCAGGGATCGTGTTCTCCGGAAGGACGGTGCGGGCTCCGCGGTGCCCGTGAACCTGGATCTTCGCCTCGCCCGCCATGCCCATCAGAAGCGCTCCTGTCAGAACGTGCAGTGTCCGAAGCTTCATGACTCTCAGGATATTCTGGGTAGGATTTCACCGTCATGACAGGAGGCGTCATGCGGGCAGTGATTCGGGCGGCTGGGCGCGCGCGCGGCGCGGAACTGCCGCCCGCCACCCGGATCACCGGAGCGGACGGAAAAGTGATGGAATTGAATCCGAGGCCCGTCGATGCCGCTGTAGAGCGGCCGGTTGGCGAGACGCTCACGGGCAAAGACACACAACGAAAGAGGTTCCAATTATGTCTCAGATCTCACGCCGCGCGGCCGTGGCCACCGCGCTGAGCTACACGCGGATTCTCGGCGCCAACGATCGCGTTCAGGTGGGCTACATCGGCCTCGGCAACCGGGGCGACCAGGTGCACGACGCTTTCCTCGAATGGAGCGACCAGCAGACCGTCGCCGTCTGCGATTTGCGCGAAGATTACCTCGACCTTGCGGTGCAAAAGTCCCGCGCCACGCCAAAACGCTACAAGGACTACCGGAAACTGCTCGAGGACAAGGACGTGCAGGCGGTGGCCATCGCGACGCCGGACCACTGGCACGCGCTGATGTTCATCGACGCCTGCCGCGCGGGCAAGGACGTCTACGTCGAGAAACCGCTTTCGCTCACGGTGACCGAAGGGCGGCGCATGGTGCAGGTGGCCGAGGAGACGAAGCGCGTCACGCAGGTGGGGATTCACCGGCGGTCGGTCAAGGTCCTCCAGGAGGCGGCGGAATACGTCCGGTCGGGGGCTCTCGGAAAGATCACTGTCGCGCGCGGCTTTCACCTTCAGAACGAGTGGCCGAATGGGATCGGCAAGCTGCCTGACGGACCGCCGCCGACTCCGGAAGAGTGGGACATGTGGCTTGGGCCGGCGCCGAAAGTTCCGTACAACAAGAACCGCATGTATTACCGCTTCCGCTGGTTCTACAACTACTCGGGCGGGCAGATCACCAACTTCGGCGTCCACTATATGGACATGCTGCGTTGGGCTTGCGGTCTGGAGTCTCCGAAGTCGGTCGTCGCCATGGGCGGCAAGTATGCCGTCGAGGACAACCGCGAGATACCGGACACATGCGAAGTCATCTGGGAGTTCGAGAATGGCCCGCTGATGATCTTTTGCCAGTACAACGCCAATGACGCGCCGTCCTGCCCGCGGAACTACGAGATGGAGATTCGCGGAACCAAGGGCACGATGTACCTGCAAAGCGGGCGGTGGGAGGTCGTTCCGCAGCGATATACGGAGGAGTTGGTGCCGGCGCGCACCCCGGTGGACCGGCCCTACGAGGGCGCATGGGGCAAGTCCAAGAAGCCGGCGCTCGAGCCGGTTCAGAAGGGCGACGGGCAGGCGACGACGAACTGGCACGCCCGCAACTTCCTCGATTGCGTCAAGTCGCGGCAGAAGTGCAACTGCGACATCCTGACCGGGCACATCTCGACGTCGAACACGATCATCGGCCACATCGCGCTGCGGACGCGGACTCTGCTCGATTGGGACGCGAAGACCGAAAAGTTCACCAACAGCGCCCGGGCGAACCAACTGCTCAGCTATCAGTACAGGGCGCCTTACAAACTGGGGTGAAGCTTATGAACAGGCGTGAATTCGTTTTGACCACGGCCGCCGCCGCGGCATCCTCGGCGGCCGCCGCTTCAGCCAGACCTCCGCTTTGCATCTTCTCGAAGCACATGGCCCAGCTTGACTGGTCCGCACTGGGGGTCAGGGCCAAAGAGATGGGCTTCGACGGCATTGACCTGACCGTGCGGCCCAAAGGGCATGTGCTGCCCGAGCGGGTGACGGAAGACCTGCCCCGCGCGCTGGAAGCAATCCGCAAGTCGGGCAGCGACGTGATGATGGTCACGACGGACCTCAAGTCCGCGTCGGATCCGGCGGCGAAGCCGACATTCGCCGCGATGCAAAAGCTCGGGCTCAAGCTCTACAAGGTGGGTTACTGGCGATACAGCGCGAAAGAGCGCGTCGAGCAGACCCTGGAGCAGTGCCGCGGCCACTTCAGGTCGCTGATTGAACTGGGCTCGGCTTACGGCGTCGTAGCGGGGCTCCACAACCACTCGGGGGAGTACGTTGGCAGCGCCGTTTGGGACTTTCGCGAGATCCTGCGCGATGCCGCGCCCGCGCAGGCGGGCTACTACTTCGATCCAGGCCACGCGACCGTCGAAGGCGGCTCGTTCGGCTGGCGCGCATCGCTCGATCTGGCGGTTTCGCGATTGAAAATGTCGGCCATCAAGGACTTCTACTGGGAGAAGCGCGAGGGCAGGTGGCGCACAGCCTGGTGCCCGCTCGGCCAAGGAATGGTCAACTGGCCTGAGATCTTCAAAACCTACGCGAAGGCCGGGTTCGCGGGGCCGCTCTCGCTGCACGTCGAATACGGCAAGGACGACATGAACGACATTGCGAAGGACCTCGCCTTCCTGAAGGCCGAGGTGTCGAAAGCTTACGGCCTGTCATGATGCGGTCCGCCGTTTTCGCCCTGCTCGGCGCGTGCATTGCCGCGGGCCAGGCGAAGGACCCGAGGCTCATCGCGAGCGGATGGGTGATCCCCGATGAGTCCTACGCCGATCAGCCGTACATCGTCAAGACGGATGACGGCGCATGGTTGTGCGTCATGACGACGGGCAAAGGCGCCGAAGGCGAAGGCGGACAGCACGTCATCAGCCTGAGAAGTACGGATCGCGGCAGAAGCTGGGAAAAGCCCGTCGATGTCGAGCCGGCCAACGGCCCGGAGGCTTCCTATGCGGTGCTGCTGAAGGCGCCGGGCGGGCGCATCTTCGTCTTCTACAACCACAATACGGACAACGTGCGCGAGGTGATCGCCGACAAGCCGGCGTACAAGGATGGACTGAACCGCAGAGTCGACAGCCTGGGGCATTTCGTGTTCAAGTATTCGGACGATCACGGGCGCTCCTGGTCGGCGCGGCGCTACGCCATTCCGCAGCGTGATTTCGAGATCGACCGGAAGAACCCCTACGGCGGGAAACTGAAGTTCTTCTGGAACGTGGGCAGGGCGTTCATCCACCAGGGCGCCGGCTATGTGCCCCTGCACAAGGTGGGCGGCTTCGGCGAGGGCTTCTTCACCTCGAGCGAGGGCGTGCTCCTGCGCAGCGACAACATTCTGACCGAGCGCGACGCGGAAAAGATCCGCTGGGAGACGTTGCCGGAAGGTGAGGTGGGAATCCGCACTCCGCAAGGCGGCGGACCGGTCGCCGAAGAGCAGTCGTTTTCCGTGTTGAGCGACGGCTCGATCTTCTGCGTCTTCCGCACAATCGACGGACATCCGGCGTGCACCTACAGCCGCGATGGCGGGCGAAGTTGGGAACCGTCGCAATACATGAGGTACTCCGGCAATCGGCTGATCAAGCACCCGCGAGCGGCGAATTTCGCCTGGCGCTGCGAGAACGGAAAGTTCCTTTACTGGTTTCACAACCATGGCGGGCGGTTCATCCTCGAGCACCCAAGCCGGCGGACGATCGCCTACGAAGACCGGAATCCGGTCTGGCTCAGCGGGGGCGTCGAAGCCGATTCGCCGCGCGGGAAAGTGATCCGGTGGTCCGAGCCCGAAATCGCGCTGTACGACGACGACCCCCTCATCCGCATCAGCTATCCGGACCTTGTGGAGGACGGCGGAGAGTATTACGTCACCGAGACGCAAAAGGACGTGGCGCGCGTGCACCAGTTGGACAGGAAACTGCTCGAGGGGCTCTGGGCGCAGTTCGACGCCCGCGAAGTCAGCCGCGAGGGTCTGGCGCTCGATCTTGCCGGCCGGATTCCCGCAGCGGTGAAGGCGCCGCCGCTGCCGGCCTTCTACCAGCGCTCAAGACGTCCGGATTACGGCAAGGACGACCTCCGGACCGGCTTTTCTCTGGACGTTTGGTTGAAGCTGGACTCAGCCGCGCCGGGCCAGATTCTGCTGGACAACCGGACAGCCGGCGGCAGGGGATTCTTCCTGGCAACCGCGGCGGGTGGCGCGGTCGAGTTCGCAATGAACGATGGCCGGACCGAGAGCCGCTGGGCCTCAGACACGGGTTCGATCGCCGCCGGAAAGCGGCAGCACGTGGCGGTCGTCGTCGACGGCGGTCCGAAGGTCATTCTGTTCATCGTCGATGGCGTGCTGAACGACGGCGGTGACAGCCGGCAGTTCGGGTGGGGCCGCTTCAGCCCAAACCTGAGGAGCGCAGCGGGTGCTGAGCAGTTGCGGCTTGACCAACGCCAGGTTCTCAGCCTCCGCGTGTACAACCGGTCCTTGCGGGTTTCCGAGTGCGTTGCGGCGCACGCGGCCGGCCGGTAGAGAGATGGCCAAAATGAACCTGTACATACAAGACTGAAATGTCCGATAATAGAAGTCAGGCATGATGAGAGCCATCTGTTCGCTCGCACTCTTCGCTGTCGCCGCCGCCGCGCAGCACGCCCCCGCCGGAGTTGCTCCCGAGAAAGCGCTCGCCAGGCTCATGGAGGGCAACCGCCGCCATGTCCAGCACAGGGAGCGTCATCCCGACATGGAAGTCAAGCGCCGGCATGAGCTCGCAACGTCAGGGCAGCACCCGTTCGCCATCATTATCGGCTGCGCCGACTCGCGGGTGCCGCCGGAGTTGGTGTTCGATCAAGGGCTCGGCGACATGTTTGTCATTCGCGACGCGGGCAACGTCGTCGACGAGGGGATTCTCGGCAGCATCGAATACGCGGTCGAACACCTGGGGGTGCGGCTCGTGATGGTTCTCGGCCACGAGAAGTGCGGTGCGGTTTCCGCCGCCATCGCCGGAGGCGAAGCGCACGGCCATGTCAAGGTGGTGGTCGATGCAATCCAGCCGGCGGTTGAGGAGAGCGCCAAGGAGCCCGGCGACAAGGTGCATAACTGCGTCGTGGCGAACGCCAGACGGACGGCGAGGCTGATTCGCGAATCGGAACCCGTCTTGAAGTCGCTCGCATCTTCCGGGCGGAACTTGGTGGTCGCCGCCGACTACGACCTCTACAGCGGCAAGGTCGAGCTGCTCGACTTGCCTGCCAAGACCGTCTCACGGCGCTGACCCCTTTTTGCTCGCCCGTCCGTGATCTGATCGCCTCATGCCGATCCCCCGCCCTCCTATCTGCCCTCCAGCAGCCCCCTGTGGGTGCAGGCGAAGAAAAACGGCCTCGCCGCCGGCAGGATCTTGGAGCGCATGAGGCAGGGCCCCGGCTGGCCCGAATCCGCCATCGAGCGGTGATCAGAGCGGCAGATCGAAGGCTTCGCCGAGGTACACGCGGCGCACTTCGGGGTCCATGGCCACAGCAGCCGGCGTGCCGGCGCGGAAGATGCGCCCGTTGTTGATGATGTAGGCGCGGTCGGTCACGGCGAGAGTCTCGCGGACGTTGTGGTCAGTGATCAGAATGCCGATGTTCTGCTTCCGGAGCCCGTCGATGATGCGCTGCAACTCCAGCACCTGAATCGGGTCGATGCCGGAGAACGGCTCGTCGAGCAACAGAAAACTTGGATTGATGGCCAGCGAGCGTGCGATTTCCACGCGCCGCCGCTCACCGCCCGAGAGCATGTAGCCCTTGCTGGAGCGCACCTTCTCCAGGCCCATCTCCCCAATGAGAAAGCCCAGGCGCTCTCTCATCTCGTGCGAAGGGATGCGCAGCGTCTCCAGGATCGCCAGCAGGTTCTCCTCAACGGTCAGCTTCCGGAAGACGCTCGGCTCCTGAGGCAGATAGCTGATGCCGAGCCGGGCCCTCTCAAACATCGCCCTGCCGGTGATCTCGCGGTCGTCGAGGAAGATGCGTCCGGAATCCGGGCTGATCAGGCCCACGATGATGTAGAAACTGGTCGTCTTGCCGGCGCCGTTCGGCCCGAGC
>JACADU010000232.1 GCA_013388415.1 Bryobacteraceae bacterium
ACCCTACCCTCCGGCGATAGCGTCCCCTCCCCCAACCCCGCCGAACCCGCCCCCGAGCCCGACGAACTCGCCGGCGCCGGCGCCGAGGAGAAAGTTGCCGAGCTCCGCCGCCGCATCGAAGCCCTCGGCGCCGTCAACCCCGAAGCCTGGAACGAGTACCAGGAGGCGCAGCAGCGGTACGACTTCCTCAATACGCAGCGCACCGACCTGCTCGACTCCATCCGCGATACCGAAAAGGCCATCCACGAAATCGACACCGAATCCCGCAAGCGCTTCGTCGACGCCTTCCACGTCATCAACGGCCACTTCCAGGAGATGTTCCGCGTCCTGTTCGGCGGCGGCACCGGCGAAATGCGCCTCACCGGCGAAGGCGACGCGCTCGACCAGGGCATCGAAATCGTCGCCCAGCCCCCCGGAAAGCGCCTCCAGAATGTCCTCCTGCTCTCCGGCGGCGAAAAAGCCCTCACCGCCATCGCGCTCCTCATGTCCATCTTCAAGTTCCAGCCCAGCCCCTTCTGCGTGCTCGACGAGGTCGACGCCCCCCTCGATGAGGCCAACGTCGGACGCCTCGCCACCCTCCTCAAGGACATGGCCGGCGAAACCCAGTTCATCGTCATCACCCACGCCAAGAAGACCATGGAGACCGCCGAAATGCTCTACGGCGTCACCATGCAGGAACAGGGCGTCTCGAAATTGGTGAGCGTCAAACTTCAGACGCCCGCCCCTCCCCCGCCGCAGCAGCCGCTGCAAACCGCCGCGAGGGCATAGCCGCCTATGCCCTCCTCGGCGCTCATCGGCATCGCCGGACCCTCCTGCTCCGGCAAGACCGAACGCGCTCGCGCCCTCGCAGCCCGCCTCGGCTGCCCCATGCTCAACCTCGACCTCTATTACTACGACCTCTCTCACCTCCCCGCGGATGAACGGGCCAAAACCAACTTCGACGAGCCCGCCATCCTCGAATTCCCCCTCATCCTCCAACACGCTCAGGCGCTCCAGCGCGGCGAATCCATCCTCGCCCCGCGCTACGACTTCACCACCCACACCCGCCCGCCCGGCGGCATCGATGTCCGCCCCACTGCCTTCGTCGTCCTCGAAGGGCTCTTCGCCCTCCACTGGCCCGAGCTCCGGCAGCTCTACACCCTCTCCGTCTACGTCGATACCCCCGACGAGATCTGTTTCAACCGCCGCTTCCACCGCGACCAGATCGAGCGCGGCCGCTCGCCGGAGTCCATCCGCCGGCAGTACGATCATTGGGTGCGCCCCATGGCCCAAAAGTGGATCCTCCCCACCCGCCAGTTCGCCCACCTCACCGTCTCCGGCGCCGAAGACATCCCCGCGGCCATCGAGCAAATCACCGGACGGATCATGGCGGCCCTGTGAGCTCCCTCAAACCCCTCAAGTGCCCCGGCTGCGCCGCCTCGCTCGAGTACGACCCGCAAGCCGCCAAGCTCAAATGCCCCTACTGCGGCAACCTCCTCGCCGTCGAGCAGGACGCGGAATCCGAGCCCGTCGTCGAAGTCGATTACGAAGAAGCCCGCCGCCGCGCCACGGATAAAGTTTCCGCCGGATCCGGCCAGCTCTCAGACAATGCCCTCCAGGTCGAATGCGCCACCTGTGGAGCCGCCGTCGTCTTTGAGCCGCCCGACGTCGCCGGGCAGTGTCCCTTCTGCACCACCAGAATCGTCGTCCAGCCCCATACTCCTGACCCGCTCATCACCCCTCAGGGCCTGCTCCCCTTCGCCGTCCCCAAGCAGAACGCCATCCAGAGCCTCCGCTCGTGGCTCTCCTCCCGCTGGTTCGCCCCCAACGACCTCAAGCGCGTCGCCAACCCCGACCGCCTCGAAGGCATCTACCTCCCCTTCTGGACCTACGACGCCCAGACGCACACCACGTACACCGGCGCCCGCGGCGAACACTACTGGGTCCAGGAAACCTACACCGAAATGGTCAACGGCCGCCCGCAGCAGCGCGTCCGCAACGTCCGCAAAACCCGCTGGTATCCCGCCTCCGGCGCAGTCGACGACAGCTTCGACGACATCCTCGTTCCCGCCTCCAAGGCCATCGCCGCCCAACGGCTCGACGACCTCGAACCCTGGGGACTCGACAAGCTCGAGCCTTACAACCCCTCCTACCTCGCCGGCTTCAAAGCCCAGCGCTACCAGGTCGGTCTCGAAGCCGGCTTCGCCATCGCCCGCCAGCGCATGGAGCCCGCCATCCGCTCCTCCATCCGCGCCGATATCGGCGGCGACGAGCAGCAGATCCACTCCATGAACGTCGCCATCAGCGACATCACCTTCAAACACCTCCTCCTGCCCGTCTGGCTCGGAGCCTACAAGTTCAACCAGAAGCTCTACCAGATCGCCGTCAACGCGCGCACCGGCGAAGTCTCCGGTGAACGCCCCTACAGCGCCGCCAAAATCGCCGCCCTCGTGCTCTTTGTCCTGCTGGCGTTCGCCGTCATTGCCTTCTTGGGTCGAAACTGATAAAACGGTTCAGCCGGAGGCATCATGATATTCGGTATCCATTCTCTTTTGTTCAACGAAACCTTCGTCGAGAAAGACTTGCCGCTGCTCGACAAGTGCAAGCAGTTGGGCTTCGACGCCGTCGAGATCATTCCCTTTGACCCCGACAACTTCCCTGCCGCCAAGGTCCGGCAAGCGGCGAGAGACATCGGGCTGGTGATCAACATGGGTTACGGCATGCCCGCCGAGTACAACATCATCTCGCCCGACCCGGCCGTCCGCAGCGCCGGCCTCGATTTCTCCAAGCGCCTCGTCGACCTCAGCGTCGAAGCCGGAGCCCGCGTTTTCGGCGGCATGATCTACTGCGGCTGGGGCTACCTCACGGGCCGCATGAGAACCGAACAGGAGTGGAACTGGGCCGTCGAAGGCTACAGACAGGTCGCCGCCTACGCCCTCAAGGCCGATCCCGCGCTCATTCTCGGCATCGAGCCGGTCAACCGCTTCGAGTCGCACCTCATCAACATCGCCGCCGACGCCGTGAAGTTCATCCAGGACGTCGGCATGCCCAACGTCAAGGTCCACCTCGACACGTTCCACATGATCCGCGAGGAGGACGACTTCACCGGCGCCGTCCGCGCCACCGGCGCCAATCTCGGCTACGTCCATGCCTGCGAGAACCAGCGCGGAATCCCCGGCCGCGGCCTCGTCCCCTGGGTTCCCTTCTTCGAGACCCTTCGCGAGATCGGCTACGACGGCTGTGTCACCATCGAGTCTTTCGACCCCGACATGGAGAAAGTCGCCAAACTCTGCTGCATCTGGCGCAAGCTCGCCGACTCCCCCGAGCAGCTCGCCGCCGAGGGCCTCAAGTTCTTGAAGTCCGTCTACGCCCAAGTGAACAGGCCCGCGCCCGCCGTTGCGGGATGATCGCGCTGCGCTTCATCTCCGCGGCGATGCCGGTTGCCGCCTGCGCGGCCGGCTGCCCGGCCCGCAGAACGGCAAGGGCCTCTACGCTCTCACGGTCGTCGCCGCTGAGACCACAATCCGAAACCAGGACATGATCTCGTGGAGCACGCTCCGTGGCAAGCTCGGGCGCCGCCGGGATGCGGCGATGGATGCGATCCAAAGAGGCGATCCGCCTGAACCCGTGCCATGCGAGCGCCCACCGCAATCCGGGCGCGCCGCTGGTTCAGGCCGTGCGGTGTACCACCGGCCGCGGATCAGATCGGAAGCCCGTAGGGGCCGATGCGGGAGGCCTGCCGGTATGTAGCGCCGCCATGGAGCTTGAGGCCGACGTCGAAGAAGGCCCCATCCGGCCGGCAGTAGACGACAGTTCCTTCGAATACGCAGGAACTCAAATCCACCCGGAGATTGACGCCGATCTCCACGGGGTGGTCGAGCCGGAAGCTCAGCCCGCCATCGGAGACGTCGACGATGAAAGCCTCGCGGCAAGCAAGCGAAGAACCGGGCGTCAGAGGATAGAGAACGCCGCACTCGATGGCGCGGAAGCCGGGCTCGGCAAGACTGTCTCGCATCAACCGGACTATCGGTCCTACCGCCGCATGGCTTTAGCCGGAACCGCTCTTGTACGGCGACTCGGATCGGATTCTCAGGTTTCTTCCCACCGCGGATTTGCCGGGTCACCTCGGTGATCGCACGATGGTGATGATCGATTCTTTCAGAGTGCCGATGGCGCCCGAAGCCGAGTCGGCGTTCACCAAGGGGAGGGGAAGCCCGAGCAGATCGCCGCTGACGCGCACTCCGGTCGTGCTGCTGCCTCCGCCGTTGCGGATTGTCGTGATCACGGTGCCGTTCGCAAACCTGAACTCATCCCTGCTGTTGCCGTGCCACTGCGATCGGACTTCGGGATTCCCGAGAGCCCTGACGGTGAGATAGATTCCGAGGGGCCCTGTTGCAGGGATTGCGGCCGAACAGGCGCCGGAGCCCATGTCGCAGACCTGCCGGGTGAGCTGCGGCGCGAGGTCGGGGATTCTGATCTCGATCCAGGAATCGCTTTCGCTGCCATCCATGATGGAACCTTCGACGTTAAGGGCGGTTCCCTCCAGGCAATCGCTCGTGTTGCCGGAGTATGAGCAGACTGAAACAGTGAGCGAGTAGGTTGAAGCGCCGCCGGACTTCCCTTCAGTCCGTTCGCTGATTTGCAGATGGTAAGACGCCGTGGCTGATGCGCCATATACCTCGCCGGAACGGCCATTGGCCTTGAACGAGTACGTGTCTGTTTTCGACAGCGCTGGCGTGGAGACCAACGCGAATGAGGCACACATGAACATGGCGCAGCAAGAGGGACCTCTCATGCTTGCATTTCCTCCTGAGTCACAAGGCTACACGAAAATCCCGCTCCAGGCTGGAAAATCAACTCTCCTGCGCCATGAATCGTTTGAGGGCAGGCGCCGCGAAGGCGAGGATGAGGGCCGAAAGCAGGAGTCCGGCGGCGATGCCGCCGTAGAGGCGCATCAGGACACCGGGGTCGTCGGCGGCGAAGAAGCCGGAGAAGTAACCTGCCAGTTTGTTGCCGAGGCTGGTGGCGAAGAACCACGCGCCCATCATCAGGCCAACGAGTCGAGCCGGTGCGGCCTTGGTGACCGTGCTCAGCCCGACCGGGCTGAGACACAACTCGCCCACCACGTCCAGAAAGTAGACCGCGGCGAGCCAAAGCGGACTGATCTTGCCCGAAGCGGTCAGCGCTGAAGCGGGAACAAGGAGGCAGAAGGCGAGGCCGATGGCAGCCAGACCAAGCGCGAACTTGATCGGGCTCGACGGCTGACGGTCGCCCATGCGCATCCACATCCGGGCGAAGATGGGGGCCAGAACAATCACGTAGAACGGCGTCATGGACTGCAACCAGCTTGCGGGGAACTCCCAACCGCCGAGCTGAGTCCTGACGAGATGCCTGGCGAAGAGGTTCAGGCTTGCGCCCTTCTGTTCATAGGCTGACCAGAAGAGGATGGTGAATGCAAAGAGGATGGAGATGGCGGCGATGCGTTTCCACTCGCCAGCCGTCAGGGGCCCTGCCGGTTCGTGGGAGCCGGCACGGACGCGGTCAGCCGGACGAAGCCCGGCTGTTGCCAGCGTGTCGCGGCGCAACAGGAAGAGGCACAGACCGGCGATCATCCCCGCGCCGGCAGCGCCGAAGCCCCAATGCCAGCTTCCCGCGGGGTCGAAACCGCGCGCGGCGAGCCAGTCCTTGAACCATGGACTCTCCGCGAGGAATCCTCAGACCAGCGGCGCCATGACCGCGCCCACGTTGATGCCCATGTAGAACAGCGAGAATCCGCTGTCTCGGCGCGGATCGTTTTCGCCGTAAAGCGCGCCGACCATCGTGGAGATGTTGGGCTTCAGCAGTCCGGCTCCGGCGGCGATCAGAGAGAGTCCGGTGTAGAAGAACGGAATCGAGGAGACCGTCAGGCAGAACTGCCCGCAGGCGATGACGATGCCTCCGAGCAGGACGGCGGCGCGGGCGCCGAGCCAGCGGTCGGCGATGAAACCTCCGGGCGCCGAAAGCAGATAGACGGCCATGGTGTATGTGCCGTAGAGGGACGCGGCGCGCGGGGTGTCGAAGCCGAGGCCGCCCTGAGCCGGCAGGGCGACGGCGTAGAGCACGAGGATGGCGCGCATGCCGTAGTAGCTGAATCGTTCCCACATCTCGACAAAGAAGAGAGTGGCAAGGCCGGGCGGGTGGTTCTTCATGAGGCTGGGTGAGACGCGCTCGGCTCAAAGAGTTCACACATTGCCATGGGCAACCTTTATATCATGGCAATCTTCGATGCCGGCGCCGTTCAGGCGCCGAAGCCGAAGCGTCGAATGGAGCCGAGATGAGATTCACCCGCCGGGCTTTGATTGCCGGATTGCCGGCGTTTGCCGCCGCTGAGCGGCCGCTGTTTTCGTTCGGCGTCGTCGCCGACGTCCAATATGCCGCCAAGGATGCCGCCGGGCCCCGGCATTACAGGGACTCGCTTCGCAAGCTGGCGGAGTGGCGCAAGGCCATCGAAAAGGAGCGGCTCGAGTTCATCGTGCATCTCGGCGACCTGATCGACGAAGGCGTGGACAACCTCGCTCCGGCGCTGGATGCGGTCCGGCGCCTCCATCCGCGCGTCCGTCTGGTTCTTGGAAACCACGACTACACCGTGCCGCGCGGCGTCCTCCTGCCGCGGCTGGGGATGGAGAGAGCGTACTACGACTTCACGGTTCGCAACTGGCGATTCATCGTGATCGATGGAATGGACATTGCCGTGAAGGGCGGATGGCCCGAGGATCATCCGAATGCCGCCGCCGGCCGGCGGATGCTCGAAGGGCTGAAGCAGGCGGGGGCGCGAAACGCGAATGACTGGAACGGCGCCGTCGGCCGGGAGCAATTGGCATGGCTGAAGCAGACGCTCGAGGACGCCTCGCGCCGCGGACAGCGGGCCATCATTTTGGGTCATTTCCCGCTGCTGCCCGAAGGCTGCCGGCCGGACCATACGCTCTGGAACTACGCCGAAGTCATGGACGTTCTCGACGGCGCGCCCGCGGCCGCCGCCTATTTCAACGGCCACGATCACCTCGGCGGAGCCGGCGAACGGGGCGGCTTGCACTACGTCACGTTCAAGGGCCTGGTCGAGCATGAGCCGGGCGAGGCTTGCAGGATTGTCGACGTGTACCCCGGCGGTCTCACGCTGCGTTCAGGCGCCGCCGGCCGGAATCTTCGGCTGCGCGGCAAAAGCGCAGCCGGCCGGTGGTTGCCGCTGTTCGACGGCAAGAGCCTCAAGGGCTGGCGGGTGGAGTGCAAGCCGGAGGATGCAGCCAAGCAGTTCTGGTCGGCCCGGGACGGCATGCTGGTCTGCGACTCAGTGGGGCGCAAAGAGCACGACTACGTCTGGCTGATGACAGAAGCAGAGTTCACCGATTTCGAGTTGGAACTGGAGGTTCAGGGCTTTGCGGAATCGCCGGGGAACTCGGGGCTCCAGTTTCGCAGCCGGTATGACCGTGAACTCGGCTGGCTCCACGGGCCGCAGGTGGACATCCACCCTCCGGCGCCGTTCAGGACCGGCCTGATCTACGACGAGACAAGGGAAGCGCGGCGTTGGATCTATCCGTCACTGAAGGACTGGCGGATCGATCCGGCGGACCATCCTCACAAGTTCCATTGGAACGCGGCGGGCTGGAACCGGCTGCGCCTCGTGTGCGTCGGGACCCGCGTGCGGACGTGGCTCAACGGCATGCCCGTCGCCGATTATGACGGGGCGGGCGTGTTGGATGACGAAGCGCATCGCAGGCGGAACGCGGGATTGAAGGGGCATTTCGCGCTTCAGCTCCATTCGCGCGACGAGCTGCGCATTCATTTTCGCGGAATCCGAGCGCGGCCGGTCACTGGCGGATAGCCGCTTCGCGGCGGAGCCGGGCGAACCGCGGATCGTTGGTTGAGCGCAGAGAGGCCTTGCGCCCCGCCGCGCTTCACTGCTGCACTCGATCGGCGTAGGTTTCGCCGGTGTGCATGCGGACGACTCGTCCATTTTCCTCGGTAAACCGCACGACTTCGCCGACAGCCACGCCGCCCGAACTCGCTTCCAAACGGAAGCGGTCTCCGCCAATGGGAATCAACCGGTTCGGCGGCAACGGTTCTCTGGCGGTCGGATCAATGACCACCAGAGCCCGGTCGAGCTCAATAACGTGAGTATCGCCCCAGTCATTGCGATACAGCCCGGCGAACCGGCTCCAGGAAGGGTCCCATTGAGGGGATTCAGGCGGCTTCGTCGCTTTGGCGACGGCTTCTCCTACGGTCTGCATCAGCCGCAGGGCGAGGTCAGAGGGGACCGAGTCGTCGCCGTTGGTCAGCACGATGACGCCGACGCGGTCGCTGAGTTGGATGAGCGTATGCGTCTTGTAGCCGAAGTAGGAACCGCCGTGGCCCACGTAGACCTTGTCTTTCTCGCGGCTGACGGCAAAACCGATTGCGCTGCCCCGCTGCCAGTTGTTTTCGAGCACGCGGACGCGGTGCATCTCGCGCAGCGAGCCGGTAGAGAGGATCTGGCTGCCGCCCGTCGGCCCTTTGCGGAACTGGAGGGCAACGAACTTGGCCATGTCGCCCACCGTTGAGGTGATGCCCGTTGCCGCGGCCATTCCGCGCGCGTCGACGAAAGGCATCCGCGCCCGGGACCCATCCGGCATGCGGCGGCCATAGCCTGTCGCCAGACCATCCACCGGCCGGTCGACGCTGGAATCGGTCATGCCCAGAGGTTCGAAGATGTGCTTCTGCAAGTATTCCGCCCACGTCTCCCCCGAGAGGGTTTCGACGATCATGCCGGCCAGCGTGTAGGCAAGATTCGAGTACTTCCAGCGCGTCTCCGGAGGCAGCGCGGCTTGGCTCGACTCGACAAAGCGCCGGACATCGCCGGCTGCCGGGAAGTCCCTGGTCGACCAGTGTGGGCCGGCCTCGCGAGGAAGACCGGAACTGTGGGTCAGCAGTTCCTCGACGGTGACCGGAGGATCGTCCGGGCTGGCAGGCCGGATTCTGAACCACGGCAGATGTTTCGAGACCGGATCGTCGAGTCGCAGCCTGCCCGCCTCACGCAGTTGCATGATGGCCGTGGCGGTGAACAGCTTGCTGTGAGAAGCCATGCGGAACTTCGTTGCCGGCGTCATCGGGATCCTGCGGTCGAGATCGGCGAAGCCGAAGCCGCGCGCCCAGATGAGATCCTGGTCATGCACGACGCCGGCGACGACGCCCGGCAGGCCGCGGTAGGCCATCTGGCCGAGGAGCCAGGCTTCAAACAGACGCTGCGCGCCGCGCACTTCAGGATGGTCCGCCACGCCAGCCGCGAAGGCGCCGGGAGCGGTGGAGAAAAGGACAGCGAGCAGAATGGAGCGCATGGTTGCCCATTCTACATTCGGGCCTCGTCAGCCGGCGGCTGCGGCGCGGCTGGTCACTCGGGGACTTCGTAGGGCCAGACGGCGGTGGTCGTGTAGCCTCCATCGACCTGGATCACCTGGCCGGTGACATAGTTGGAGGCCGGGCTGGCGAGGAAGACTGCGACCGCGGCGATTTCTTCCGGGGTCCCTGTTCTCGGCATCGCCTGAACGCCTTTGAGCCAGGCCTGCATTTGGGGCAGTTGCCACATCTCGCGGTTGAGATCGGTGACGATGAAGCCCGGGGCGATGCAATTGACTTGAATGTTGTAACGGCCCCACTCGGCGGCGAGCGATCGGGTCAAGCCCGCGATCCCCGCTTTGGAGATGGCATAGACGGTGACAAAGGGGAGTCCGGCGACCGACATCAGGCTGCCGATGTTGACGATCTTCCCGCCCAGGCCTCGCTCCACCATGCCGCGCCCCACCAACTGGGTCAGTTCGAAGATGCCGTTCAGGTTGGTGTCCATGATGCGCTGGTATTCGGCTGGCGTATAGTTGGCGAACTTTTTCCGCTGGTTGATGCCGGCGACGTTGATGAGGATGTCAAGCGGCGGCAGGGCCTCGGCCGCTTTTTCGCGCGACTCCCGGTTGGCGACGTCGAGCTCGATGGCCTCGGCTTGGAAGCCCTCGGCACGGAGAAGGCGGGCGGCGCCGGCCAGCGCGGTGAGCGAGCGGGAAGCGAGAATCGTCCTGGCGCCGGCGCGGGCGGTTTCGCGGCCGATGGCGAGTCCGATGCCGCGGCTGGCGCCGGCCACCAGTGCGGTTTTGCCGGCAAGAGAAAAGGGATTTTGCGTGCTCATCTCCAAACAGGCTAGCAGCCCATGACAGGCTCATGAAGCGACTACGATGGTAGCCATGAAAACGCTCTCTGTCGCGCTGGTGCCGGGCGACGGCATCGGGCAGGAAGTGGTGCCCGCGGCGCGCCGAATTCTCGAAAAAGCCTGCGAAGGCGAACAGCTGCGGCTGGAGTTCGCCTCATACGATTGGGGCTCGGAATACTACTTCCGGCATGGCATGATGATGCCGGTAGACGCGCTCGAGCGGCTGCGGTCGCACGACGCGATCCTGCTCGGCGCCGTGGGGCATCCCGACATCCCCGATCACATCACTCTCCACGGGCTGCTGCTGCCGATCCGCCGCGGCTTCGATCTCTATGCCAACGTCCGCCCGGCATATCTCTATCCTGGAGTGCGCTCGCCGCTGGCGGGCTACGAGCCCGGCTCGATCGACATGGTTGTGGTCCGCGAGAATACCGAGGGCGAATACGCGCCCATCGGCGGCTTCCTGTATCACCATATGCCCGAAGAGACCGCTGTCCAGACAGCCGTTTTCACCCGCCACGGCTGCGAGCGGATCATCCGTCATGCCTTCGATCTGGCCCGGTTGCGGAACCGCAAGCGGCGGGTCACCTCCGTGACGAAGTCCAACGCGCAGGCCTATGGCATGGTTCTGTGGGACCGCGTTTTTCGCGCGGTGGCGGCCGAATACCCGGACATCGCGGCGGACTCTCTGCTGGTGGACGCCGCGGCGATGGACTTCGTCCGCCGGCCTGCGTACTTCGATGTCGTCGTCGCCTCGAACCTGTTCGGCGACATCCTCAGCGACCTGTCCGCGATCGTCACCGGCGGCATCGGATTGGCCCCCAGCGCGAACATCGACCCGCACCGGCGCAACCCCGGGCTGTTCGAACCCGTCCACGGCTCGGCGCCCGACATTGCCGGGAAGGGCAAGGCGAATCCCATGGGGTGCATCCTGGCGTCGGCGATGATGCTCGACCATCTCGGGATAGGGGCGGCCGCGGCGCGCATGGAGCAGGCGGTGCGTGCGGTCCTGGCCGCGGGGGATGTTTTGACGCCCGATCTTGGGGGAAAGGCAAGCACCAGCGACGTGGTCGCCGCAGTGGAATCGAGGCTGAAAGCAGCGCTCTGAAAGCTCCCTAAAATCCCGCCGCCGCCAACCGATGAGGGCTGAAGGAGGCGGAGGACGCACTCATCTATGTCCCTGGATGTGCTCATCGTCGACGATTCGGCGGCGATCCGGAAGATCTTGCAGCGAGTTCTGATTCAGGCCGACGTTCCCCTAGGACGGGTCTATGAGGCGGGAGACGGCGAGGAAGCGCTCAACTGCCTCAAGGATGCCAGTGTCGGCCTGATCCTCAGCGACATCAACATGCCGAAGATGGACGGGCTCCAGTTGCTGGGAGCGCTGAAGAATCAGGAGTCGACGAAGTCGATCCCGGTGATCATGGTGACGACCGAGGGCGGCAGCACGAAGGTGATGGAAGCAGTCAATCTGGGCGCGGCTGGCTACGTCCGAAAGCCGTTTACAGCCGAACAGATCAAAGAGAAGCTGGCAGGCATCGTATGACCGCCAAGGATGAACCCGAAATGATCACCCACGACGAAATCACGGAGATGATCCGTAATGCTACGCAGAGCGTCTTTTCGATGATGCTCGGAATCGACTTGGAGAGCTGCGATTCGTTTGTCGAAGAGGACCCCCCGGGGCCAAGCGAGGGCGTGCTGGCGCTGATTGGCCTCGCGGGGACATGGGCGGGCTCGGGGACGTTTTCCTGCTCGGCGGAAATGGCGCGCAAGATCAGCTCCGCCCTGCTGATGGCCGAATACGAGTCGATCAACGACGAAGTTCTGGACGCGATCGGGGAAGTGACGAACATGGTCCTCGGCAACGTGAAGACGTCCTTGGAAGAGAAGCTCGGCCCGATGGGGCTCAGCATTCCGACCGTCGTCTACGGGCGCAATTTCACGACGAGAAGTATGGCCAAAGCCTCTTGGAGCGTGGTGCCGTTCAAGCTGGGAGGAGAGACGATCAAGGTTCATCTCTGCCTGGCGCCGAGCCGGGAGACGCCGAAGATCAAGTCGGCGGGCGAGCACGGGCGGGCCTTCCTGACACTGATGCAGTGAGGTGCGGAGGTGGCCGCCGCCGGCGCGACAACAGCTCAACGAGACCTTTCGCCGCCGCTGCGGCGGGGACGGGAACGATTTCTGATCGTCCGCCTCGCCGGCAAGGAATTCGCTATCGAAGCGATCCGGATTCTGGCGGCGATGCAAATGCGCACTCTTCGCTTGCAGCCCCTGGAGTGGGCGCCTGGGTGGAAACATTTCGTCGAGCTTCAGGGGCGGCTGGCGCCTGTGTATTGTCCCAATCAGGCGATGGGAGTTCCCGAGCGGCCCATCGGACCGCGCACGTGTCTCGTCCTCATCGGCAGCGAGAACGGCGCTCAGGAGCCGGAATTCGCGCTTCAGGTGGATTCAGTGTCGCGGTACGAAGAACTGAGCGCGGCGCGGGTTCGCCATCAAGCCGGGGAAGGGCGTTCAATAAGGCTGGGCCACAAGTGGCGGCCGGTTCTTCCGTTGAAGGCGATCGCGCGCTACTGGGCGGAGCGGGGCTGGAGTGAGCGCAGTCCGACGACGAGTTGATCGACGCTGGGCCCTTTCTGGACGTTGCGGCGCTGGAGATCGACAAGTTCGTCGATGCGTTTTACGGCTTCGCGGATCCAATCGAAATCGACGCGCCGCGAAAGGTGTTCGATTTCGACGGCCATGTCCGGGTTGCGGAGGCGGGCGCCGCCGGACTTCAGTGTGAGCATGTCTTCGAGCAGCGAGTAGGCCGGCTTAAAGTAGAACTCGAGCTTCTCGCTCTTGCTGGCCAGGAAGCTCTCGCTGAGCTTGACCCACTGAGCGAAGCCGAGCGCGCCGGCAGCGGCTTCGAGCATCGAAAACATCACCGCGCGGCGCTTGTCATGGAGGGTAAGGTCAAGCGCGGCGGCCAGGCCGGGGGCGCCGGCGGCGAGAGCGACGCGGCGGGCCGGATCGCCCAATTTGCGTTCGGCGACGAACTCGCGCATCTCCTCTTCGCTGAGCGGATTCATGTGGAAGATGATGGAGCGGGAGCGGATGGTGGGCGGCAGGTCGAAGGCGTTTTCGGCGGTGAGGAACAAAATGAGGTGAGAGGGGGGCTCCTCGAGGGTCTTCAGAAGGGAATCGGCGGCCTGGGGGTTGGCGCGGTCAATCTGGTCAATGAGGAAGACGCGCCAATCGCCCTTGAGCGGTCTGAGCTGAGCCCGCTCCCTGGCGAGCCTCATCTGTTGGATCGAGATCTGGCGCAGGGGCCCGTCGGGGCAGAAGGTGACGAAATCGGGGTGCGAGGAGAACAGCAGAGGGTCGTCGGCGCGTTTTTCGCTCGGCCATTTCTCGCGTTCGGCGATGATCTGGCGGTTTTCTTCGCGGCTGAGGTCGTCGAGTTCGATTCGTTCGGCGTCGCCGAGGAGGCGTTTGGCGAACTTGCGGACCAGCGTAGCCTTGCCGACGCCTTCGGGACCGGCCAGCAGGATGGTCTGAGGAATCCTGCCCACCTCCATCATCGAAGCCAGAGCCCGGGCGATCTGGCGGTTGCCGCGGAAGCCGGGGAAGACGTCAGCGGCCATGGGCTCTCCTGAACTTCTCGAATGCGGCCCAGACACGGGCGGCGACTTCATAGGCGGAGCCATGGCCGTCGATGCGCACGACGCGTTCGGGGACCGCCACGGCGAGCGTGTCGTAACCTTCGCGGACGCGCTCATAGAAGGCTCGGCTTTGCTGGTCCATGCGGGTCTCGGCGGCGGAGGCGCCGGCGTTGCGTTGGTGCGCGCGCTGGAGGCCGGTTTCAACGTCGATGTCGATCAGGAAAGTGAGATCGGGCTTGTGGCCGCGGCAGGCGATTTCGTCGATGTCCTGAACGAGAGAAGTGCCGAGATCGCGTCCGAAACCCTGATAGGCCCAGGTCGAATCGGTCCACCGGTCGCTGATGACGATCTCGCCGCGCTCGAGGGCGGGAAGGAGGATTTCGGCGACGTTCTGAGCGCGGGCGGCGAAATAGAGCAGCATTTCGGCGCGCGGGTCGAGGTGATCGTTGGCGGGGTCGAGCAGGATGCGGCGAATCTGCGAGCCGATGGCGGTGCCGCCGGGCTCGACCGTTTCGACGACCCGCTCGCCTGCCTGCCGGAGGCGTTCGGCGAGAAGCCGCTTCTGAGTCGTCTTTCCGCAGCCGTCCAGGCCCTCAAAAGTCAGAAAGAGGCCGCGGCGGGTCGTCGTAGACATAGTGGAGAACTTTCTTGAGATCCTCCCAGGCTTCGCGTTTGGCGTTCTGGTTGTATGGCCTCAGGAGGTAAGAGGGATGGTAGGTGGGCATGACGGGGATGTCGCGCCAGGAGTGCCACCGGCCGCGCATCTTCATGATGCCTTCCTTCGAGTTGAGCAACGCGCGCGCGGCGGTGGCGCCGAGGGCGCAAATCGCGCGGGGCTTGATGGCGTTGAGCTGGCGGTAAAGGAACTGGCCGCAGATCTCCATTTCGTCCGGCAGGGGGGTGCGGTTGTCCGGTGGACGGCACTTGACCACGTTGCAGATATACACATCGGGTCTGCGGATGGCCATTCCTTCCTTCGCCGACGTGCCGTCGATCATCTGCGTGAGAAGCTGCCCGGCGCGCCCGACGAAGGGGAGCCCTTGCGCGTCTTCATCGGCTCCGGGCCCTTCGCCGACGAAGACGAGCCGGGCGCTGGGATTTCCGGAACCGAAAACGATCGAGTTGCGGCCTTCGCAGAGCCTGCACCGGCGGCAATCGCCGATGTCGGCGCGGATGGCATCGAGGGTGTCATTCTCATCGCCGGCGGGGAAGAGCGAAGGGAACAAGGGCGAAGGCGAGGTCTCCAGCGCGTTGACCGCCGGCTCCGCTCCCTCAAGGTCGCCGCTCGGAACCCCATGCG